>CAVFTC010000001.1:0-63171 GCA_963625295.1 Bacteroides faecis
AGGTTGTACAAAAATTTTGTAGGCTTGCTGACGCAAGTCAAGGAATTTTTGTGCAGCATGACGGAAACAGATTCAAGCAAGGCGTGCGCCTTAATTGTGCGGTATTGCCTTAATTATCTCCCTTACATAATTTTCCGTGCTAATCAATTCATCAATTATCATGCGCTGATATTTGGTGAATTTTTTTCTGTCGCACGAGCGTGACCAGAGGCTCATCGGAACGCCGAGCCTGTTCATATGGTACTTTGCCGTTTGCGGATAAGCAAGGCCTTCAATAAATGAAGAAAGCGTGAGGAAGCCCTGAACTCTTTCGGCTTTTTCCGGCTCATTTTCATAATTTTCGCATACCCATGCATACAAATCGGGATGGAAATTGCCCATAACGCCCGAAAAGCCTGCCGCACCGTGTCTGAGTGTGTAGAGGAAGGTCTGTGAGTTGGCGTTAAAGAGCTTGATGCTCGTTCCCTTGAGCTGTTCGAGTCTTGCGTCGAGCATATCGGGGTCACAACAGGTATCCTTGATAAAGGCAAATCTGCCCGTTGAAATGCACCAGTCAAGAATTTTCGGAGTGAGGATTCTCTTGTAAGGATAGGGGCACTCGTAAATGCCGATTGCGATATCCTCGGGAAGCCTTGAAAGAAGATATTCGGCGTTCTTAATCCAAACATCGTCGCCGTCGTTATGAAGGTCAAGCCTGTTACTGACCCACACAATGGCATCAACGCCCGTTTCAGCCATAGCTGTCATTTCCTTGATCTGGGCGTCCATATCGTCTGAATTGTGACCCGAAGCGACAACCGAGACATTCTTTCCACTCTCCCTGACCGTTTCAACAACGGTTCTTGCGATTTTGACCTTTTCGTCGAGCGAAAGATAAATCATCTCGCTTGATTGACAAACGGCAAAGATGCCTGTACAGCCGTTGTCGATGTACCAGCTTGTGATGTTCTTAACCGCATCATAATCAACCGTGTTGTCGTCATGAAACGGCGTTATCATCGTCGGGTATGTTCCTCTGTTGATATTCTTCATTGCGTAACCTCCGTCTTTTTCTGTCTATCTGCAATTGTGTTTTTAGGCAATACAATCCGCACTGTTGCCTTTATTACATTGATTATAAAGCATAAAATGCAAAAAATCAATTCAAAATTCGCTAACTGACAAAAAAGTGAAATATTTTGTTGAAATTGTTCGATGAAGTATGATATAATACATATAATCATTTAGAGTATTGGATGTGATCTTCAATGAAGTGTCCGTTTTGCGGCTACTCCGAAAGCAAGGTTATCGATTCCCGACCCACCGACGAGGGCGAAAGAATTCGCAGAAGGCGGGAATGTATGAATTGCGCCAAAAGATTTACCACCTATGAAATAATCGAAAGCGTTCCCATAATCGTTGTAAAAAAAGATAAATCGAGAGAGGCTTTTGACCGCAACAAGCTTTTCAACGGCTTGCTCCGTGCATGTGAGAAGCGCCCGGTTTCAATTGAAACAATCGAAAAAATCGTTGATGAGATTGAAACAACGCTTCAGAATTCACTTGACCGTGAGGTTACTTCGATCCACATCGGTGAGCTTGCCATGGATAAGCTAAAGGATACGGACGAGGTTGCGTATGTTCGCTTTGCCTCCGTTTACAGACAGTTTAAGGATATAAACACCTTTATGGATGAGCTTGCAAAGCTCCTCGGCGAAAAAAATAAGTAAGCGAGATGACCGATTTATGAAAAAGAAAAAGAATACAGCTCTCAAGGTAGGCTTGGGCGTTACGGCTGCCGTTTTGGCGGTCGCCGATTATGCCTGCGACTATGCGATCAAGCGTCCCGATCCGACAAAGAAGAAAAAGCCGGAAACCCGTGAGATGTACATAAAGCGTGCCGAAATCAGGCGACAAAACAATCAAAAGCTTTACGACCTTGACCCCGAGGATCTTACAATAAAGAGCATTTCGGGACTTGATATGAAGGCATGGTATCTTCCTGCCGAGAAGGAAACGAAGCGTTTTGTCATCTGCGTTCACGGTCACAAGTGCAACGGTCCCGATGAATTCAGCCATATGATGCCGTTCTACCACTATGACCTCGGCTACAATTATCTTCTCCCCGACCTCACAGGTCACGGCAGAAGCGAGGGCGAATATATCGGCTTTGGTTCATTTGACGCAAAGAATATTCTTCTCTGGGTAGATTATCTCATCAATCGCTTCGGCGACGATATCGAAATAATTCTCCACGGAATTTCAATGGGTGCGGCAACCGTGCTCAACTGCAACGAAATGTCTCCGCCGGATCAGGTCAAGATAATCATCGAGGACTGCGGCTTTACGAGTACGGAGGCTGTAATGAACAACACGCTCAAGGATATGATAGGCTTCAAGTTTATGCCTATCGTTAAGCTCGGCAGCCTCGTCAGCAAGGTCAAGGCAGGATATTTCTTCTCGGAGAGCGATCCGCTTAAAAACATGAACAAGGCAAAGAATCCCGTTCTGTTCATTCACGGTGAAGAGGATACATATGTCCCGTTTGAATACGGCAAGCAGCTTTACGACGCTTGCCCAACGCCGAAGGATTATCTCTGGGTGCCAAACACCGTTCACGCCTTCAGCTACTATAACGCCAAGAACGAATACGAGCAGAAGGTCAAGGATTTCATTGCAAAATACATGGATAAAAAAGAAGAAGCTGTAACAGCATAATAACATAGACAAGGGCACAATCGTGCCCTTTGCTTTTGGAGGCAAGCATGGAATATAAAGATTTATCAAAGGAAAAGCTATTGGAAATAAAGAAAGAGCTTGAAGCCGAGTATGAGGCATTTAAGGCAATGGGACTTAAGCTTGATATGTCACGAGGCAAGCCGAACAAGGCTCAGCTCGACCTGACAAACGATATGCTTGATACGGTCAACTCGTCAAGCGATATGTCCGCCTCTGACGGCATGGAGACAAGGAACTACGGCGGACTTACGGGTATTCCGGAATGCCGCAAGCTCATGGCGGAGATCGTTGATGTTGACGAAAAGAATGTTATTCTCGGCGGTGTTGCAAGCCTTACGCTTATGTACGACTATATTTCTCAGTGCATGATTTTCGGCTGCGGCGGAAACGAGCCTTGGATAAAGCAGGGAGAAATCAAATTTCTCTGCCCCTGCCCCGGCTATGACAGGCATTTCGGAATTCTTGAGCATTTCGGCATCAAGATGATAAACATTAAAATGAACGATGACGGTCCGGACATGGACAGCATCGAGGAATACATCAAGGATGAAAAGGTTAAAGGACTTTTCTGCGTTCCCAAGTATTCAAATCCCGACGGAATAACATTTTCCGATGAGGTCGTTCGTCGTTTCGCCGCTCTCAAGCCTGCGGCAAAGGATTTCAGAGTAATCTGGGACAACGCCTACATTGTTCATGACCTCAACGACACACCCGACAAGCTGCTCAACATCTTTGACGAAGCAAAAAAATGCGGCAGTGAGGATATGTTCATCGAGGTTATCTCAACCTCAAAAATAAGCTTTGCCGGCGGCGGAATTTCCGCTGTTATCGCTTCGGACGCAAATATTGCCGAGATCAAGAAGCGAATGAGCATTCAAATCATTTCAAACGATAAAATAAATCAGCTCAGACACGCAAGATATTTCAAAAATCTTGACGGCATAAAGGCACATATGAAAAAGCAGGCGACGATACTAAAGCCGAAATTCGATACGGTTACGGACGGCTTTGAAAAAGCATTTGACGGCACTGGCATTGCAAGCTGGAAAAAGCCTAACGGCGGATATTTCATCAGCCTGTTTGTCATGAAGGGCTGCGCAAAGCGTGTCGGAGAGCTTTGCAAGGAAGCCGGACTTACTCTGACAACAGTCGGTGCAACCTATCCCTACGGCATTGACCCCGACGACAGCAACATCAGAATCGCGCCGTCATATCCCGATGTTGACGAGCTTCAAAAGGCAGTCGAGCTGCTTTGCATATGCGTCAAGCTTGCCGCCGTAGAAAAAATAACGGAAGAGTGATCCTATGAACAAGCCCTTGTATGAAGTCAGAGAGTTTCACAATTTCAGAGAGCTGCTCAATCAAAGCGAGGAGCTTTACGGAAACAGCCCTGCATTCAAGATAAAAAACCAAATAGGTCAGATCCTCGACATAAGCTACACACGCTTCAAGGCTGATGTTGAGGCTCTCGGCACGGCATTGCTTGACCTCGGTCTTGAGGGCGAAAAAATAGCCGTTGCCGGGGCGAACAGCTATAAATGGTGTACAAGCTATCTTGCGGTTGGCTGCGGCGTAGGCGTTGTTGTTCCGACCGACAAGGAGCTCCCGTTTGACGACATTCTCAGCATACTGACCGTATCCGAAGCAAAGGCTGTCATC
Source organism: Bacteroides faecis (assembly GCA_963625295.1). Classification (GTDB taxonomy): domain Bacteria; phylum Bacillota; class Clostridia; order Oscillospirales; family Acutalibacteraceae; genus CAG-488. Next base: position 4,378 of record CAVFTC010000001.1, read on the forward strand.
TTCGACAAAAAATTTGGAGAAAAGCTTCTTGATCATCGTGAAAAGCTGCCGAAAAATCTCATACTCATCTCAATGGAACAGAAAAAAGATTGTGACGGGATACTTTCCTACGACCTCATTTTAAACAACGGCTACCACCTTATCGGCAAAGGCAATTCGGATTACCTCGACCGTGAGGTTGCAGGCAACAAAATGACCGTTCTGCTCTTTACCTCGGGCACAACGGGAATGTCAAAGGCAGTTATGCTCAGCGCAGATAATATCTGCTCCGATGTCAGAGCTATAATGGGATTTGTCAAGATCAACGAGGGTGAACGGATTCTTTCGCTGCTCCCTATACACCACACTTATGAATGTACGGTCACCTTCCTGTGCTGTCTTTACGGCGGTGTAACTATCTGCTTCTGCGACGGGCTTAGATATATCACAAAAAATCTTGAGGAATATAAGCCGAATATCTTGATCGTCGTTCCTCTCGTTCTTGAAAAATTTTACAAGCGAATAATGAAAGCAATCGACAAGGAACGGGGCGGTTCGGCAAAGGTTGCGCTTGCGAGCGCAATTACAAAGGCGGTCGGCGTTACAAAAATGGATGTCTCCAATATTTTCTTCGGGAAGATAAAAAAAGCCTTCGGCGGCTCGATAAGGCTCATCATTTCCGGAGCGGCGGGAATTGATCCGGAAATCATAAAAAATATGAACCGCTTCGGCATTCAGACCTTTCAGGGCTACGGCCTGACGGAATGCTCCCCTATCGTCATCTGCAACAGCGACAAGGATAACAAATACGACTCGATCGGTAAGCCTATCCCCTCTGTCGAAGCAAAGATTGTCAATCCCGATGAAAACGGAATCGGCGAAATCTGCATAAAAGGACCAATGGTCATGCTCGGCTACTATAAAGACCCTGACGCAACAAGGGCAACCTTTGACAGGAACGGCTGGTTTCATACCGGCGACCTCGGCAGAACCGACAAGGACGGTCATTATTATATCTGCGGCCGCTGCAAGAGCGTTATTGTTACAACGAACGGTAAAAATGTTTATCCGGAGGAGCTTGAAAGTATGCTTCTCAGGGAAAAAGCGATCAAAGAGTGCATAGTAACCGGCCGAGAGGACGAGCGAGGCAACACTATTGTTTATGCCAGAATCTTTCCCGACCTCAAGGCGATCGGCGCAATGTACGGCAACAGGAGCATTACCGACAAAGAAATCAGCAAATCTGTTTCCGAAGCCGTCAAAAGCGTTAATTCACAGGTTGTCAGCTATAAATCGATCAAAAGATACGAAATCATCGATAAGGAGTTTGAAAAAACGACCACATCGAAAATCAAACGGAATCAGTAATAAACAAAGTCCCCTCCTCATATCCTTTTGTGAGGAGGGATTTTTATGTCCGAAAACAAACGAAGAAAGCCGACGGCAAGTGCAACAAATCTTACGGGAGTTGTTGTGTCGATACTTTTCGGTTCGCTTTTAAATATTATAATTTATGCCGCATTGTGCGCCGCTGCGTCGTTTGTTTGTCTCAAAGCCGACATCGGAACTGAATTCAACAAATATTTTATCTTTCTCATCGCCGGCATATCGGGCTTTTTCGGCGGCTTCAAGGCTGTCCGCACCGTCGGACGAAACGGGCTTTTGCTCGGTGCGGTCAGTGCGTTTCCGGCCTTCCTGCTCATTTTTCTTGTTTCTTCAATACTCAGCCGCACGGGTATTGCATACACCGGTTGGATAGCCGCTGCTGTCATGACTTTATTTTCCTCAGTCGGAGGAATAATCGGCGTAAACAGGCGCAGATGAATATTTACAAAAACAATAATTTCTGATATGATTGATGTACAAATTGCACATTAAGGGGCACGCATTGCTCACCACGCAAAATCGTCCCGAAGCAGGAGTTAAAAAGTATGGATTTTATAACAAAACAGGTTTCTTCACTTCAAAGAGTTTTTCTCGACGGAAAATGCAGCTTAAGCAAAATAAATCGGCTCTCCGCCTTAAAAGGCGAACGAATCTCATATCAAATTGCGTACAAAAGCAGCGAGAGGTTTTTCGCAAAAATCGAACTTGACTCCCCTCTTTCGGAGTATTCCGTGATAAGAACGGTCATGAATGTTCCGTCCGAGCTGCCGGTATATAAAAGCGACTGCGGCCTATACGAAAGAACCGAGGCAGGTCTTTTTCCTGATGTGCTCCTACCTGTCGAAAATGATTGTGTGCTGATTAAGCCGAACAATTACTATTCTCTTTGGGTCACGGTCGAGCTGCCGAAGGATATTAACGCAGGCGAATATAATATCGCCGTCAGACTTTTGAAAGACGGCGAGGAAGTAAGCGTCAATTCGCTTGACATTCATGTTATAAACGCTGTTTTGCCCGAGCAAAGGCTTATTTATACGCAGTGGTTTCATTGCGACGGAATTGCAAATTATTATAGGACTCCCGTTTTCAGCGAAAATTTTTGGCAGCTTACTGAAAGCTTTATTAAAGCTGCCGTGCATACGGGCGTTAACATGCTGCTCACTCCGATTTTTACCCCTCCGCTCGATACTCAGATCGGCGGCGAACGGCTAACGATTCAGCTGACGGATGTGAAGCTTGAAAACGGCTGCTACAGCTTTGGATTTGAAAAGCTTATTCGCTGGGTAAGGCTTGCGCAAAAATGCGGAATAAAATACTTTGAAATGTCTCATCTCTTTTCTCAATGGGGAGCTGAATTTGCGCCGAAGATCATCGCCGATATCAACGGCACTCCGAAAAAGCTTTTCGGTTGGGACACCCCGGCAGCTTCGCCTGAATACGCCGAATTTTTGCACGCATTTCTGCCCGAGCTGATTAAAGTTCTGCACTCTCTCGGAATCGAGAGGAATACCTTTTTTCACATATCGGACGAGCCTGACGACGAACAAATCAAGTCTTATTCAAGGGCAAAGGAGCTTGTTGCACCGCTGCTTGAAAATTTCCCGATTATAGACGCTCTTTCGGATTACAGCTTTTATGAAAGCGGAATTATTTCCAATCCGATCCCCTGCACGAACAGCATTGAAGCCTTCATCGAAAAAGGCTTTGAGCGTCCGTGGACATACTATTGCTGCGGTCAGGGCGAAAAGCTGAGCAATCGCTTTTTCGGAATGCCGCTCTCGGCAACAAGAATTATCGGCATTCAGCTTTTCAAATACGGAATTGAAGGCTTTTTGCAATGGGGCTTCAACTTTTATAATTCTCGCTTTTCAATACGAAGCATAGACCCGTTTGCCGTCACCGACGCCGACTCGGCTTTCCCCTCGGGTGACGCATTCTCGGTTTATCCGGGCGAAAACGGCGCATTGGAATCCGTTCGCAGCGAGGTTTTCTTTGAAGCATTGCAGGATATGCGAGCGGCAACGCTCCTCGCCGAAGCAATCGGAAAGGACAAGACTGTTGCCCTGATTGAAGAAAATTTCGGAAATATATCCTTCGAGGAATATCCGAGAGGCGTTGAAAATATGTTAATTTTGCGAGAATTTATCAACAATGCCTTGTACAATCTACACAAGCAGTAACAAATAAATCAATACCGCACATTTTGAACAAATCAATTTGTGCGGTATTGCCTTATAACTTATTCTGTCAATGCAGCGTCCTTTGAAAGCGTGAAATTAAACCTAATCGCCAGCGATTCAAAAAGCATCTGAATGGATTCGTTTGCGAGCGGAACAATATCCATGCTCAAGACCTTGGCTATTACCTCGTCCTGCTCCTCCTTCGGAACATTATATGCGCTCAGGCTCATTCTGAGGAAGCGCTCAAGCTTCTTTTCAAGTGAAAAATATTTGTCGCACGGGCGGGACATATATGCTCTCATAATTCCGGCAGTGCCGATGTCGATCTCATAGAAATCGCTGACTGAATATTCAGGCAAATAAGAGCCAAAAATATCATAAAGCTTAGAGGAGGTTTTCTGATAGATATACTCCGCAATGTGAGGCTGAGAATATGCCTCTACATAAATCTCCCTAAGGTGTTCGTCAAGCTCGGTAACCGTTAACTGAAGCGCAGTTTCAACCGCATACAGCATAGCTCCGGAGATCTCGTTGTCGAAAAGGCTTTCGGTGATTTTGAACTGATTGTCAAACATGAACTTAGCCAGTTCAAGAATTACACCGTCTTTTGTTTTAAAAATGTTGTAAAATGTGCTGCTCGTAACGCCTGCAAGTGAAAGAATTTCTTCATTCGTTGACTTCCTGAAGCCGTTCTCGATAAAGAGCTTTACACAAACCGATAAAATTTTTCTTTTTGAATTTTCAGAACTGCGTGTTCTTGCCATAACTCTCTTCCTTTCGGTGGATTGTACTCCAATGCTAACAAATTCCAACAAAAAAGTCAAGAGTTTTTTAAAATTTTACTGAAAAATATCTCATTTTTCGCTGTATTGGCCTGAATTATGGCAAATCGTCAAACATTCCGAAGCCTGCAACCTCGCTCGTCGGCAAAGAAAAAACAATTGCCTGTGCTTCCGTATTTGCGCCTGCCTTTTCGAGAATTGAGCGCATGATATCTGATTTTTGCTCTTTTTTTGCAACTATGAGAATGACCTCTTTTTCGCTTGCGATAGAAACATTGTAGAACTTTTCCTCGTTTTTGCCTCCCTCGCCTTTTCCATGAAGGACGGTTCCTCCTGTCGCTCCCGCCGCTCTTGCGGCATTCATCACCATGTCCATTCTGCCTTCGTTCGCAATGGCGACTATCAACTCATATGACGGGTTGAATTCCGGCTTGCTGCCGATCGACTGAGTGCTTGCGTCAAGCTTTTCCATCGTCCTTTTTCCTCCTATGCTCTTTATCGGAACCGAAACGACAATTCCGTGACCCGGCACGCCGATAAACATATTTTTCTTCTGTTCTTTTATAAATCTTTTCAGCTTGTCGTTATCCGCAACGGAAAAAACGACGCGCTTTTCGTTGCTTTCAAGCCCGAGCAGGTCAAGCATGCTTCTGACCGCCGTTCCCCTGCCCCTGAGAATAACATTTATGGGAAGCTCAAGCTCATGACATATTTTTTTCAAAACGCCGATATTATCGGGATTGCATATTGAAATCACAAAATTCATATTGCGTTATCCTCCCAAAGCTCCACTATATCGTAATCGCCGAATTCCGTTGCCGTTCGCTTCTCCGACCGTTTGTCCCTCAAGGTATAGAAAAGTCCGAACGACTGAATAGTAATCAGCGGCATCATGGCTACCATGGCGACTGCGCCGAATGCGTCCTTGAGCACATCGCCGCCGAGAGCGATGCTTGCACCGATAAAAAATTGAAGCATAAATGTCGCCGTCATCGGTCCGGAAGCAACTCCGCCGGAGTCAAATGCGATAGCTGTATAAATATCCGGCACGAAGAACGAAAGCAGCAGTGCCAAGGCGTAGCCCGGAATAAGAAACCAAAGAATTGAAATTCCCGTCATAACCCTGAGCATTGCGATTCCCATAGCGGCGGCGATCGCAGCAGAAAGGCTGAGCTTAATGGCCTTTCCCGAAATTGCACCTGCGCTGACCTCCTCAATTTGATTTTCGAGCACAGCCACGGCAGGCTCGGCTGAAATTATAAACCATCCGAAAACCATAGCCAGCGGTATCATTATGTATTTTGTCCAGCCCTCGGCAAGCACAGCTCCAAGCACCGAGCCGAGCGAAGAAAATCCAACATTGACTCCTGTCAGGAAAAGCACAAGTCCTACATATGTGTAAACAAGTCCGACGCAGATTTTTGCAAAGCTGCGCTTAGAAATTTTCAGAATCAAAATCTGCAGCAGCAGAAATATTCCTATTATCGGCAAAAGCGAAACCGCAACCTCGCCCATATATTTCGGCAGCTCCGTCAAATATACCCTGCCTATCTCGCCGGTGCTGCCAAACGAAAGCACGCTGACATCGGCAACGGCGTCTGCGCCGGGATAGAAAAATCCGAGCACTAAAACCGCAAGGATAGGACCTATCGAGCTTAGCGCAACAAGACCGAAGCTGTCTGCCTCCGCCTTATCGTCGCTTCGGATATTGGAAACGCCGACGCCCAACGCAAGAATGAACGGGACGGTCATCGGACCGGTCGTAACTCCGCCGGAGTCAAAGGCGATGCTTAAAAATTTATCGTCCGTAAATGCCGCCAGAATAAAAACAACGGCATAAAACGCAATCAAAAGCCACCGAAGCTTTATACCTGTCAGGATTCTGACCATGCAAACCGCAAGGAAAAATCCGACTCCGACGCCGACCGTTATCAGCAATACGGAATTGTTGATGTGCGGAACAGTTTCGGCGAGAACCTGCAAATCAGGCTCGGCGATCGTTACGGCAAAGCCGAACGCAAAGCTGACAAGCACGATCAGCGGCAGCTTTTTTGTTTTAGTCAGCGCCGTTCCGATTTTGTTTCCTATTTTGATCATCGATGTATCCGCTCCGAGCGAAAAAAGACCGATACCTATAACCACCATCAGCGTGCCTATAAAAAAATTCAGCATCAGGTCTGTTTCAATAGGCGCAATGCTGAAGCATAACAATGTAACGATAGCAACTATGGGGATAACCGAGCGAGTCGCTTCCTTGATCTTTTCCGTTACGGCGGATCGGTTCTTGAGTATAATTTCCTTTTTCAAAAGCCTCACCTATACAATCTTTATGACAATGTGTATGACATTACCTTATACAAATATAATACTTAATTTTTATGATTTATGCAAGCAAAACGGCGAAAAGTTCAATATTTATTTACATTTGACTTTTTTTACATTAGGTTTTATAATAAGTATAAATTATTACAACCCGAAAGGATATTTTTATGAAAGTTGTTATAGCAGGAGCAGGTCACGGAGGTCTTGTCGCAGCGGCGGAGCTTGCCAAGACGGGTTATGATGTCAGCGTTTATGAGACAAAGCACCGAAAAGAGCTTGGACACGACTGGGAGGATCGTTTCACATTTGATTTGCTTTTAGAAGCAGTCGGAAAGGACGAGCTTCCGGACGGAAGCTGGCGCTACAGGGGCGATTGCGCCTTTGTATCGCCGAACTATAAGACGAATATTGTTATCAACTATACCGACGAAAACCGTCAAAAAATCATGTGGCGCAAGCCGCTGATAGATATGCTGACGGATAATGCCGAAAAATGCGGTGCAAAGCTTATTTTCGACACAGAGGTCACCGCTCCGATCGTCAGAGGCGGCCGTGTTGTTGGCATAAAAACCTCAAGCGGCGATATCGAAGCTGATCTTGTCATTGACTCGGCAGGTGTTTTTTCACCCGTCCGCAGCAAGCTGCCCGAAAGCTTCGAAATCGAGAAAAAGCCGAAGCGAGGCGATGTTTTCTATGCATACAGAGCCTATTTCAACAAGACTGACAATGAGCTTCCCAATGTTCCATTTGAGGTTTATCTCTGCCACGCAAGAGAGCAGGGTCTTTCATGGTGCTGCACAAATGACGACAGCGTCGATATACTCATCGGCAGAATCGATCCACTTAACGAAGAGATGCTTCAAAAGCATATTGAAAATTTCCGTAAAACGCACCCGTACATCGGCCATGAAATTTTACACGGCGGCAATTACGGAATAATCCCCGTTCGCCGTCCGCTTGCGTTGATGGTTGCCAACGGATATGCCGCAGTGGGTGACAGCGCATTCATGACAACTCCGATGAACGGAATGGGAATCGACCTTTCGCTGCAAGCAGGCAAGCTGCTTGCCGATACCGTAATAAAAAGCGGCGGCGACGCTTCGATCGAAAATCTTTGGAAATACAACCGTGATTTTCATTCGCTTTACGGTGCGGAAACGGCAAAGAACGAGGGATTAAAAAACGCTCTGCTGAATCTTCCCGGAGAGGGCGTTGACTTCCTTTTTGAAAGTGCTGTTATTGAAGCCTCGGACCTTGCCGGAGCAGGAAAAGACACCGATATAATCAATCTTCTCGGCAAATTTGTAAGAGGAATGAAAAATCCGTCGCACTTCATGACTGTTATCGACGGAATTGCTCAGGGAACGGTTATGTCCAAGCTGTTGAAATACGCTCCCGGAGAGTTTAACAGAGATAAAATAATGAAATGGCAAAAGGAAATTCAGCGGCATGTAATCAAGATCGAAAGAAAATAAGGGAGGAAACAAAATGGCAAAGGGGTTAAACAACATATTTTTTCCGTTCCCGACCTGGATAAAAGCGCTTCGGGGACGCTATACGCATAAGGATATCGGCGGATTCTGCAATAGCAATTGGATGGCGGAAATTGACGGAGAAAAATTTATAAACGAGTTCTCAATTCCCGGCTCTCACGATTCCTGCGCACTGTACGAACCCCTCAGAGAGCTTGCACAGTGCCAATCTCATACAATTACAGATCAGCTCAACATGGGCGTTCGCTATCTCGATATCCGAGCCAATGTTGTCAAAGGCGACCTTGCCATATCCCACGGACCGATTTTTCAAGGTATAACCTTTGACAAGGTTATCAGCCAATGCTGCGATTTTCTCGGCAAAAATCCGAGCGAGACGATTATAATTTCGCTCAAGCACGAGCTTGTTTCAAGGGATAAAAAGAATGAGTTTAACTCGATATTTTTTAAAAAGCTCGAAGCCCACAAGGAAATATGGTTCATCGAAAACCGCCTGCCGAAACTCTCCGAGGTCAGAGGAAAATTGATCCTCCTTAGCCGTGTAAAGGGGCTCGGAATCGGAATCGACGCTTCGGAAAATTGGATTCACAACGGCGTTTCAATGATCGAACACAGCGACTTTTACCTGCATATTCAAGATAAATTCAAGCTCGAAAGCATTGAAGAAGCGTGGGATTTTGCAACGGCGCATATCCGTGAAATCCGCAAGGAAATTGACGGAAAGATGACCCTCAGCATAAATTTTCACAGTGGAGTTCTGGGGTATCCTCATGTTCCGAGAGTTGCAGAATATGTTAATTCAGAATTTTTGAAGCTTTTCCGCAACAAAAAATCGCACCTCGGCATTGCCGTTTTCGACTTCATTACGCCGGAAATTTGCAGTACGGTTATTGACACAAACAAATAAATACAAAGTGACCGTCCTCGTTTGAGAGCGGTCACTGCCTTTATTTAAGGCAACACCGCACAAATCGAGGCGCACGCCTTGCTTGAATATGTTTCCGTCATGCTGCACAAAAATTCCTTGACTTGCGTCAGCAAGCCTACAAAATTTTTGTACAACCTGACGAAAAATCTTACTGCGCAATTCGCACACCTCAATTGTGCGGTATTGCCTTAGTTTTTTCAGAACTTAAAATCGGAATATTTGACTGTCGTTGATGCCGAGCCACCGGCATTTTTTATTGTTACAACATACTTTGTATCGGTAAGAGTAACCGAGAAGTCAAACGAAACCGTCAGACTTTCGAGATTTCCGCTCGAGGCATTTACAACAGCAACACATTTTACATTCGACGAGCTTTCGTTTACGGACTTAACAGATGCGCCGTCGGTGTTGTTGATTGCCGAATAAAGATTTTCCGCACACTTGTGGTCATATGCGGATTTATCGCCCGTTCCGACAAGTATTCCGCTTCGGTCAACGGGAGAGCTGTTCTTTTTGTTAGCCGAATCGGCTGAGCTTGAGCCGTTGTTGAGAACAAGCGTGTATGTATATTTTCCGCCGCTGAGCGTATAGCTTGCGCTTTTAACATCTGCGTCCTTAAGCGCAGCGGTTGACATAAACTCGCTTTTGCCTTTTGCGTTTGAAAATGTCTTGTCGCCTACGCCGAGGAAATCTGAAACAGCGTCCTTGACAACGCTCATTTTTCCGAACGCACCTGCGTCAAGGCTGTTGAGCTTCGTGTTTCTCGACTTTGAATAGCCGGCCTTTGAGCTTATAGCCTTATTGACTGCGGCATTATAATTACCGATAATCTGCGCAGTCGTGAGCTTCGCCGGAGCAGTCGTAGTTTTCTTTGTTGTGGTGGTTACATTTTTGGTGGTGGTCGTAGCCTTCTTCGTGGTTGTAGCCTTTTGTGTCGTCGTTGTTTTCTTTGTAGTATTTTTTTCGGCCGCAGTTGTCTTGGCCGGTTCTGCTTTGGCTGTGGTGCTTTCACCGGTAGCGGCTTCGGTCGTTGCTTCCTGCGACTGAGCTTCGGTTGTATTTTCCGTTTCAGGCTCGGTTGTCGTAACAATTTCCTTTTCCTCTTTGCCGCCGTCGTTTTTTGTCGAAGTAAGAATTGACGGGATAAACTTGCCGATGCGTTCGTTAAAGCCCTTGCCTACATACACGAACGATCCGCACATCATTGCAACGCAAAGCACAACGGTAACGCAAATAACAATCGTTTTCTTCATTTTTAACACATCCTTTTCTTTTTTCTCTCTCCTGAGCTGCCGTCGGGTAAATTGTCGGACATCTCCCACTTTCATTATAAGATATTTATCTTTATTTAGCAACTGTTTTCTTGAATCGGGATATGAAATGTGATATAATTCTTCCGAAATGAGGTGCGTTAAATGATAACCCGAGAAGAATGGAAAAATATAAGAGGCTCAAAGAAGCAGCCCGATCATATTATGCTTTCGATAAACGGCGACCCGACCGAAGCTATGACGGTCACTTGGCGAACCTGCGTCGAAACAGAAAACGGTTACGCTCTTTTCAGAAAAAAAGGTGAAAGCGATTGGCAAAGAGCCGAAGCCGAAACCGAACGCTTTGATTCCGACATGGACAGCAGCAACATTTTTTGGGCGCATATGACCGCCCTTGAGCCTGAAACGGAATATGAATATACCTGCGGCAGCGACGAATACAGGAGCGAAATTTACAGCTTCAAAACGGCTGAAAAGAATCTTGAAAGCTTTGAATTTCTCTGCCTGACGGATATTCAGCACGGAGAAGCAGAGCCGCCTGCGGATTACTCCGAATTGAACGGCATCATAAAAGAAATTTTGAAACAGCACCCTGAGGTGCGCTTCATTCTTACGGCAGGCGACAATACCAATTGCGGTCAAACGGATATCCAATGGACAGGCTTGCTTGACGGACTGAAAGGAATCATTGAGCATATTCCCTTTATGATGGCTCTCGGTAACCATGACGACATGGGCTTTGAAAACTACTTTGAATATAAGAACAAATATTATTCGGAGAAGGCGGAATATTTCAGCAAACAGTTCAAAGGTTCTTATCCGTACAACGGTCCGAAGGACTGGAAAACAGCTAATTACAGCTTCAATTACGGCAACTCCATGTTCTGCGTTATCGGCACAAGCGGCCCTGAATTTGTGAACGAATGGCTAATTGAGCAGGCCGACAGCTGCGATAAAACATGGAAATTCGGCTCTCAGCATTTTCCTGTCTGCTATCAAGGCTCGACTCTTGCGTGTGAGGATACATACCCGATGATGCGTGAGGGAATGGAAAAATTCGATGTTATTTTCAGCGGACATGAGCACTGCTTTTCCCGAAGCTATCCGAGGCGGGGCGATAATCTCTACGACAAGCCCTCGCAGGGTACGGTTTTTTACAACATGGGCAGCGGACACAGAAATCCGTGTATGCTTCTTGCGACGCCGAAGCTTTGGAACTGCGCATATTATCCCCACGAGGAAAAGGAGTCAATGTACACGATCGTCGCTGTCAACGGTAAAAAGCTGACTCTCACCTCCTACCTTGAGGGCGACAAGGCGGTTGACAGCTGCGTAATAGACAAGGAAAACGACGCAATATACCCGATTGCGCTCGCTCCCGTATTCAGCAAAGCCCGAATGATGTTCAAGGGCGCAGATTTGGGAATATGTGCCATAAGCCAGCCCTGCGAAAAAATTGACGGTGTATGGTTTGTCTCCGCCGGAGTCCTTTTCAGATACATCGGCTTTGATGTTGAATTAAAAGAAGGCTCAATAACCATAGAGGCGTACGGGCACAAGGCGACCTTTACGGAAAACAGCTCAACCGTCACAACGGAAAACGGCAGCTTTCAAATGCCTGACGAGGTCAAGCGTATGAATCGAGGACAGCTTTATGTTCCCGCCGAGGGAATTTGCAAAGTATTCGGCATGAGATGCGAAATCTTTGACCGAAACAATATCCTTTCCTTTGAGCACGAAAGCGAATTCAGCCCTATCCCCTGCCAGCCTTAACAATACAATTTCAATAAATGTAAAAATATCAATGCATATGCCTTGACATAACACAAATGAATGTGATAAAATACTTACAAGATAGCAGGTCAGTACTGTTACCGAGTATTCTATGAAAGGAGTTTGACATTATGAATTTCGATTTCAGCGCAATTCTTGATAAGATCGACATTGATGCAATCATGAACAAGATTGTAGATCTCATCGTTCAGATCAACATTTCAGATGTACTCAACAAGATTATTGATCTGGTTATGAAGTTTGTTAACCCGGCATGATCATTCTGTTCGAACTACAATTTTCTGAAATAACAAACAGCAGTGGCGGCGAAAGCTGTCACTGTTGTTTTTTGAGTCAAAACGGCAACGGCATTTGCATAATTTGCCCAAAAACGCTTGACTTTGGTAAATATTTGTAGTATACTTATACATCATATTAAGCGACGGACGTGGAACAAATTTCACGTCCGTACATAATTATATAATAATAAAGAATAAAGGCGATACCGCACAAATTGCCTAAACACCGGAGGTAAAACAAATGGATTCGCTTCTTCCCATTTTTGATCCGATACGGGGCGTAACAATGCCTGCGCTGCTGCTGAAAATACTTTTATCCGTATTTTTCGGCGGCCTTATCGGTCTTGAACGAGGTCACAAGCACAGAGCCGCCGGCAGCCGTACATATATGATAGTCTGCATGGGCGCAGCGCTTACAATGATCCTGAGCCAGTATGAAAGCGAGCTTTTAAGCACAAACTGGAGAGCATTTTCGGAAGCCATCGGAATCAAAACCGATGTTTCAAGATTCGGTGCTCAGGTCATTAACGGCATCGGCTTTCTCGGCGCAGGAACAATTATTTTAACCGGCCGCCAAGAAATCAAGGGCTTGACGACAGCCGCCGGTCTTTGGGCTTCTGCATGTATGGGACTTGCGATTGGCTCCGGCTTTTACGAGTGCGCAATTCTCGGCTTCATTCTCATTCTTTTTACGACCGTTCTTCTCGACAGAGTCAGCTCATGGATAGTTTCAAACGCAAGAAACATGGATCTTTACATTGAATTTGAAAAGATGGAGGATCTCGGAACGATCATCGCTACATTTAAAGAGATGAATATCCAGATTTTCGATGTAGATATTCAGCGTGAAAAGCAATCAAACGGCGTAACGATCGGCGTTGTAATTTCCGCTCGCCTTCCAAAAAAAGAAACCCATTCCAATGTCATGTCGGTAATTTCCAAATTTGATTTTGTTACCGTCGTTGACGAAATATAAAGAAGGAGGTAGATACGATGCTTCATTTCCTTGATCCGCTCAGAGAAATAACAACGGTAGCCGTACTCGTTCGGCTGCTTTCCGCAATGCTTTGCGGCGGTGCGATCGGCATTGAACGAGAGCACAAGCGACGCACGGCAGGCTTTAGAACACATATTCTTATCTGCCTCGGCGCAGCCATGACGACAATGGTCAGCCAGTTCCTTTTTCGTGAAATGCATATGTATACTGATATCGGCCGTCTCGGCGCACAGGTAATTGCCGGAATCGGTTTCATCGGCGCAGGTACGATCATTGTTACAAAACGCCGTCAGGTCAAGGGTCTTACGACCGCCGCAGGTCTTTGGACATGCGCAATAATCGGCCTTGCCGTCGGCGCAGGCTACTATGAAGCCGCCGTTTTGGCAACGGTAATAATTCTTCTTGCGGAAATATTTTTCTCACGCTTTGAATATTGGGTGCTCGACAACGCAAGAAACATCAATATTTATGTTGAATATTCAGGCACGGATAATCTTGATTCCGTTATCCGCACGCTTAAAACATATCGGGTCATTATCCTTGACCTTGAAATTACAAAGTCAGGTCAAAACTCGTGTGCCATCTTCCAGCTTCAGCTCCCTAAAAAGCTCTCGCACGATAAGCTCATGACCGTCGTTTCCACCTCGGAGGGAATTATATCCGTCGAGGAGCTGTAAAAAATATAGGCAATACCGTTCTATCGAGATGTACGGTATTGCCTTAATCTTTATATAACATACTATCACCGAAAATTCGGCGGTTATTCGTTTTTTACCGGCACAAACATCATGCCGAAGCTTATTGATAAAAGAACGCAGCAAATCCAGATTGCCCTGTCGCCGACAAGCTTTGTTACAAAGCTTCCGATTCCTGCGCCGACGGCGAACACGAGAATAACGGAAAAATAAGTCAACGCTTTCTTGAGAGCCTCCCGGTTATGCGTATGATAATATGCACACAAAGCCTCGGTGCCGCTGCGCATATTGCCAATACACATTGTGCTTGCATATGCATGACCTCTGACCTTATGGAATGTCTGAACCTGAAGAGCGCAAACATATGAAACAAGAGCATTTGCGATAAAATCAACCTTATGCGGAAGAAATCCGACAGCAAAAAGCAAAATGATTTCGGAGAAAAGAATTATCTGCCTCCAATGTATTTTTTCATAATGCTTGAGATGCATATGCACGACTTCAGCGATTGCAATTCCGAATATAAACGAAACAACGGGAATCAGATACTTAAAAACTCTGCCTGTATCGCCGTCAAAAATCGCTGAGCTCATAAGAACTATATTTCCGGTTTGAGCATTGGCGAATACGCCGCCCCGTGAAATATATGTATACGCATCCTGAAATCCGCCCGACAGTATAATGAACAGCGCCGTGCGGAAACGGTCGGACATCTGCCCGTGAAAATGTTTAATCACTCTTGCTCACTTTCCTTTGTGATTCCTTTAAGGCAATACCGCATAATTGCGGTGAACGGATTGCGCAGTAAGATTTTTCATCAGGTTGTACAAAAATTTTGAAGGCTTGCTGCCGCAAGTCAAAGAATTTTTGTGCAGCATGACGGAAACATATTCAAGTAAGGCGTGCACCTCAATTTTGCGGTGTTGCCTTAAAAAAAGGCAGTGATTCCTAATCAGAAACCGCTGCCTTTATTATTCGTTCTGTGCCGAATCCGGCAACAATATTTTATGACGATGCCTTAACCTATTACGGTAACCTTGTATGCCTTGATAGTTTTCGGGCTGTCCTTTGCAAGCTTGCCGTCATAAGAAATTTCAAGCGTTGCACCCACGGTGAGATCGTCACGAGAAAGCTCCTTGCCGTCTGCGTCGTAGATTTTATCCTTGCCGCCGACAAACTTTATGTACAAGCCGTCCTTGTCATAAAGCTTCTCGTAAACGCCGCCGAGGTTCTGAACCTCAACGATAAAGCTCTTGTCGTCATCTGAATTTTTTATGCTGTAATTGGCAATTATCGTGCTCGCATTTTCCACATCGGCGGTTGAAGCACCGCACGAGCAAAGAAGGAATAATCCCGTTAATGCGATCAACATAACCGAAACGATTTTTTTCATTATATCGCCTCTTATCTCCATGACATATAGACGGTCTTGCCGTTCTCGGCAACCGCATATTTTGCGCTCTTGGTCGATGACTCATATTCGGAAAGAGAAAGACCTGTAAACTTAATGCTTCTGGATCTCTTCGGTGAGTTATGGTCAATCGTGGTTGTGTTTTCAAGTCCGCCGATAAATGCATTTGCCTGCTCTGCGGTCTGGAAATTGATAGTATATTCCGCCTTGAGCTTTGCGGTTTCATCGGGGTTGATAACATAGCTTCCTGCGCTGAGAGTTCCCGGAGTGAAGCCGGTGAGCCACCATGTTGTTGTCGGCGATCTCTGGAAAAGAAGATTGTACTTATTCTGATCGCTCGTATCCTGTCTGTAAACCTTAACGCTCATGTTGAGCTTCTCGGCATCTGTTACGCAGTCATAATATGTGCTGCTTGTTTTGCCGATGTCACGGTTATAAAGACCAAGCTCCGCACCAATAAGAACCAAGCCGTACTGGCCCTTCCAGTACTGCATCATCCATTCCTTGTTGTTGTAGTTAAACTTAACACGAATTGTATCGTATGAAATTGCACCTGCGCCGGAAACATTATCGTAAGTCTCCTCGAAGCCGAAATTTCTCTGCCATGCGTCCTCTGCCGTGTAGAATACCTGATCCGTCATGCTGTATTTGAAGCCGAAAAGACCCGTATCCTTGCCGTCGGGACTGACGACAGTCCAGCTGTCCGTTTCCTCGTCATACTTGAACTTAACGGATTCCGAGAAACGCTTGAGGCTGGCATTGAGATCCGTAACAAACTTTTTCGCATCAAACTTGGTTGTGTTCTTGTTGCTGCTGTTGCCGCTGTTACCGCTGTTGCCGCCGCTGTTTGAATTGCTTCCGCTGTTTGAGCCGCCGCTGTTAGATCCACCGCCGCTGTTACCGCCGCTGCTTGAACCTCCATTGCTTGAACCGCCGCTCGAACCGCCACTGATGGAACCGCCGCTGCTTGAGCCGCCGCTAACATAACCGGAATTCATATCAAGCGTTTCAATCGTGTTGCCGTTGTTGTCAACAACATCAATCTGATTTGCAGTCTGATCATATTTCCATGTCTGGCCGCAATCGTTGCAGACATATGTGCCGTCACCGTTATCCTTGATATTGGTTGACTGACAAACAGGGCAGCAAAGCTGATTTCCCGTATCGTCAACAACCGGCGTTACCGACGAATTGTTTTTCTTGGTTTGCCCGATAAAATTACATCCGGGCAATATAGTAAGAATCGCAAGCGTAAGAACACAAACGATTGCGATCACCCTCAACCCTCTTTCTTTACCTTTCATCTCTTCCTTTGTACCTCCGTAATTTTTTTGTAATCATCGATTACTTTGCCATTATATCATATCCGCCCAAAAAAAGCAACCGCATATTTTATCTTCAAAATATTGACTAAAAAGTAAAAAAAGTATATAATATACCAATAAAGTAGTCGCCGAGCAAGATGAAACACGATTTTCGGCGGTTATCGAGAGTCAAAATGACTAAACTGCAATAATGTTAGGAGTTTTTTTATGAAGGAGATCAAGTCCTCCACCTTAAATGAAATAATCAGCTCTTTCCCGTTTAAAGGCGAATTGACCAACATAGAACAGACCGACACCGGTCTTATCAATTCCACCTTTGTGCTGACCTTTTCCGATGGTAATCAGGATTATCAGTATATTCTGCAAAAAATCAACACCAATGTTTTTAAAAAACCGGACGAGCTGATGTCAAACATTATGAATGTTACGGGCTTTCTCCGCAACAAGATAAACCAAATGGGTGGAAACGCCGCAAGAGAAACTCTCTCCTTTCTTTACACAAAGGAAAACACTCCCTATTATCTTGACAAGGATGGCGGCTGCTGGAGAAGCTATACATATATCGGCAAATGCTACACCTGCGACAAAATAGACTCCGAGACTAAGGCGTTCCGCTCCGGCAAGGCCTTCGGAAAATTTCAGAAAATGCTCTCGGACTATCCTGCGGCAAGTCTTTTTGAAACCATACCTCATTTTCACGACACGCCATCAAGATTTAACGATCTGAAAAAATCGGTTGAGGACAATCTTTCCGGCAGGCTTGAAAGCGTTAAGGACGAGCTTTCCTTTGCTCTTGATCGTGAAAAGGACGCTTCAAAGCTCGTCGATCTTGCCGCCGAGGGTAAAATTCCGATGAGAGTTACCCATAACGACACGAAGATCAACAATGTTCTTTTTGACAGCATCACGAACGAAGCGATTTGCGTCATTGATCTCGACACGATTATGCCGGGTCTTTCCCTCTACGATTTCGGCGACAGCATCCGCTCGGGAGCGGTCACATCGGACGAAAATGAAAAGGATCTCAGCAAATACGGTCTTGATGTTGAGCTTTTCAAGAGCTATACGGAGGGCTTCCTTTCCGAGGCCGGCCATGCGCTCAACGAGGAGGAAATCAAAAATCTTGCTTTCTCCGCCAAGCTCATGACGCTTGAATGCGGCGTAAGATTTCTTACCGATTATCTCAACGGAGATACATATTTCAAAACAGATTACCCCGAGCACAATCTTGTCAGATGCAGAACCCAGTTCAAGCTTGTTGAGGATATTGAAAACCACATCGACGAGCTTAACGGCTGCGTAGACGAGATATACAGGAGGAGTTTGATTGAAGGCTGAGAAAAAAGGCGTTATTGCCGTTTCGATAATCATAATAATCGTTGTCGCTGCGGCTTTGATCCTTATTCCCCTTTTAAGCAATAATTCTGTTTCGGGATATATGAGGGAGGACATTAAAAATGTTGACAATGTTTCTCTTATTTCCCGATGCAGTGAAATTGACGGCAAAAAAGCTTCCGTTGCAGGTGTTAAGGAAAGCGTCAGACTCGGTGCAAATGCCGTAATAGCCGATCTCTGCTTCCGCAGCGACGGAACTCCGGTGATATCCGAAAGCTATGCAGGCGCAGACAGTGCGGAAACCGTCGAAGAGCTTTTCAAGGCCATGAACGAGGATAAATTCAGTAAAATTACGGTTTATCTGAACATCGTTCAGCTTTCCGATATTTCAAAGCTCAACACACTGGCGGTTGATTACAATATGCTTGACAGGCTTTTTCTGATCGGCATCGATTCCGACCGTTACGAGCTTATAAGCTCGGACGATACGATAATCCCCTTTCTTCTTGACTATACCTTCAGCTCGCAGGAGCTTTCGTCAATAAAGGACGGCAGCTTCAAAAAGCCCGACATTCTCGAAGAAAAAGGCGCAGTCGGACTTGTTCTCGACGCTTCTCAAATTTCGCCTGAGCTTGTTGAGGTTCTCAACGATTACGGAATAATTTTTGTTGTCGAAAATATTGAAAGCAACGCCGAAATGTGTCAAACAATACTTGACGGCGCAAATAATATCATTGTCAACGACATTGAAAAATCAAAAGAAATTTTGGATAAATGGATCGAGCAAATGCAGGAGCGTTTCAAAGCCTCGGTCGATAAATCAATAAAAGAGCTTTCCGAGAAAGCAGACTAAAATAACACAACAGGAGTGGTAATTATGGCAAAAATACTTATTGCAGATGACGAAAGCAAGCTTCGCAGACTTGTCTGTGACTTCCTCAAGCGTTCGGGACATACGCCGGTCGAAGCAAGCACGGGTCGTCAGGTTCTTGATATTTTTAATTCAGACGAAAAAATCGACCTCTATCTTCTCGACATAATGCTTCCGGAGGTTGACGGTTGGGAGCTTTGCCGTCAGATACGCAAAACCTCCTCGGTTCCCATCATTCTGCTTACGGCAAGGGTTGCCGAGCACGATCAGATCATGGGCTTTGAGGCTGGCGCTGACGATTATGTTACGAAGCCCTTCAGCCTTGCCGTTCTCATGAAGAGAATTGATGTTATTCTCAAGCGTTCGGCTTCCGGCAAGGTCAGAACGGACAAGGATGTAATCTCCCTTGACGGACTGATTCTCAACAACGACGCTCACCGTGTAACTATTGACGGTCAGCAGATAGACCTCACCCTCAAGGAGTACTATATCCTCGAAAAGCTTGTTTCAAGCCGAGGAAGAGTTTACACAAGAGAACAGCTTCTTGACGATATTTGGGGCTATGACTATGTCGGCGACACAAGAAATGTTGACTCCCATGTTGCACGCTTGCGCGGTAAGCTCGGCGTTTGGGGCGCAAATCATCTCAAAACAATATACGGCATAGGCTACAAAATTGAGGTGAACTGATTTGAGCTCGCCGAAGAACGCTGAGGGCAAAACGCTTGTCCGTAACATGAAGGCTCAGGTTTTTCTTCAATTTGTGCTGATACTGATGGTAGTTCTCTGCGTTATTCTTTTGACCTCGACCTCGCTTTATACCAACATCATCTCCGGAATGATGCTTTCAAATCTGCGTGACGCTGTTGAGGAAGCAAAAACGGTCGATGTATCAAAAAACGAAAATGTAATCAAAACCGTTGAAGGAATTGAACGGAAGCGGTCGGTTTTCATCGAGGTTTACGGCAAAAATCCCGAGGATAAGGACGGAGAATACAATCAGATCGTATACACAAAATATTCCTACGACAGCTTTTACGACCGCAATTCCGGAAACAAATACACCAAAAAACCGACTTCGTTCGTCGGCTTCAACAGCGGAATTTTTGAAGCCGACAGAACCTATGCGGACGGCAGTGTTGTCGGTAAGCTGAAAAATCCCGGCAATTCCTATGAATTCTATGTTCTTGCTGCTCCCGGTCTGACGGGCGCATACCGTATTGTCGCCGCCGTATCCTATTCATTGATTGAGCAGCAGGCAAGAACGGTCAGCATAACGATGGGGCTTATAATTCTTCTTGTTTTCATTGCTGTCAGCATCGTCGTTTATTTCTATGTGACCCAGATCACAAGGCCTATCAAAAAAATTACCGAAATAACGCAGCGAATGGCGGTTGAAGACGATCCGAATCTGAGGATTCCCTCCGGCGGAAGAAGCGTGAACACGGAGGTTGACGCTTCCATTGCAAGCATCAACGCCATGTATTCCTCATGGATGATAACCAAGGAAAAGCTTGCCGAAAGGTCGGAATTCCTGCTTGAACAGCTTCACGAAAAGGAGCTTGAGAAAAAATACAGAGAGGAATTCATCGCCGGCATTTCTCACGAGCTGAAAACACCGATAGCAATCGTTCAGGGCTATGCCGAGGGAGCAAAGTATTCGCTTGACGATAAGGAAACCATCAACGAATATTGCGACACGATCATTGACGAATGTACAAGAATGAATGATCTTGTCGTCAACATGATGAGCCTTTCAAATATTCAGCAGAACTCTGATTCGCTGAACTTTGAAGATTTTTCGATTACGAATTTCATTGCCGACACTCTTTCATCGCTTTCGATAGTTTTCCAGAAGCACGGAATTGAGGTCGAAAATCTCGTTAAAGATCAGATAATCGGAAAGGCTGATTTATCGAAGCTGCCGTTTGTTCTCAACAATCTGATTTCAAACGCAATCTCCTACATCGGCGGCGACCCGAAAATCATTCGTGTCCGCTACGAGGACGCAGGAGTTTCCTACAGAATCTTCGTTTTCAATTCGGGCAACAATATCCCCGATGATGTAATGGAAAAACTTTGGTTCAGCTTCTACCGTCACGATGCGGCAAGAATGAGAAATGAAGGCCATTTCGGTCTTGGACTTTCAATCGTCAAGGGAATTCAGGACGCTCACTCAGAGCAGTGCGGCGTAAACAATGCCGAGGGCGGCGTTGAATTCTGGTTTGATATCGGAAAGGGTTCGTTTGACGACGAAGAATAAAAAATTACAGACTGTATCGACATCATTGGTTGATACAGTCTGTTTTTTATTGTTTGCAGTTAACGAGCAGCAACATTACTTTGCGAAATGTTCAATGATTCTCTTTGCCGCTTCCTTTGTGTCGTCGGGATCGCCGAAGGCGGAAAGTCTGAGAAAGCCCTCACCGCATGAACCGAAGCCCACGCCGGGAGTGCCGACGATTTGAAGCTCGTTAAGCAGATAATCAAAGAACTCCCAGCTGCCCATTGCATTCGGGCACTTCATCCAAACATACGGGGAGTTTTTACCTCCGACATACCAAAAGCCGCATTGGTCAAGAGCATTCATAATAACCTTTGCGTTTTTCTTGTAGACTGAGATGCTTTCATGAATCTGCTTCTGTCCCTCCGGAGTAAACACAGCCGACGCACCCTTTTGCAGAATGTATGAAACACCGTTTGTCCGTGTCTCACGGTTTCTCGACCAAAGGGCATTGAGGTTTACACCCATGCGCTCAAGTGCCGACGGAACGATCGTGTAGCCGGCTCTTGTGCCGGTGAAGCCGGCGGTTTTTGAGAATGAGCAAATCTCTATGGCGCAGGTTTTCGCACCCTCAACCTCATAAATACTGTGAGGGACATCGTCCTCCTCGATAAATATTTCATATGCGGCGTCGTAAAGAATAACGGCGTCCTTTTTGTTTGCGTAATCGACCCACTTTTTAAGCTTATCACGGGTATATGCCGAGCCGGTCGGATTGTTCGGAGAGCAAATATAAATTATATCGGCGTCAATGCTTTCGTCCGGAAGCGGGAGAAAGCCGTCTCCCTCGCCTGCCGGCAAATGAATAACCCTTCTGCCGTAAAGCAGGTTTGTGTCAACATACTCGGGGTACGCAGGCTCGATGACAAGAACGGTATTTTCACGGTCAAACATCTCAAGCAAATCGCCGAGATCGTCGCAAGCACCGCTTGAAATAAAGACCTCGTCGGTCGTCATATCAACATTCCAGCCCGAATAATACTTCGCTATCGCCTCACGAAGGAACATTGCGCCGTGCTCCGGCATGTAGCCGTGAAAGGTTTCTATCCTCGACTGGTCGTCAACCGCCTCGTGCAGGGTTTCTATGACCTTTTGGCAAAGAGGATAGGAAACATCGCCGACTCCGAGCTTCAAAACCCTTTCTCCCGGATGAGCGGCAAGATATTCGTCCGTCTTTCTGTAAATCGTGTTAAAAAGATATGTATCCTTAAGCTCCGTGTAGTGCATATTCGGTTTCATTTTACTTTTACCTCGCCTTCAAAAGATATTGCTGCAGGACCTGTCATTGTTACCGTGTTGTCCTCTGCAATGTTGATTATAAGAGTTCCGCCGTCAAGCTCTACGGCAATGTCGGTATTGTAGCGACAAAGCCCGATTGAAATCGCCGCCATGACCGATGCGCACGAGCCTGTACCGCACGCCATTGTTACGCCGCTGCCTCGCTCCCAAACTCTCATTCTCAGCTTGTTGTCGGCAAGCGTTTGAACAAACTCGACATTCACTCCGTTGGGGAATCTATCGCAACGCTCCATCGCAGGTCCTATTTCCGTAATCTCCGCCTTGGAAATATCATCAACAAAAATCACGGCATGAGGATTGCCCACGGAAACGGGAATGTACTCAAGGTCGTTTCCGCAAATTTCAATTCTGCTGGCAAGCCCCGGAGCAGCTTTGCCCATATTGACGGAAACGGACTCAACTTCGCCCTTTTTGACATCCAAATCAAGCGTCTTGATTCCCGAAAGCGTTTCGACGGTTATTTTTTCCTTTTTGGTTAAGCCCTTATCATATACATATTTTCCGACGCATCTGATGCCGTTGCCGCACATCATCGCCTCGCTGCCGTCGGCATTGAAAATTCTCATCTTGAAGTCGGCAATTTTTGACGGCAAGATCCAAATTATTCCGTCCGAACCGATGCCGAAATGACGGTCGGACAGCTTTATTGAAAGCTTATCCGGATTTTTAGGCTCTCTTTTTGAATAAACATAAATATAGTCGTTTCCGAGTCCCTGCATTTTTGTAAATTTCATTGTCGAAGCCTCCTATAAAGAAAAAATGCCTTTGAGAGTGCAAAAACCCCTCAAAGACACCATTGCCTTAATCCTTTTTCTATGATATTTTAACCTCGGTTTGCTTATTTGTCAAGTGTTTTATTTATCTTACATAACGAACGAAATAAAGGAAAACATATTGACGAATAATATCAGTTCTGTTATAATTTTTATGTGCAAAACAAACAGCACAAAAGCTGATTAACCTTCGGTTCTGTCCGTGGTTATCCAAATGGAGGTACAATATGAAAACTCGCGTCGCAGTCATGGCAATCATACTGGAATCAAAGGAAAACGCAGAGCAGCTCAACGCCGTGCTTCACGATTACCGTGAATATATCCTCGGCAGAATGGGTCTGCCCTACCCCAAGCATGAGATAAACATTATCAGCGTTGCGCTTGACGCTCCGCAGGATATAATCAACTCTCTTGCCGGAAAAATCGGAAGAATAGACGGAGTAAATGTTAAAACGGCATACTCGAACAACGAATACACCGTATAAAAGCTCAAAAGACTGTGGCAGATAAATTCCGTCACAGTCTTTTTATATTGAAATTGATTACTCCGTATAGGCTACAGAATCGTCGTAGAGCTTTTCTATCTCTTTGCTCGGCTTCTCTGTGCAGAGCGTAACGGCAACTGCAGCAATCATACTTGCGGCAAAGCCGGGAATGATCTCGTAAATGCCGATATCGGAGAAGAGTACAAGCCAGCAGATATCAACAACTGCACCGACAACAATTCCGGCAACAGCACCGCTGAAATTAAAGCGCTTCCAGAAAAGGCTGAGCATAATGGCAGGTCCGAAGGCTGCGCCGAAAACGCCCCACGCATTGGAAACAAGCGACATGATTGTGCCCGAGCCGGGATTCGATGCAATAACGAGTGCAAAAATCGCAATGGCAAGAACAACGATTCTGCCCGACCAAAGCATCTCCTTATCGCTCGCCTTATTCTTTCTGATAACAGGCTGATAAACATCGCTGGAAAATGCCGACGCCGCTGCAAGAAGCTGGCTGTCCGCCGTGCTCATTGAAGCCGCAAGAACGGCAGAAAGAAGAACGCCCGAAATAACGCCGGGGAATATCTTACGAACCATGGTAATGAAAACAAGTGAGCCTTCGTTGATCTCCTCGTCAAAGCCGAAAGCAAGACGGCCGATAATACCGATGAGAGCGGCAAAAACAACGATTATCAATGTCCATGAGATACCGATTTTTGCCGACTTTTTAAGCTCCTTCTGGCTCTTGAGCGACATAAATCTGATTATGATATGAGGCATACCGAAGTATCCGAGTCCCCAACCGAGGCCGGAGGCAATATCCTTCCAGCTGGAAAACGCATTCCAAAAGCCCGGTGTTTCCTGAGTGATAACGGCTGTATCGGAAAGAGTAAGAACCGATGCGGCAGCGATCGGAGCGATGAGCATTGCGCCGAGAATGAGCATACCCTGGAAGAAATCCGTCCAGCAAACGGCATCAAATCCGCCGAGGAAGGTATAGCCGACAATAATAACTGCGGCAAGATACATTGCGCTCTGCTCGCTCATACCCGTAACAGTATGGAAAAGAGTTCCGCAAGCCTTAACGCTCGATGCAGCATAAACCGTATAAGCTACAAGGAAAACTATAGCGCAGATGACCTGCAAAGCCTTTGATTTTGAAAGAAATCTGTTTGTAAGGTACTGCGGAATGGTGATCGAATCGTTTGCGACAATCGAAAAACGGCGAAGTCTCGGTGCTTCGACAATCCAGCTTATCGTATAGCCGATCGCAAGTCCGACGGGAATCCATACCTGTCCGAGTCCGAGAGCGTAAATCGAAGTCGGCAGACCCATGAGCACCCATGCGCTCATATCCGATGCGCCGGCCGAGAGAGCCGTTACCCAAGCGCCCATTTGACGGCCGCCGAGGAAATAAGTTTTTTCTGATCCGTCCTTACTCTTGAAGAAGAAATAGAAGCCTATTCCCAGCATGAACAAGAGATAGATGGCGAAAACCACAACTTCTGAAATTTTCATAACAAAACCCCTTCATAGAAATTATTTAATGATTATACCATACAGAGTGCAAAAAGTAAACTGATTTTTACATATTTCGCTGTTTTTCACCTTTTTTGCCCTTTTGCACACAGCTGTCTTTATACAAAACTACTATATTGACATTTGCAATAAAAGTGCTATAATATCTGCGATATTTGCGGATATGGCGGAATTGGCAGACGCGTTGGATTTAGGATCCAATATCTTCTGATGTGCAGGTTCAAGTCCTGTTATCCGCACCATAAAAGCAACCAAGGACAAATGTTTTCGGTTGCTTAATTTAACTGAACATTTTTATATTAAAGTAATGAAAGGCGGCAATTTTGTGAAAATTATTGTTGTCGGAATCGGCAAGGTCGGTTATACCGTCGCTGAACAGCTTTCAAACGAAAAGCACGATGTAACCATTGTCGATACAAATGAAAAAGTGCTGAATTCAACGCTGAACAGCCTTGATGTTATCGCAGTCAGCGGTAACGGTGCTTCCCGTCAGGTTTTGAGCGAGGCCGGTGTTGATGAAAGCGATCTCGTTATCGCTCTGACGGGCAGCGACGAAATCAACCTGCTTTGCTGTCTGCTTGCGACAAAGCTCGGAGCAAACGGAACAATCGCCCGTGTCAGAAACCGTGAATACAACGAAGATATACGACTTATAAAGGACAGCCTCGGTCTTTCGATGGTAATAAATCCCGAAAAAGAGGCGGCGGAGGAAATCCTTCGCATTCTCAAATACCCGTCGGCAAAGAACATTGATACCTTTGCAAAGGGCAAAATAAATATTGTCAGCTTTACGGCGACAAAAAACTGCACCCTTTGCGGCAAGGCGGTCAAGGATTCTTTCTCAGGTCTGAAGGCAAGAGCACTCGGCTGCGCCGTTGAACGCGGAAACGAAATTTTCATCCCGTTCGGTGATTCCGTTATCGAGGAAAACGATGTTGTTGCGGTGCTTGTAGCCCCCGACGAAACTCCGACATTTTTCAGAGAGATCGGTCTTCCGGTTAACTCGGTAAAAAAGACGATGATAATCGGCGGAGGAAAAATTGCGCTTTACCTCGCAACGGAAATGTGTCGGCTTAACATGGACACAACAATAATCGAGAGCAATCCTCAAACAGCGGAAAATCTCAGCTATATTCTTCCGAAAGCAAATGTTATCTGCGGCGACGGAACAAATCGCACGCTTTTAATGGAGGAGGGCTTGCGTGACGCAAGCGCAATATGCTGCCTCACCGGCTTTGACGAGGAAAACCTTATTCTTTCGCTTTTTGCGAAAAATGTTGTGCCGAACATCAAAACGATAACCAAAATCAACAGAACAGGCTTCAATGAGGTTGTGCGTTCGCTTGACATAGGCAGCGTTGTCTATCCCAAGTTCATTACCTCGAGCCAAATTCTTCAGCATGTTCGTGCCAAGAAGAATAATATCGGCAGCAATGTAGAAACCCTCTACAAAATAATAGACAACAAGGTTGAAGCGTTGGAATTTCATGTCAGCGAGGAAAGCGAGCTTATCAACACTTCTCTTGAGGAGCTTCAGCTTCGCAGCAATGTTATCATCGGCTCAATCAGCAGAAAGGGCAATGTTTTTATTCCCCGAGGCAAGGATTCGCTCCAGGTCGGCGATTCCGTTGTTGTCGTAACCACGATTCAGGGTCTTTCCGATCTTGACGATATCAAGAAGGACTGACGCCATGAACAAGAAAATGATAACCTATATTTTAGGTATTTTGCTTATAACCGAAGGAGCATTGCTCCTGCTGCCCATGCTTGTCGGCATTTACTACAAGGAGGATTTTCGTTCCTTCCTGTATTCGATAGCTGCGGCGGTGATCACGGGCTTCATTATGACCCGATTCAAGCCCAAGGATAAAACAATCGTTGCAGGCGACGGCTTTGCTATCGTTTCACTGGGATGGATTCTTATCAGTCTTTTCGGTGCTCTCCCCTTTTTCCTGAGCGGAGAAATTCCGAGCTATCTTGACGCCGTGTTTGAGGTCGTTTCCGGCTTCACGACAACAGGCTCAAGCATTCTGACCGATGTTGAAGCGCTGAGCAAGCAAATGATTTTCTGGCGAAGCTTCACCCACTGGGTCGGCGGCATGGGTGCGCTTGCCTTCATTATGGCGATTCTTCCTCTTGCCAAAGGCGGCGGAAACCTGCACCTAATGAAAGCGGAAAGCCCCGGACCGGATGTTGAAAAGCTTGTTCCGAAAGCAAAAAGCACAGCAAGAATTCTTTACGGAATTTATGTCATAATGACAATCGTGCTGATATTGCTGCTTCGCTGCGGCGGACTTTCGTTCTTTGAAAGCGCAACGCTGAGCTTCGGCACGGCAGGCACAGGCGGCTTCGCAATCGTCAATTCAAGCATCGCCGATTACAGCCTTTATACTCAAATAATCATCGGCGTTTTCATGATGCTTTTCGGAATCAACTTCAACTTCTATTTTCTGCTATTCTGCGGAAAATTCAAATCTGCATTTAAAAATCTTGAGGTTCGCTCATATCTCGGCATCATGGGCACGGCAATACTTTTGATTGCATTCAATATCCGTCATATGTTCGGCTCGTTCCTTGAGGCGCTGCACCAGTCGGCGTTCCAGGTCAGCTCCGTAATGACGACTACGGGATATGCAACGACAGACTTCGACAAATGGCCGGAGTTCAGCAGAATGATAATGCTGATAGTTATGTGCGTCGGTGCTTGCGCCGGAAGCACAGGCGGCGGCTTCAAGGTTTCAAGGGTTGTTATACTTGCCAAATCAGCAAGGCGTGAGTTAAAAAAGCTTGCCCACCCGAGAAGCGTAAGCGTAATAACCATGGACGGCAAGCGTGTCAGCGACGAGGTTGTAACCGGAACAAACCTTTTCTTCTTTGTTTACATTGTCATTTTTGTTGCGTCCCTGCTTATCGTATCGCTGGATACTCAGGATATGGTCACGAATATTTCGGGCGTTATCGCAACGCTCAACAACATAGGTCCCGGACTCGGAAAGGTCGGTCCGCTCGGAAACTTCTCCGTCTACAGCTGGTATTCAAAGGTCGTATTTATCCTCGATATGCTGCTCGGCAGACTTGAGATTTTCCCGTTCCTAATGCTTTTCACTCCAAAGCTTAAAAGGAGCAAAAAAATTAAGGCAATACCGCACAATTGAGGTGTTGCCTTAAATAACGCAAAAATAGAGCATGGCTTCGGTCATGTTCTTTTTTTCATTTGTACAAATCACAAAGAATGGGCATGATGCCGTTGTCGAGAATATCGACCATCGCATATTTTCCGACCGAAACAGAGCCGGGATTTATATACCAAATTCCGTCCTCGTATGTTGTGTCAGGGACATGCGTATGACCGTATAATGCAATAGAAGCGGAACAGTTATTCGCCTTTTGCTTCAGCCCGGCAAGCGAATATTTCACGCTTTCATAGTGCCCGTGAGCTGCGTAAACAATCCTTCCGCCGAATTTTTCGAGCAGAAAGGTCGGCAGCGATGAATTGTAATCGCAGTTGCCGCAGACGGAATAAAGCTTGATTTCAGGGTGAAGCTGCTTGAGAAACTCAACATCCCTTTCGCCGTCACCGAGAAAGATAACGGCGTCGGCCTCCGGATGAAGCTCAACAGCCTTGAGAAGCAGATTTTTTCTGCCGTGCGAATCCGATAAAACAAGCAAACGCATACATACAACACCTTTCAAATATAATTTAACGGAGTGTGAGGATAAATGTCAAACAACAATTTTTCGGAATTCTTCTCTGCGCCGGTCAACAAGGCGGATGCAGAAAAAAAAGCAGAGAAGTTGATAAACGGGCTAAGGGCGGAGGAAAAAGACGAGCTTAATGAAATTCTCTCTGACCGGGATAAAATAAATGCGGTTCTTTCCTCCCCTGCCGCTCAAAAAATAATGCAGAAGCTAAACGGCAAAAAAGATGGACATCAATGAAATTCTCTCGTCTCTCACTCCCGACGACATAGAAGGGCTGAAAGCAACCGCCGAAGCGGTTTTCGGCAAAGGCGAGGATCACGCCGAAAAGCAACAGCCGCTGACAGGAACGGATATATTTTCCTCAATTGACCCCAAAATGATTGGCAGACTGACAAAAATCATGGGCGCAATGAACGGAGAATCCGGCCGCAGATGCAAGCTGATTGAAGCTCTGAAGCCGAATCTTTCGCCCGAGAGGCAGAAAAAAGCCGACCAGGCAATACAAATACTTAAGCTGCTGGAAATTTTACCGTTAATAAACAATCTAACCAATCGGGATGATTAGCTATGCCTCAACAGGATTTCAATACCGCCGAGCGTCAGGCAATAATGAGAGCAAAGGAGATGTACCGTCGGGCAACAATGTCCCAAAACGGCGGAGAGCCTTTCTTTCAAAAGCAGCCCGCATCGCCGCAGCTCAACCGCTGTCCGCCGCCTCCGAAGCCCGAGCCTAAACGAAAAAATGAAAGCCGTTCGCCCGGAGCATTTTTTGACGGGGACATGAAGATAATAATCGCAATGATGCTCCTGCTTTCCGGAGACGGAGGAGACACGCTGCTGCTGCTTGCGCTGATGTATATAATGCTTTGACCTTGACAAATAATCTCAAATGGATTATCATGTTTTCAACAAGGAGGTACAAAGCAATGACATATGAGTATAAAACCAAGGGGACTTGTTC
This sequence comes from Bacteroides faecis, assembly GCA_963625295.1. Lineage (GTDB taxonomy): Bacteria > Bacillota > Clostridia > Oscillospirales > Acutalibacteraceae > CAG-488. The sequence goes on from CAVFTC010000001.1 coordinate 34,468, forward strand.
CTCACGCATTACATTTGACCTCGACGGCGACACGATAAAAAATGTCAAGTTTATTGGCGGCTGCAGCGGAAACCTTAAAGGAATTTCCGCAATCGTCGAGGGAATGAAGGCCGACGAGGTTGAGAAAAGACTCAGCGGCATCACCTGCGGCTATAAAAACACATCATGTCCCGACCAGCTTGCCAAGGCAATCGCCGAGGCCTGCGCAAAGAAAAACGGATAAGGCGAGCGTTGCTAAAGCTATACAGCATTCAAAATGGCGGAAATCACCGGTTGATTTCCGCCATTTTCTGTTTTTATCAGTCAAGCTTTACCTTGTATGTCCAGCCCATGTCGTCCTCAACATGACCTGTCTGCATACCGTAGAGCGTATCGTAAAGCTTCTGAGCGATCGGACCTACATTGCCGTCGGCAACCTTGTAATCCTCGCCCATGTAATAAAGTGTGCCGATCGGAGAGATAACTGCGGCAGTACCGCTGGCAAATACCTCCTTGAGAGTGCCTGCCTTGGAGGCTGCGCATACATCGTCGATTGAAAGGCGTCTCTCCGATACCTTTACTCCCCACTTCTTGAGAAGCTCGATGACGGACTTTCTTGTAATACCGGGAAGAATCGTACCCATAAGCGGAGCAGTGATGACCTCGTCGCCGATTACGAAGAAGGCGTTTGAAGTGCCGATCTCCTCAACATACTTATGCTCAACAGCGTCAAGCCAAAGAACATCCTTGCAGTCATGCTCCATAGCCTTTGCCGAAGCCTTCATGCCACCTGCATAGTTGCCGCCGCACTTTGCAAAGCCTGTACCGCCGACAGCCGCACGGATGAATTCATCCTCAACATAAATCCTTGTCGTGTGAAGTCCGCCGTCGTTTGCGGCATAGTAAGAACCGACGGGGCAAAGAATGATGATAAAGCGATAATGCTTTGCCGGAAGAACGCTGAACGAAACCTCGTCGCCGAAGATAAACGGTCTGATATAAAGAGCGGTTGCCGGCTCGGTGGGTATCCAATCCTTATCAACGGTAATAAGCTGGTTGATGGCGTCAAAGAAAATATCCTTTTCCATATGCGGAATACACATACGGTCATTGGTTCTGTTCATACGCTCAAAGTTCTCCTCGGGTCTGAAAAGCTGAACATCGCCCGACGGAGTTTTATATGCCTTCATGCCCTCGAACATCATCTGGGCATAGTGGAGCACGCATGAAGCGGGTTCAATGGCGATCGGCTCATGCGGAACAATTCTTCCGTCATGCCAGCCCTGTCCCTCATCGTAGTCGATCATAAACATATGATCCGTGAAATATTTACCGAAGCCGAGCTTCTTCTGATCCGGCTTCTCCTTCGGATGTGTTGTTCTTGTTACTGGAAATGTATACATTTCTGTCGCTCCTTTCAAAGCATTCATTTTGTCAATGCCGCACATCTCAATTGTGCGGATTTGCCTTATAATTCATAGAGATCGGGTTTTCTGTCGTTGAAAACATTGATCGAGCTTCTTATATCCTTTATTATTCCGAAATCGCAGTCAGCTGTGATGACCTCCTGCGCCTCGCCTGCCGCAGCGAGCACCTCGCCCCACGGGTCGATTATCTGCGAATGACCGCCGAAAACTGCGTCCGGTGTTTTTCCGCAGGAGTTGCAGCAGACAACAAACATCTGATTTTCAATCGCTCTTGCTCTTGTGAGTGTAACGATGTGTTCCTTTCTCGCAAGAGGCCACTGCGACACCATAAACAGCATGTCAATGCCCCTTAGGGCAAGGCTTCTGACAAGCTCGCAGAAGCGGATATCGTAGCAGATTACGACGCCGCACTTATGTCCGTCAAGCTCGAAGGTCACAAGCTTTTCGCCGAAGCTAAAATATTTGTGCTCGTCCATCGGGGTGAAAAGGTGCGTCTTGTCATATTCGGCAACGACATCGCCCTTACGGTTGAAAACAAACGCCGTGTTGTAAATCCCGCCGTTCTTTTCGTTGGCGATACTGCCGGCAACGATGTTTACATTAAGCTCCCTTGCCAACGCCGAAAAGGTCTTTTTCAGCCTCTCGCCGTCTTTGTCACAATAGCTCGAAAGATTTTCCTTGGGATAATATCCCGTCGTCCATGTTTCGGGAAGAACGATAACATCGGATTTTTCTTTCGCTGCCGTCTCCCTTATCAGTCTGACAGCCTCGTTGTAGTTATATTCAACATCGCCGAGCTTCATATCAAGCTGAATGCAGGAAGCCTTCATTGTATTATTCATAATCATAACCTGCCTTGACAGCACCCTTGTTCACATCAAGGAGATCAAGGTGACGGGCGGAAACAACCTTCTTGAGTGCGTCATCGGTATAATCAATCGAAAACTGCGGCACTTCCTTGAGAATCTTGCCCGTGATTATCATATTCGCAAGGGTCGGCGTTCCGTTATCGTTCGCCATTTTTGTTGCAGGAATATAATATACATCAACATCTGTTCTGTCAATCTTTTTGTCGATCATTGTTGAATCAACAAAAATCTTTCCGCCGCTGACAACATCGTTTTCGTATTTTTCAAGTGACGGAAGATTCATTGCAACAAGCACATCCGGCTTGTCAACGATTGGAGAGCCGATCGGCTCGTCGCTGATAATCACGGAGCAGTTGGCAGTGCCGCCTCTCATTTCCGGTCCGTAGGACGGAAGCCAGCTGACCTGCTTGCCCTCGATAAGTCCCTTATATGCAAGGAATTTGCCTGCAAACAGAATTCCCTGTCCGCCGAAGCCTGCGAATAACATTCTGCAAGTGCTGCTCATTTTTCTTCCTCCTTTGCATAGATATCCTTGTAAACGCCGAGAGGATAGTAAGGAATCATGTTCTCCTCTGCCCAGTCAAGAGCCTTCTGCGGAGTCATTCCCCAGTTTGTAGGGCAGGTTGAAATAACCTCAACGAGAGAAAAGCCCTTGCCCTCAAGCTGATTCTTGAATGCCTTTTTGATAGCCTTTTTAGCGTTCTTGACATTTTTTACATTGTTGACAGCAACTCTCTCAAGATATGCCGCACCGTCAACATTTGAAAGAAGCTCGCAAACCTTAACGGGATAGCCGACGGTGTTGACATCTCTGCCGTAGGGTGAGGTCTGGGTGACCTGACCGGGAAGCGTTGTCGGAGCCATCTGACCGCCCGTCATACCGTAAATAGCATTGTTAACGAAAATAACGGTGATATTCTCCCGTCTTGCAGCGGCATGAACCGTCTCGGCAGTACCGATAGCGGCAAGGTCGCCGTCGCCCTGATATGTGAATACAACCTTTGACGGGTCGCTTCTCTTAACGCCTGTTGCAACGGCAGGAGCACGGCCGTGAGCCGCCTGAACAAAATCACATGTGAAATAGTTATATGCCATAACAGAGCAGCCGACCGATGCGACGCCGATCGTATCACCCTCGATTCCAAGCTCATCAATTACCTCTGCAACCAGACGGTGAATAATACCGTGAGTACAGCCGGGACAATAGTGAAGCGTTGCGTCCGTCAATGATTTCGGTTTTTCAAATACAACTGACATTATTCTGCACCTCCGTTTGACATGATAGCCGAAAGAACATCCTCCGGCGTCGGGATCATTCCGCCGACACGGTTGCAAAGCTCAACCGGTCTTTTGCAATCGATCGCAAGCTTCACATCGTCGATCATCTGACCCATGTTCATTTCAACAGTTATAAATCTCTTGCACTTCTCGGCAGCAGCCTTGAGCGGCTTTGTCGGGAACGGCCAGAGCGTGATCGGTCTTATCATGCCGACCTTGACGCCTCTCTTGCGTGCCTCATTGACTGCGTTCTTTGCCACACGGGCGGTGATACCGAACGCAACAACGCAAACCTCGGCGTCCTCCATGAGATATTCCTCGTACATCGTTTCGTTTTCTTCGATCGTCTTATATTTCTGATATCTCTCGAAATTCTTTATTTCAAGCTCCTCGGGCTTGAGGTAAAGCGAATTGACTATGTTATGCTCTCTCTCACACTTTGTGCCGGTGAGTGCCCACGGCTTTTCAACCGGAGTTACCTCGGCAACATCGAGGGAAACCGGCTCCATCATCTGACCCATTGTGCCGTCGGCAAGGATCATTGCAACCATTCTGTATTTATCCGCAAGCTCAAAGCCCTTGACGGTGAGGCTTGCCATTTCCTGAACGGAAGCCGGTGCAAGTACGATATTGTGGTAATCGCCGTGTCCGCCACCCTTTGTTGACTGCCAGTAATCCGACTGTGAGGGCTGAATTCCGCCGAGTCCGGGGCCGCCACGCTGAACATTGACCACGAGTGCGGGAAGGTCGCAGCCGGCGAGATATGAAATACCCTCGCTTTTAAGCGAAACTCCGGGGCTGGAGGAGGAGGTCATGACTCTCTTGCCTGTTGACGAAACGCCGATAACCATGTTGATTGCAGCGATCTCGCTCTCCGCCTGCAGGAATGTTCCGCCGATCTTCGGCATACGCTTTGACATGTAAGCCGCAACCTCTGTCTGCGGAGTTATGGGATAACCGAAGTAATGTCGGCAGCCTGCTCTGATAGCAGCCTCGGCAATTGCTTCGTTGCCTTTCATAAGTACTTTATCTGACATTTTCTTCACCTCTCTACCGTAATAACACAATCGGGGCACATTGTAGCGCAGAAGGCGCATCCGATACACTTTTCCTGTTCCGTCACAACTGCGGGATGATGTCCCTTGTTGTTCAAAGTCGTCTCTGACAAATGAACTATTCCCTTGGGACAAGCGTTCACGCAAAGTCCGCAGCCCTTGCAAAGGTCTGTTTTGAATGTTACTTTAGCCATTTGACATTCCTCCTAATTTATTTTCGCCTGTAGGGTAAGCGGAAGCATATTGCTCACTCGCCCGTACAGCTCTTTATAAAGCGTCTTTTTTACGGTAGTCATCGCAACGGGAAGCCCCGTAAGCTTTGAAACCTCATCGGCATATTTGAGCGAATCAAGAACATCCTGAGCGGTCGTCTCCTCGCCGAGATTTGAGTTGTTTATTATAGCCGTAAATTTCATTGAACCGGCTTTTTCGATTTCATTCATGACCTCAAGGGTGCTGTAAGCGTCCCTTGTCAGCGGTCTGTACATGTTTATTACAAGAAACATCTCATAGTCGTTTTCCCGTACTATGCTTTCGGAATAGCGGCCGAGAGCGTATGCGCCTCTGTCGTCGCCGCCGATATCCATAACAGCGTATTCCGTGCGGTCGTCAATGACAGAATATATATCCTGCGGCAGCGAGGGAAGATCAACATTTGAGCTTGCAAAGTCCGAGCAGATAAGTCTTATCCCGGCGGCTTTAAGCTCCTTTTCGCTGTCCTTGGTTCTGAAATACGGGTTGACGATATCCAAATCCGCAACAGCCACCTCAAGACCCTGCTGTCTGAGCTTAAAAGCGTAATTGACCGCTATATTCGTTTTTCCGCTGCCGTAATGACCGGCAAAAAGCGTTATGCGCTTCATTATTTCACCCCAATATAGATTTTAGACTTTAGATTGTAGATATTAGATATTCCGATAATCAAATCTTTAATATCTAATCGGTGTGCCAAACCTTAGGATAAATTGTTCAGCGTGCGTCGAGTTCAAGGCGACAGGCTGACGCAACTATGTGTATTGCTAAGTCTGTCAACGCAGAAATCGGCGTACCAAACCTTAGGATAAATTGTTCAAGGTGCGTCGAGTTCAAGGCAACAGGCTAACGCAATACTATGTGTATTGCTAAGTCTGTCAACGCAGAAATCGGCGTGCCAAACCTTAGGATAAATTGTTCAGGGTGCGTCGAGTTCAAGGCGACAGGCTGACGCAATACTATGTGTATTGCTAAGTCTGTCAACGCAGAAATCGGCGTGCCATGGACAATTTACAGCTGATTACGGATGATTTTGCCGCTTATAGTCTTTGGAAGCTCGTCCTTGAACACAACGATTCTCGGGTACTTGTAAGGAGCGGTGTGCTTCTTAACATAGTTCTGAATTTCTTTTTTAAGCTCCTCGGTCGGCTCTGTGCCCTTGGTAAGGACAATGGAAGCCTTGACGACCTGTCCTCTTACCTCGTCGGGAGCAGCGGAAACGCCGCACTCAAGAACATAAGGAAGCTCCATGATAACATTTTCGATCTCGAACGGTCCGATACGGTAGCCGGACGATTTGATAACATCGTCGATACGGCCGACATACCAGAAATATCCGTCCTCATCACGCCATGCGATATCGCCCGTGTGATAAACGCCGTCGTGCCAAACCTCGTCTGTACGATCCTGATTTCTGTAGTAGCCGAGGAATATACCGCACGGTACTTTCTCGGAAGTGTTGACGCAGATTTCACCGGTTTCACCGATATCCGCTTCCGTTCCGTCGGGACGAAGAATCTTGATGTCGTAAAGCGGCGTCGGCTTGCCCATTGAGCCGGGCTTCGGAGTCATTCCGGTGAGCGTTGCTATTCCAAGAGTCATCTCCGTTTGACCGAAGCCCTCCATAAGCTCAAGTCCGGTAGCATTATAGAACTGGCGGAATACCTCCGGGTTAAGTGCCTCACCGGCTGTTGTTGCGTGACGGATAGAGGAAAGATCGTACTTTGCGAGATCCTCCTTTATCATCATTCTGTACATCGTCGGAGGTGCGCAGAATGTTGTGATGTTATATTGCTTGAACATCGGAAGAATATCCGACGCATCGAAGCGGTCGAAGTTATATACAAATACTGCGCCCTCGCAGAGCCACTGTCCGTAGAGCTTGCCCCAAAGAGCCTTGCCCCAGCCGGTGTCGGAGATTGTAAGGTGAAGTCCGTCCTTGCTTACGCAGTGCCAATATTTAGCGGTGATATAGTGTCCGAGCGGATATTTGTAGGAATGGGTTGCGATTTTCGGATAGCCCGTTGTGCCGGAGGTGAAGAACATAAGCATCGGATCGTTTCCGCACGGTGCGTCCTCTTCCCTTCTGTATCTTCTGGAGAACAGGCTGTATTCGCTGTCGAAGCTGTGCCAGCCCTCACGCTCGCCGCCGACAATGATTTTGTTGACGAGAGTATGCGTCTTTGCGTCGGCGATGTCAACCTGATGAGCGGTGTCGCCGTCGGCTGTGCAAAGAATTGTCGTTACTCCTGCCGCCTCAAATCTGTACTCAAAGTCATGGTCAACAAGAAGATTCGTTGCCGGAATTGCGATTGCGCCGATCTTATGAAGCGCAAGGATTGCAAACCAGAACTGATAATGACGCTTGAGAACAAGCATTACCCTGTCGCCCTTCTTTATGCCGAGCGACTTGAAGTAGTTGGCCGCCTGTGCCGAGTGCTCCTTGACATCCTTAAATGTGAAGATGCGTTCCGTCTTATCGCGGTCAACATGAACGAGTGCACGCTTGTCAGGGGATTTTTTTGCAATTTTATCAACGATATCAAAAGCGAAGTTGAATTCATCCTCATGATTAAAATCAATGGAAACAAGATTTCCGTTTTCGTCCTCTGTTGCGTCAATAAACTTCTCGCAAACATAGCTGCCCTTTGCCTTTACGCCCTTGACAGCTCTTTCGTGAACGATATTCGTTACCGTATCATCACTTGCCATGACCATCGCAAGGAAGAGACAATCCCTGCCGTCGATGGCAACCATTCCGTGAGGCGTTGAGGAGTTATAATAAATGCTGTCGCCCTCGTTAAGAATCTCCTCATGATTTCCGACTCTTACTCTCAGTGAACCGCTGATAACGATATCGAACTCCTGACCACCGTGAGTTACGGTGCTTATCGGTTTATTTTCAAGCTCCGCGTCATACTCGTATCTAACCCAGTACGGCTCGGAAAGCTTTTTTCTGAAATTCGGTGCAAGGTTTTTGATTTCGATTCCGTTCTCGCTGGCGGTGATCTGACCCTTGCCCAGTCTTGTAACGGTATAGGATGAAAGCACGGCGCTGTGACCTTCAAGAAGATCCGTAATGCCAATGTCAAAAGCAAGTGCACACTTGTGAATAAAAGTGAAAGGAAGGTCAACCGTTCCGCTCTCATAGAGCCTGTAGGTTTCAACAGAGACTTCAGACTTCTCCGCCATTTCCTCAACGGTAAAGCCGCATATGTCTCTCATTTCCTGGATACGCTCAGCAACCTCATAAAGCTTGTTTGATTCGTTTTGATTTGACATGATTTTTACCTCCGTAACATACCGGGAACCGATTTCGGATAAAACAAAAAATCCGTCCCAAAGTCATTAGAACTTTGAGACGGATTTGAATATCCGCGGTACCACTCAAATTGCGATCTGCTATTGCTTCTCGCCTCTCTGCAGGATCTGACAATCCCTCAACACTGACGTAGTTGTCACGGGAGAAACTACTGTAGTTTTCATCTCTCCGGCTCGGAAGTGATGGGCTTTACATTTACCTCGCTATCGGCTCGCACCAAACGCCGACTCTCTGAAAGGACATAAACGCAACCGTCTTCGTCACAGCCTTTGTTTCAACAGGTTATTTGTACCTGTTGCGGTACATTATAAGATACTTTTCACAATTTTTCAAGGGATATTTTGTAATATAAGTATTACATTGTGTAATGTTACGCAGTTACAACAGAATTTGCCTTTTGCAGTCCGTATTTCTTGATTGCGTCCTCACGCATCTTGTATTTAAGAATCTTACCGGCAACATTCATCGGGAACTCGGACACAAAGTCAATGTACTTCGGCACTTTATGCTTCGCCATATGAGAAAGAACATAGTCCTTCATCTCCTGCTCGGTCATGGTTTCGCCCTCCTTGAGGATAATGCAAGCCATTATCTCCTCGCCGAGTCCCTCGTCGGGAACGCCGATTACCTGAACATCCTTGACCTTCGGGTGGGTGTAAATGAACTCCTCAATCTCCTTGGGATAGATATTCTCGCCGCCACGGATAATCATATCCTTAAGTCTGCCTGTGATTCTGTAGTTGCCCTCCGGAGTGCGGCACGCAAGGTCGCCGGTATGAAGCCAGCCGTCCTTGTCGATTGCGCTTGCCGTAGCCTTCGGCATTTTATAGTAACCCTTCATGATGTTGTATCCACGGGCAACGAACTCACCGGTCACATTGTCCGGGCATTCAAGACCCGTATCGGGGTCAACGATTTTACATTCGATTTTCGGAAGCGGATGACCGACAGTAGCCACACGATCCTCCAGCGGGTCGTCAGTGCTGCTCATCGTACAGCCCGGAGATGATTCCGTCTGACCGTAAACGATTGTGATTTCGGTCATATGCATTTTTTCGACAACCTCACGCATCTTTGAGATCGGACACGGCGAGCCTGCCATGATACCCGTTCTCATGTATGAAAAATCGGTCTTTTCAAAGTCGGGGTGCTGTAGCATTGCGATAAACATCGTCGGAACGCCGTGGAAAGCCGTTATACGCTCGGAATTTATACACGCAAGCGATGATTTCGGCGAGAAATACGGTAATGGGAGAGCCGTTCCGCCGTGGGTCATGATGGCAGTCATGGCAAGAACCATGCCGAAGCAATGGAACATCGGAACATGGATCATCATTCTGTCCGCCGTTGAAAGATCCATTCTGTCGCCGATACACTTACCGTTGTTTACGACATTGTAGTGGGTAAGCATAACGCCCTTCGGGAAGCCTGTTGTACCGGAGGTGTACTGCATATTGCATACATCGTCCCTCCTGACAAGAGAAGCCATTCTGTAGACCTCCTCGACAGGAACCTCGCTCGACTTGTCAACCGCCTGCTCCCATGTCATACAGCCCTGCTGCTCATAGCCGACCGTAATAATATTTCTCAAAAACGGCAATCTCTTTGCGTGGAGCTTTTCGCCGCTCTTGGTGCTTTCCAGCTCAGGGCAAAGCTCAGCCATGATCTCGTCATAGTGTGAGTCTCTGTAGCCCTTTATCATAATCAGCGTATGAGTATCCGACTGTCTGAGCAGATATTCCGCCTCGTGAATTTTATATGCCGTGTTCATTGTAACAAGAACAGCGCCGATTTTGGTGGTCGCCCAAAACGAAATATACCACTGCGGAACATTGGTTGCCCAAACGGCAACATGAGAGCCGGCTTTTACGCCCATTGCAATAAGCGCTCTCGCAAAGGTATCAACATCGTCACGGAACTGCGCATATGTTCTCGTATAGTCAAGCGTTGTATATTTGAATGCAAGCTGATCGGGAAACTCCTCAACCATTCTGTCAAGAACCTGCGGGAATGTCTCCTCGATAAGCTCCTCTTTTTTCCAGATGAATTTGCCTGTATGGGTCTTGTTGTAGTAGTATTTCTTCTTGCTTGTCTCGTCCGCAACAGTCTCCATAAAGCTCTCATAATGAGTCAAAATGATTTCAAGATCGTCTATCGACTCGAACCACTCGGGATTCCATTCAACGCAAACAAAGCCGTTGTAATTTATCGAGCCGAGAGCATTCATCATGTCCTTGATAGGCATTGCGCCCTCGCCGATGAGAGTGTGCTCGCCTGCCTTCACGGCGTCGGTCAGATGGACAAGCTTGACATATGCGCCAAGGTTGGTAATGGTCTTTTCCGAATCCTCGCCGCCGACGAAGTATGTTTCATACATATTCCAATCTGCGCCGATAAAGTCGCTTGCAAAATAGTTCATCAAATCGCAGAGCCTTGTCGTGTCGGCAAAAATGCCCGTCGTTTCGACAAGGACGATAACATTGTGCTTTTCGCCCTCTGCGATAGCCTTGCCGATGAACTCAAGCGCCTTTTCGTAAGCGTCTTCGCCACCCTCAACATAGAGCTTGACATAGGGAATGTTTATGTTGCTTGCAACGGTGATAGCCGAGTTCATTTTTTCAATATTTTCGTCGGAATTATCTGCGGCGTTGCAGTTTGAATTTATGCAAACTATGCTCTTTTTCGAGTTGATGAGCTTTCTTTTGGTTGCCGAAGCCATGTCAGGATTAAACGGTGAGGTTCTGCCTGAAAACATTGCGTCACGAAAATCGTGGATCTCAACTCCGCCGTATTTCAGCTCATCCGCCATATTGAGAAAGTCATCAAAGCTTTTATTCTTATGAAATCTTGTAGAAAAAGCTAATTTCACAATTAACCCTCCTCGTATGCTATCTTGTTCAGTGCGCTGACATATGCACGGATGCTTGCGCCGATAATATCTGTCGAAATGCCTGTTCCGGAATAGAGCTTTCCGGTCGAGCTTCTGAGCTTAACGAGCGCATGACCCATGGCCTCACGACCCTCGGTAACGGCTTGAATCTGGAAATCGTCCAGCTCGTAGTGATGTCCGATAATCTGCTCGATTGCAAGAAACGCCGCATCAATCGGACCGTCTCCGACGCTCACACCGCTGACCACCGTGCCATCCTTGACAAGCTTGATGTTAGCGGTTGCGGTAATAATGTTACCGCTGTTGATAACATAGCTTTCAATCGAATAGCTTGAGGGAACCTGCAATGCGGAGGAGGCTATAATTACTTCAAGCTCCTTTGTGCCGACAAAGTCCTTCTTAACGGCAACACGCTTGAACGCCTCATAAACATTTGAATTATCCTCGGGAGAAAGGTCGTAGCCGATTTTTTTAACCGCCTTTATAACGGTTGCTATCGTGTCGTTTTTATCAAGAGTGAGGCTCTCGCCGTCCTCGTTTACACCTGTTTCAAACGGCGTATTCTCACTCTTGGAGGTGTTGAGCATTCTTTTTATTTGACCCGTAACACGCTGAAGCTCTGTCGTCCTTATCTTGCTTGAGGCCTTTATAGAATCACCTCTGAGGGTGAATATCTTCATGATTTTTTCAACCGTCGGGAAGTTGAAATTGTCTGCCGTAACCTTGATCTGCGACGCTCCGGCTTCGATTGCGGCGAATGCGGAGGCGGAGGCCATGTTCATTGAGTCAACGACCTCAACGCCGACCGTAGCATTCTTGGCGGACGGAACATTCTCAAAAATATCCGAGATAAAGCCGCCGAATTCGGACGGGAACATCGTACCCTCGGAGTCGCAAACAGTGACCCTCGTTGCGCCTGCCTTTATCGCTTCTTCTATCGCCTGATACAGGAACGGTCTTTCGGCTCTCACTGCGTCCTCAGCCGAGAATTCAATGCTGTCGGTGTACTTTTTGCACTCGGTGATAAGCTCTGTTACCATGCTCATCACCACCGGCGGCTTTTTGCCGCACTTGAACTCCATCTGAACCGCAGACATCGGGAGAGAAACCTTAAGAGAAAACTTCTTTGCACCCTTTGCGCAGTTATAAGCCGTTTCAACGCCCGCCGCATCATAACCAACATCAACGGCGATTTCCGAATGCTTCATAAGCGAAGCGATCGTTTTTATAAGAAGAACATCGGTTGATGTGTTCTTTATTTTCGGCATCTCGATGATATCGCAGTGCAGCTTGTCCATCTGCTTTGCGATCTCGATCTTCTCCTTAAAGCTTAAGGAATGGCTGGCTGACGACTCGCTTTCTCTGAGCGTCACATCGGATAAAATTACTTTTCTCATAACGATTCTCCTTTTGAAGTTATAAAAAAACAAAGTCCCGGAAGTATTCAAACTTCCGGGACGATAAAACATGTTTACCGCGGTACCACCCGCATTGCCTAAACGGCCTCTTCGGATTCTGACAAATCCTAAGCTGTGATAACGGTGCTTGCCGTAGCTCCTTATACAGTAAAGACGGTTGGGGAGCTCTGCTCGGATACGAGACAGCAATTAAATTTCCATATCGGCTCACACCTACCGCCGACTCTCTGAAATCAGAAATAAAACGCTTAATATCTTCAACGCATTTCAAATATTGCAGTTATTATAGTAAACTTTTTTTAATTTGTAAACAGACAAAATGTAATATTTGTATTACAAAATGTAATTACTTCAAAAGCTCCGCATTGAGCGTTTTTCCGTAAGCTGTTGCGGCATTGACAAGACCCTCATCGGGAATCGTCTGCATAATGGGCTTGCCGGTGCTGAGAATTCTGCAATAGATCTCCGCTGATTTCTCGATTGTATGCATAAGACCGAAGGCTGCGTCAAATGTGTTGCCCGATACAAAAAGTCCGTGGTGCGCCCATACGATGGCGTCGTATTTCTTTTGAAGCTCGCAGGTCTTGTGAGCTATCTCCGCTCCGCCGGGAATCATCCATTCAACAACGCCGACGCCGTTCGGGAAAATGATCGGGCACTCCGTCATGCTCTCCCAGAGAACTCTTGAGAAAGCCTCGGAGGTAAGCGGAAGAACAAATGTGAGAGCGATAATGTTAACGGGATGGGCATGGTAGATAACTCTGCAAGCGCCGTCCGTTGCCGCAACACGAACGCTGTGGTTCATGAAATGGGTCGGGAACTCGCTTGTCGGGCCGCCGCCGTTAACAAGACCCCATACGATTCTGTAGCCGTCGCCTGCGTCGTTGATTTCAAGAATGCACATATTTGCCGCCGGATCTCTGATAACATTCTGGAAGAACTTACCCGTACCCGTTACCATGAAATACTCATTTTTAAGGTTGTCCGCCTGAACGCCGAGATCAACCCACGGCCTGTCATATGTAAAGTAAGGCTTGCAAGCCTCTACCTCTTCGGCTGTCATACGGTAGGAAAGGTTTCCGCCGTTGCCCTCATGCCAGCCCTGCTCATAGCCGTCGTTGCAGGTAAGAGCAAACTTTTTGATTACATCAAGATCCAAAATACTCATTTTAAAAACTCCTATATTTAAAATTCAAATTATGTTACCACTTTAAGCCGCTGTTGTCAATCATGAGTTCTTAAGGCAACACCGCACAAATCGAGGCGCACGCCTTGTTCGGTAACCGCTGATTAAACCATAGCACAATTCGCACACCTCAATTGTGCGGTATTGCCTTAATCTCTTTAAGACGCTTCATGACATTGTTCTCTCCCCTTCCGAAATAATCGTGGAGGGTTTTATACTCGGCAAAAAGCTTATCGTAAAGCTCAACATTCTCGGGAATCGGATAATAGACCTTATCCTTGACCTTGCCGAGAGCTGCCGCACCGTCATAAAGGCTGTCATAGCCGCCCTTCTCCGCTCCTGCGGCACATGCGCCGTAAATCGCACTGCCGAGCGCACCGCCCTGTTCGCAGTCGGCGATCTTGATAGGCATATTGATAACATCGGCATAGATCTGCATCGTCATCGGATCCTTCTGACTGATACCGCCTGCGGCATAGAAGGAGTTGACATCGACGCCGTTCTCTTTGAACACATCAATAATCATTCTTGTTCCGTAGGCCGTTGCTTCAATCAAGGCTCTGTAAATATCCTCGGGCTTTGTTCTGAGCGTCATTCCGAGTATCATACCCGAAAGATCCGCATCGACAAGCACAGAACGAACACCGTTCCACCAATCAAGCGCAACAAGTCCGCTCTCGCCGGGCTTTTTCTGTTCACACTTTTGACGGAGGAATTTATGTATATTTACTCCCTGCTTCTCCGCCTCGTCATAGTAGCTCTTCGGCAGACAGTTGTCTATGAACCAGCTGAAGTGGTCGCCGACGCAGCACTGACCGGCTTCGTAAGCATAAAGTCCGGGAAGAATACCGTCGGCTACAACGCCGCTGATGCCCGGTACGGGAATTTCCTCCTCGCTCAGAAGCATATGACAGGTTGAAGTACCCATGATAGCCAGCATCTCGCCCGGCTTCGTGATGCCTACGGCAGGAACGAAAACATGAGCGTCAATGATAGGAACGGCAACAGCCGTGCCCTCCTTGAGTCCTGTCAGCTCGGCAAACTCAGCCGTGACCTCGCCCGCCTTTGAGCCGAGAGGAAGAATATCTCTTGAGAATTTCTCGTCAATAACATGCTCCATTCTTGGGTCAAGAGCTTTGAAAAACTCGTCCGACGGGTATCCGTTTTTCTTGTTCCACATGCCCTTGTAGCCGGCGCAGCAGGAATTGCGGATCTCATGACCGCACATCTGCCAGACGACCCAGTCGGCTGCTTCAATAAAACGGTCGGCCTCGTCATAAATCTCGGGGGCTTCGTCAAGAATCTGCCAAAGCTTAGGAATCGCCCACTCGGAGGAAATCTTTCCGCCGTAGAGCTTGAGCCAGTCCTGATTCATCTTTTCGGCAATCTCATTGAGCTTTGTTGCCTGAGCCTGCGCGGCATGGTGCTTCCAGAGCTTAACATAAGCGTGCGGCTCGTCTTTAAACTTATCAATAAAGCAAAGCGGCGTGCCGTCCTTCTTGACGGGCATAACCGTGCAGGCGGTGAAATCAAGTCCAAGACCGATGATATCCTCCGCATTTACTCCGCTCTTTTTTATAACATCGGGAATCGTTGTTTTGAGCACATCAAGATAATCCTGCGGATCTTGAAGCGCCCAGTCGGCTCCGAGCTTTTTGCCGCTCGGAAGCGTCTCGTCCATTACGGCATGAGGATAATCGAGAACCGAGGTTGCAAGCTCCTCGCCTGTTTTCACATCAACGAGCAGCGTTCTGCCCGAAAGAGTACCGAAATCCACGCCGATTGCGTATTTAGCCATATTAAACCTCCGTTTTTTTCGTCATGCCAAAAGTGCGGCAACGATATTTGAATAAACTCCGGCAGGGTCATCAAGAAATTTTTCCTTAACGGCAAGAGCCTGCTCATAGTCGGCAACAAAGAGCTTCACGCTCATTATTTCGTCCTCGGCATCAAGCACGGAAATTGACACATTGCAGCCCTTTTCGACCCTGTCGATCTGAATTTTATTTTCACGCTCGCGTCTGAGCCTCGTTTGAAGTCGGACGGCAGCGTTAAAAGCCTTTTCCCTCACCGTATAGGGAATATCATGCTCCAGCGTTTCGGAGTTTTTTCTGCCCTTATCGGTGATAAATATATTGTTATCTCTGATGAAAACATTGCCGTTATCGGCAAGCTCACCGAGCGCCTGACTCATCTCGAAATAATTTGCAAGCTCCTCGCCGCAAATCACCTCGTTAAGCTGCTCCTTCGTCAGCGGCGCATCAAGGCGGCAGAGAAGATAACCGATAAGAATTTTTATCTCGTTCTTCGTCCTCAGTCCACCAAGCTCAATGCCTTCGCTAAAGGAATCGTATTCCATGGGAGCACCTCCTATTCTATCGGGATTTCGACAGGCTTTCTGTGCCTGAAGATCAGCACGCTGTCAAAGCCGCACTTCTTCGCAAGAAGCATTCCCTGCTCAATACCCGCACCCATATGCTCAACAAAGTGCGAATCCGAGCCGACGGTCACATACTTTCCGCCAAGCTCCTTAAAGCGGCGAACATAGCTCTCATCCGGCAGCGTTTTGCCGATGGGCTGTCTAAGCCCCGAGGTATTGATCTCGAGCGGCTTATCCTTTTCAATAAGCAATGAAAAAATCTCGTCAATATCTTTTTGATATCTCGCCATATCAACCTCAATATGATTTTCACCGACGATATAGCGCAAGGGATATGTAAGGTGAGCAAAGGTGTCAAATTTGCCCCACTCGGCGAGCATTTTCATCTCACGAAAATAATCGTCAAGAAGCGGATAAACACCGTCGGCGCAATAGCTCAGCTCACAAAAATCCGGCGTTTTTCTGAGGTTGTGAATTGAACCGATCACAATATCGTAGTCCTTGGAGGCAATAAGAGCCTCGCTCTCGGCAAGGTCATATGTCGGCTCGCCCATCTCAACTCCAACGCAAACCTCGATTCTGTCCCTGTACTGCTCCTTAGCCCTTGAAACATCGGCAAAGGACTCATCCGCCGTTTTGTCAAAATGATTTTGCCGAAAAATATCCATTTCGACATGATCCGTAAACGCAACGATTTTAATACCCTTTTCAATGGAGCTTTCGATCATCTCGTCAACGGAATAGTGACCGTCGAATGAATGAATCGTATGCGCATGCATATCAACTATATTTTTTAAAGCCATTTGCGACCATAACCTTTCAAATGAACACGATCAATGTATTTTCCTGATAAATTTTATCACAACGGGCTATAGGCTGTCAACCGTAATTGCCCATTCTTTCACAAGCTCGTCAACGCTTTTTGCCGCATTGGCAGGGCTGGTGGACGGCAGACGCACGGCGTTGACCCCGATTGTGGGAAAAATGTACTTTTTGTAAAGCCTATCTGCGGTTGCGCCGTTGGTGAAAATATGCTCAATGCTGCTGTTTTCCATAATAAAGCCGATATCGTTCGGCACGGCGTTTTTTATCGAGCTGTCTGCCGAGCCGTGAATATCGCACGAAGCGATAACATCCCAAAGTGCAACATGATTATTCAAAAGCATAGCTTTCTTTTCTTCGATCGTAACAGGAGCTTCAACGCCGAGAAGCTTGGACATAACCGCCCAGAATCTGTTTCTCGGATGACCGTAAAAGAACATCTGCTCCCTGCTTTTGACCGACGGAAAGCTGCCTAAAATCAAAATCTTACTTTCCCCGTCCCATACAGGGTCAAACGGGTGCTCAACATGCACCGACGCTTTGTCCATCTTACCACCTCACAGACATTTTCTGCGGTTACATAAAAACACCCCGAAAGGCATTTGAGCTTTTCGGAGTGCTGATTGTGATTGAATTATTCCTCAACAGGTGCTTCTGCAGCTTCCTCTGCCGGAGCTTCCTCTGCAGCTTCCTCAACCGGAGCTTCTTCGGTTGCTTCTTCGTTAGCCTCATCAGCCTTCGGAAGAAGGGCACGGATCGAAAGGCTTACACGGCTCTTGTCAAAGTCGATAGCTGTGATCTTGCACTTAACCTTCTCGCCGATCTGAAGAACATCGGACGGCTTGCCGATTCTCTGATCAGCAATCTGAGAAATGTGGATAAGTCCGTCAATGCCCGGGATAACGGTTGCGAATGCACCGAAGGTGGTAAGACCTACGATCTCGGAATCAATAACGGTATCAACCGGATAGTCACGACGAAGGATCTCCCAAGGATTGTCCTCAGCCTTCTTGTAGCCGAGAGAAATTTTCTTGTTTTCCTTATCAAGGCTCTTGATATAAACCTCGATCTCCTGACCGATGGCAAGAACCTCAGAGGGATGCTTGATTCTCTTCCACGACATCTCGGAAATATGTACCATTCCGTCTACGCCGCCGATATCAACGAATGCGCCGTAATTTGTGAGGGACTTAACCACACCGTGATAAACCTGTCCCTCCTCGGCCTGTGCCCAGAAGGCTTCCTCAGCAGCCTTGCGAGCCTCTCTGATAACAGCCTTGATAGAACCGATAGCCTTCTTGCGGCCACGCTCGGACTTAACCTCAATAATCTTGAGGTCAACCTTTGTCTTGAGAAGCTCATCAAGAGAATCTCCTCTTGAAGCGGTGGCAAGCGATGCCGGAACAAATACTCTGACGCCGCTTACAACGACGATAACGCCGCCCTTGACAACATCTGTAACCGTACCGGAAACGACCTCGTCGTTCTCCTTGGCAGCTTCGATCTTATCCCAAGCGCCCTGAGCGTCATATCTCTTCTTGGAAAGCATAACAGTGCCTTCCTGATCGTTTGTTTTCATGATTATGAGCTTGATCTCGTCACCGATCTTCAGCTCCTTCATCGGATCTGCTGTCGGATCTGCGCTGTACTCATCGGCAGGAACATAGCCTGTCTGCTTTCTGCCGATATCGACCTGGATCTCACTCGGTGAAATACCTGTGACCACACCGACAACCTTCTGCTCGGTGCTCATATTGTTAAGAGACTCTTCGAGCGCCTCCATAAAATCAAGATCTTCAGCGGAAGCTTTTGCCACCTCCTCTGCATTTTCAATCGGGTTTGCGTTTACATTTTCTGACATTGTTGAAAGTACCTCCTTTATGATTGCCGCCGGAGTTGATGCTCCTGCGGTTACACCCACCTTTCGACATCCCGTAAAGCTGATATTTTTCAGCTCATCCGCCGTTTCGATAAGATAGGTCGGACAGCAGTTTTCACACACAGCCTTCAACTTCACTGTATTGGAGCTTTGCCGTCCTCCTACTATGATCATTGCGTCACATTCCTTGGCCAAATTGATGGCTTCGTCCTGCCGCTCATTAGTAGCATTACATATTGTATCAAAAATTAAAGCACTTGTACAGTCTTTTTTTAATTTTTTTAAACATTTTTCCCATTCTACCGTATTAAAAGTGGTTTGGGCAACAACTATTATTCTTTTTTCACAATTTAGTTCCGATTTTTCAAGCTCCTCAAGATTTTTGAACACGATGACCTCGCCCTTGCAGTAGCTTTTAATTCCCTGAACCTCGGGGTGATTTGCGTCTCCTGCAATGAGAACCACGGAATTTTCGTCCGAATTGTCGGTTACAATCTTATGTATTTTTTTCACAAAAGGACATGCGGCGTCCCAGTATTCGTAGCCCCTTGCCTTTAATTCGTCGATTACCTGCTTCTCAACGCCGTGAGTTCTGAGCACGAGCTTTGTGTTCTGCGGAATCTCGTCTATCGAGTTCGCTATCACAACGCCCTTGCTTTTGAGATCGTCGATGACCTGCGGATTATGTATTATCGGACCGAGGGTGCATACGCTTTCGCCGCTTTTCACCATCTGATAAAGCCGATCGACCGCACGGTTCACCCCGAAGCAGAAGCCGGCGGTTTTTGCAAGCTTAATCTGCATGGCCTAACCTCCAAAGCTCCTTTATTCTGTCCATTATGAGTGCCGAGCCGTAGCGAAGATCCTTCATCTTGTCGATATCGTCGTGGAAATTAAGCTCCTCATATTTTATCGGCTCGCCGTACCGAACGGTCAGCCTTGTTCCCTTTTTAGCCTCGTCGCTTGTATAGATTGAAACGGGAACAACATCGCATTTGCACTTTTTCGCAACATAGCAAACTCCGCCCTTGGCTTCGTGAGGCTTAAAATCATGCGAGCGTGTGCCCTCGGGAAAAATGCCGAGTGCTCCACCATTCTCAACAACCTTGACGGCATGGTTCATCGCCGGGAAGTCGAACTTGCTTCTGTCAACGGGAAAAGCATTGAGGTTAGCAAGAAACCAGCCGACAATATCCTTTTCAAAAAGCTCCTCCTTGGCAATGAAATGGAACTTCAACTTGCAGCCGACGCCGATTATGATGGGATCCATCGCCGTGATGTGGTTTGCGGCAAGGATAATGCCCCTGTCGGTCGGAATATTCTCCACGCCGACATAGGTTATTTTGTATTTTGAACTTACGATTATCTTTGCAAGAGGTCTTATTATCTTGTAAAGGAAATGACTTTTGTGTGATTCATAGTTGTATTTGTATGCCATAGTGAATTTTCCTTTATGTCATCATTTCAAATGATCCTTGATAATTCCGAGGAGATATTCTGCGCCGTTTTCAAGGTCATAACCGCCGTTATCGACATAGATAGCATCGTCCGCCTGCTTGAGCGGCGCAACCTCTCTGTGGCTGTCCTGATAGTCACGCTTTTTTATATCCTCTAAAATATCATTATAATCCGCTTTTTCGCCTTTTTCAAGCATTTCCTTATACCGTCTGTTCGCTCTCTCCTCAACGGAGGTCGTGAGAAAAATTTTAACATCCGCATTCGGCAAAACGACCGTGCCGATATCTCTGCCGTCCATTATGCAGTTGTTCTCGGCGGCAATGCTTCTCTGCAAATCAAAGAGAAATTCCCTGACCCTCGGAATAGCCGAAACATTTGACGCACCCATTGAAGCCTCCGGCGTTCTGATAGCGTCCGAAACATCCTCGCCATTGAGGAAAACATGCTGAGAGCTGTCAACAAATTTAAGCTCGACCTTAATGTCAGGCAAGGTAGCAACGACCTTTTCGGCATCCTTTGTGTCAATGCCCTTTCTTATCGAGTAAAGTCCGACCGTTCTGTAAAGTGCGCCCGTGTCAACATAGATGTAGCCGAGCTTCTTTGCAATAACCTTGGCCGTGCTGCTTTTTCCTGCGCCGGCAGGACCGTCAATAGCTATGTTTATCGCCATAAAAATACCTCCGTTATACATTTTCACCGGCTAAGCGTCCGGTTGAAAAAGCAATTTGTAAATTAAATCCGCCCGTGTATGCGTCAACATCAATTACCTCGCCGGCAAAGTAAAGCCCCGGCAAAAGCTTCGACTGCATGGTTTTCGGGTCAATTTCCGAAATCTTCACACCGCCCGAGGTTACTATCGCCTCGTCTATCGGTCGGAAGCTCTTTATCGTAACTCTGAAATCCTTGAGCAGCTCAACGAGCCTGCGTCTTTGCTCCTTGGTTATCTGATTGACCTTTTCGTTCGCCCTGATTCCGCTAAGCTTCACAACAACGGGAATCAGCTTTCTCGGCAGAAGCGCACCGAGCGAATTGATAAAATCCTTGTTAGTATTCCCGGAAAAGTCTCTGAGAATTCGTGCGTCAAGCTGCTCGTGAGTGAGCGCAGGCTTGAGGTCGATCGAAACGATATACCTGCCCGGCTCCATGTCACGGAGCATTGAGCTTGCCGAGAGAACCATGGGACCCGAAATTCCGAAATGAGTGAAAAGCATCTCGCCGAACTCGTCATATACGATTTTGTTTTTCTTCTTCGTATCAATAACCTTCATTGTGACATTTCTCAGCGAAAGTCCCATGAGGTCGGTACAAAAGCCCTCATGCGCATTGAGCGGCACAAGCGACGGCTTCGGCTCGATTATCGTATGGCCTGCCTGCCTTGCAAGCTCGTAGCCGTCACCCGTCGAGCCTGTCAGCGGATAGGATTTGCCGCCCGTTGCGATAATTATTTTATCTGCGTTAATTTCCTCGCCGTCAAAGGTGCGAACGCCCTTGAGCACACCGTCCTTTATAATAAGCTCCTTTGCTCTGCCGTGAACTATCCGTGCTCCGTCGTCCGTTCCGTAATGAACAAGCGCATCGACAATATCCATCGCCTTATCCGAGCAGGGAAAGACCCTGTTGCCCCTTTCGCATTTGAGAGGAACGCCCATATCCTCGATAAGCTCTATCGTGTCCTGCGGCATAAAATTTGAAAATGCGCTGTAAAGAAATCGGCCGTTGGTCGGAACATTGGCAATCAGCTGAGAAAGCTCCTTGCAGTTGTTTGTAACATTGCAGCGACCCTTACCCGTTATTGCGACCTTTCTCGCCGGCTTATCGTTGCGCTCAAGGATCGTAACATCCTTGCCTCTGCCCGATATCGTGCCTGCCGCCATAAGTCCCGCCGCTCCTGCGCCGATAATTAAAATCTTTTCTGACATTATATTCTCCTATGATATAAAAAACATGAATAAATCCAAACATAGATATTTTATAATAAATTTATGAAAAATGCAAGATAATTGATTGACTTTAATATGAACAATCAGTTATACTCTTACCGTAAAAGCAATATCGCACAATTGAGATGCTGCACAATATTACTTTGGAGGTTATATACTTGAAAAAAGGTTCACAATATTTATGGTACAGCCACCCTGCGACGGCGTGGGTAGAGGCTTTACCTATCGGAAACGGCAGCCTCGGCGCAATGGTGTTCGGCGGCGTGGAAACGGAAGCTCTCGGTCTTAATCTCGACACGCTTTGGTCAGGTTCATGCCACGGCTATAAGGTCGAGAACAAGGTTGAGCACTTCAAGAAGGGTCGTCAGCTCATCCTTGAGGATAAAAAGCTTGAGGCAAGGGATTATATCGAAAAAAATCTCGGCGGAGATCCGTCGGAATGGTATCTTCAGCTCGGAAAGCTCATGATCACATCAATGAAGAACATGTGCCCGAGGGATTATATCCGTGACCTGGACCTTGAAACCGGAATTGCAACGATCAGCTACAATTCGAGCGACACAAGCTACGCCCGTGAGAGCTTCATCAGCTTCCCCGACAAGGTGCTTGTTTACAGAATGACCGCAGACGGCAAGAACAAGCTCGACTTCAAGGCGATGGTCAACTGTGAGCTTCGCAATGAGGTCACTGCCGACGGCAATACATATTTCCTTGACGGCATAGCTCCGACGCATATCGAGGAAAGCAGCAACGGTCCCGTCTGCACCTACGAGGACGGCGATAGACAGGGCATCAGCTTCCGCTGCGCTTTCAGAATAGACACCGACGGCAAGGTAAAGGCAAACAAGAACCACCTTCATGTTACGGACGCCGCATATGCGACAATCTACCTGACGGCGGAAAACAATTTTGAAAGCTGGAACAAGTCGGTCGCACATTCGCAGAAGGACTATAAAGGCATCTGCGTTTCCCGTCTTGAAAATGCGGCAGCCAAGGGCTTTGAAGCTGTCAAGGCTGATCATATAAACGATTTCAGTCGGTACTTTAACCGTGTTTCGATCGACCTCGGCGAGAGCAAAAAGGATAATGTTCCGACGGATCGCCGAATTCATGATTTTCTTCACAGCAAAAAGAACGACAACAATCTTTATTGCCTTTTGTTCAACTATGGTCGCTATCTCACAATTTCCGCTTCCCGTGAAGGCTCACAGGCTATGACGCTTCAGGGCATATGGACATTTGAGATGTGCTCCCCGTGGCGTTCAAATTATACGGTCAACATCAACACGGAGATGAACTACTGGCCGACGATGATGTGCTCAATGCCGGAAATGAACATGCCGCTGATTAAATTCATCGGTGAAATTGCCGAATCAGGCAAAGAAACAGCAAAGCAGTTCTACGGCATTGACGGCACCTGCTGTCATCACAATGTTGACCTTTGGAGGATCACCACTCCCTCGGGCGGCAATCCGGTTTGGTCGTTCTGGTCGCTGGCAGGCGCATGGTTCTGCCGCCATCTTTACGAATATTACGAGTACACGCTTGACAAGTCCTACCTCAAGGAAACGGCAGTTCCCATCATGGAGGAAAACGCACGCTTCTGCCTTGATATGCTCATTGACGACGGCAACGGATATCTCATCTTCTGCCCCTCAACCTCACCCGAAAACGAATACAAGGTCGGCTTAAAGGATACATCCGTCAGCAAAACAACATACATGACAATGGAAATAGTCACAGACCTTTTCACAAATCTTCGCTCGGCATATGATATCCTCGGCGTTGAGAATGACATAAGCCGCAGGATCGGTGAGGCTCTCCCCCGTCTTCTCCCTCTCAAGCAGGGCAAGGACGGCGGACTCATGGAATGGTACTATGACGAAAAGGGCTTCGACAAGCATCACCGCCATGTTTCACATCTTTATGCTCTTCACCCGGCAAATCTCATTGATGTTGAGCGCACACCTGAGCTTGCCTCCTATGCTAAAAAGACTCTCGAAAACAGGGGCGACGGCGGCACGGGCTGGAGCTTAGGCTGGAAAATCAACTTCTGGGCAAGACTGCGTGACAAGGACAAGGTCATCAAGCTCATCAACAATCAGCTCAGGTATATTCCGCCGAAATACAAGCCCGGCAGAGGCGGCACATTCCCGAATATGTTCGACGCTCATCCTCCGTTCCAGATCGACGGAAACTTCGGTGCAACGGCAGGTATCGCTCAGGCACTCATGCAGAGCTTCGGCAACCGCATTATCATTCTCCCCGCTCTCCCTGACGAATGGGCAAACGGCCACATTCACGGCTTAACGGCAAAGGGCGGAGTCAAGGTCGATATTGACTGGGCGAACGGCAAGCTCACAAAGCTTACGCTTGACGGCAAGGGTGAATTTGAGGTCGTTTACAACGGCACTTCAAAGCTTGTCACTCTCGACGGTAAAAAGGAAGTTGATTTCTGATGCTTGCAGATCTCTACGATTTTGACAAAACCGTTTTCAACGGCGAATCGGGCAGCGAATTCTGGCATTTTTGTCTGAAGCGCCACCCCTCGATTATAAGATTTCTCCCGAAGCAGGCTGTCGGATTTTTCGGCCGCTATGTTTTTCGCATAATGAGTCAGGAGCGTTCAAAGGAGCTGTTCTATTCTTATCTCAAGGCGATTGACGCCGAAAAGGAAGCCGAGCTTTTTTGGCAGGAAAACGCCGTTAAAATGAACGGATGGTTCAAGCCGATAGAGCACGATGTTCAAACGGTTGTCTGCTCTGCCTCCCCTGTTTTTCAGATCAAGCCCATTTGCGACAGACTCGGAGTAAATCTTCTCGTAGCAACAAAAATGGATTCCGCCACAGGGCTTATCGACGGTAAAAACTGCAAGGGCGAAGAAAAAGTTCGCCGCTTAAAAAGAGAAGCCGCCGATTACGAATTCCGTGATACCTACACGGATAATCTTGTTTCAGACAAGCCGATTCTTGACCTTGCGACAAGGGATAAATATCATGTTGAGAACGGAAGTCTGACGAAAATTTAGACATTTTGTAATAAAAATCAAAAAAATTTGTCACAGTTTTGTTTTTTGCTTGAAAAAAATTTTCATCAATGGTAAAATTCAGTAAACGGCCGAGGAAATATCAATCGCAAGCTTGCATTTTTCTTCGGGTCGTTAATTGAAATGAGGTGTGCCTATGGTAAAAAAAGAAAACAAAGCTTTGAAATACGCATCACTGATCTTCGGTATAGTCACGATTGCATATCTTTGGCTGTACGACAGGCTTCTTGAGCCTAATCCGCTTTACGGCGACCGTGCGTCAACGGCGAGCAATGTTGGCAGAGATCATTGGATTGCTTTTATATTCTGGGGTATGCTCATAGCAGCCTCGATCGTACTCAACCTCAACTATTCGCTCGAAAAATTCAATGTTGACCGCAGATTTCCGAAAGCACTGTCGGTAGTAGGGCTGTTCGCCATGTTCGGAGTCGTGATGTGCAAAAACGAAAAGCTGAAAAGATTCACGCTTACGCTCAATTACGAAACCTACACCGCTCCGTCCTACACAAGCGACTATGCGGATCAAACGCTCGATACGCAGACCAATCTTATCAACTTCTTCTTATCCAAGAAAAGCCTGCATTCTGCGTTTGCGGTTTTATTCGGCCTTTGCATTGCAACGGCGGTCATATATTTCCTTGTCTATAAAGCAAGGACAAACAGGAAATTTTTCAATCTCACGATCGCTTTTTTCATTTGGATATGCATTGCTGCGATTTATCTCAAGGTTAGGCTCGGCGGAACGGCGGAAATTGTCGTTCTCACCGTTACGATGATCCCCATGCTGATAGTCAATCACACAAGGATCATGGAGTTGCCCGAGGAACGGGTCGAATGCATTGAAAAAGAAGAGGCCAAGGCAACGCCGCACAATTAAGGCGCACGCTTTGCTTGAAGCTATTTCCGTCATGCTGCACAAAAATTCCTTGACTTGCGACAGCAAGCGTGCAAAATTTTTTTACAACCTGGCAAAAAATCTTACTGCGCAATCCGCACACCTAAATTGTGCGGTATCGCCTTAAAATCCATATTGTTATAAATAATTCAGGAAAGGCATTAAGTTATAAAGGATAACCGTTATGACAATGCCTTTCTTTTTTGGAGGTATCACAATGAAATTCAGCACAAAATTCATCTCCGCAACAAAGGATTTCTGCGAATTTTTGCATTTTGTTCCCGCTCCCTATCTCAGAAAGAGCTTTGTTGTGGATTTTGTTCCCGAAAAGGCAGAAATGCTCGTAACGGGTCTTGGCTTCTATGAGTTTTGGCTCAACGGCGAACGCCTTACAAAGGGCTGCCTTGCGCCTTACATCTCGAACCCCGACGACCTTATTTATTACGACCGCTACGACCTTTCTGACAAGCTCAAAAAAGGCAAAAATGTTATTGCATTCGCTCTTGGCAACGGTATGCAAAACCCAATCGGCGGCGAGGTATGGGACTTCCAGCTTGCACGCTGGAGAAGTGCACCGAAGCTTGCTTTATGCTTTGAATGCTCCGGCGAGGGCAAGGAAATATTCTTTGAAGCCGATGAAAGCTTCAAGGTTCACGCTTCGCCGACTTATTTCGACGATCTCCGCTGTGGCGAACGCTATGACGCAAGAAATGAGATCGACGGCTGGAATCTTCCCGATTTTGACGACAGCGATTGGGACGAAGCCATTCCCGTTGCCGCTCCGTCCGGCGAGTGTCTTGAGGGAAGCCATACGCTTATAAAGAAAATCCGTGAGATTAAGCCCGTTAAACTTTACAAGGGTCATATCTCGGCTTTTGCGAACCCGAGAGAAAATCTTCCGAAGCATATTCTTCCCGAAGAAGAATACTGCAACGATGGATACATATACGATTTCGGCGAAAATATCACCGGTATTGTTCGCCTTAAAATTAAGGGTCGCAAGGGACAAAAAATCGTTATGTCCTGCGGCGAAAGTCTCTTTGACGGCGGACTTGATATGCACAATATCTGCGAATTTCAGCCCATAGGCATGACTCAGGTTCAGGTCTATATCTGCAAGGGCGAGGGCGAGGAGATTTGGGAACCGATGTTCTGCTACCACGGCTTCCAATACTGCTTTGTGACCGGCATTGACGACGAGCAGGCGACCGAGGAGCTGCTCACATATGTCGTTATGCATGCTGATGTTCCGCAGCTCGGCGGCTTCACCTGCTCCGATGAGCTTGTCAACAAGCTCCAGGAGGCCACGCTCAGAAGCGACCTTGCAAATATGTTCTATTTCCCGACCGACTGTCCGCACCGTGAGAAAAACGGCTGGACGGGCGACGCTCACCTTTCCGCTGAGCAGTTCATGATGAATATCGGCGCAGAAAATACACTGCGTGAGTGGCTGCACAGCGTCAGAAAATCACAGGACGAAAGAGGTGCGCTTCCGGGAATCGTGCCGACCGCCGGCTGGGGCTTTGAGTGGGGCAACGGTCCTGCTTGGGATGCAGTTTTAACGGAGCTGCCGTACAGAATGTGGCAGTACAAAGGAAACAAAACGGTTCTTGAGGAGAACGCAACGGCGATCTTCCGCTATGTTTCGTATCTCTCGACAAGGCTCGACGAAAAGGGTCTTATCCATATCGGTCTGGGCGATTGGCTTCCCGTTGACAATGTTACGCCCTGTCCGCTCGAAGTCACTGACACCCTCGTTTCGATGGATATTTGCAAAAAAGCTGCCGAAATATTCAGAGTATGCGACATGCCGCTTCGTGCCGAGTTTGCGCAAAAGCTCCACGATAACCTTCGTGCAAGCTTCCGTGAGCATCTGATTGACAGCGAGCTTCTTGTTTACGGCAATCATCAGACCACACAGGCTGCGGCTCTTTACTACGGAGCATTTGATGAGGACGAAAAAGAAAAAGCGTTCGCCCATCTTCTCCGTCTTATTCATGACGCAAACGACAGCATGACCGTCGGCATCATCGGAGCAAGAACGATGTTCCATGTCCTCTCCGAGTTTGGCTATGAGGAGCTTGCGCTTCATATGATCGCAAAGCCCGATTATCCGTCATTCGCAAGCTGGATAACGGAATACAATGCCAACACCCTCTTTGAGGTCATCACCCACGATCCGCCGAACGGCTTCTCACACAACCATCATTTCTTCGGCGACATCTCGGCGTGGTTTATCAAAAATCTTGCAGGTATCATTCCAAATGCCGATGTTTGCGACCCGAACTGTATCGTCATCTCCCCCGCCTTTGTCAGCTCGTTGAGCTATGCGGAGGGTTGGTACACAGCACCGGCAGGCAAAATATCCGTCCGCTGGGAGCGTGTCGGCGATGAAATCAAGCTGAATGTAAGCGTACCCGACGGAGTAAAGGGTAAAATAAAGCTCCGCCACGGTGCACGGCTTGCAAGCGGCGAAGCAGAAATTGATCTCCGAAGCGGAGAATTCATCATCAAATAAAAAATATATAAATCCCCGGAAGCACAAATCAATGTGTTTTCGGGGATTTTTAAGGCAATACCGCACAATTGAGGTGTGCGGATTGCGTAG
>CAVFTC010000002.1:0-29820 GCA_963625295.1 Bacteroides faecis
GCCGCTTAGAATTGTGCTATGGTTTAATCAGCGGTTACCGAACAAGGCGTGCGCATCAATTTATGCGGTATTGCCTTAGATATTAAGGCAATACCGATTATATGGTACAGAAACCCAATCTCGTAGGGTGCGATGCCCACATCGCACCGAGGGAGTTTGCTTTTACCTCGCTGCAAATTTAAACGCTGCATTTTCCTTAAGACAACATCCAATATCAATTATCTATCTTTATTTCTTCTGCTTCCTTGAGCCAAATCGCATATGAAGCGTCGCTCGGCATTCTCCAGTCGCCCCTCGGTGAAAGGCAAACGCTGCCTATCTTCACTCCGTCGGGCAGACAGCTGCGCTTAAACTGTTGAGTAAAAAATCTCTTATAAAATACCTTGAGCCATTTGAGTATCGTTTCCCTGTCGAAGTCATCCTTAAACGCTTTCTCGGCAAGGAAGAATATCTTTGACGGTGAAAAGCCGAAGCGTAGAAGATAATAAAGAAAAAAGTCATGCAGCGCATACGGTCCGATTATTTCCTCCGTCTCCTGCTGAATGTTGCCGTCCTCGTCCGGCGGAAGAAGTTCCGGACTTATCGGGGTGTCGATTATATCCTCAAGCACATGGGTGCTCTCGGGGAAAATATTATAGTCAATAAGCGCAGATATCATCCAGCGCACAAGAGTTTTCGGCACGCCGCAGTTGACACCGTACATGCTCATGTGGTCGGCATTGTAGGTGCACCAGCCGAGGGCAAGCTCACTGAGATCACCTGTTCCGACAACGAAGCCGCCTACCTTGCAGGCATAGTCCATGAGCACCTGCGTTCTCTCACGAGCCTGAATATTTTCGTAGGTCACATCGAATTTATCTGTCGGGTGACCTATATCACGGCAGTGAAGCGTACAGGCTTCTTTTATATCTATTTCCATCGCATGAACGCCGAGGGTTTCCATAAGCTCCCATGCGTTTGAATGGGTTCGCTTCGTTGTGCCGAAGCAGGGAAGCGTTATCGCAACAACATCGGACGGGTCACGACCGAGCTGACGGGCGGTTTCGGCACAGACAAGCAGCGCCAGCGTGGAATCAAGTCCGCCGGAAACGCCGAGAATCATCTTTCCGCCGACCTTCGACGCTCTTTTTTTCAGTCCTGCAACCTGCATACGGAAGATATCCATGCAGCGTTCTATTCTGTCCTTCTTTACAGAGGGAACGAACGGAAGCTTCTTCACCTCGTAGCTTTCGCCGTCGCTTTCGAGCCGTGCTCCGATTTTGACCTCAACAAAGTCGCCCTTTTCAAGGTAGAGCGAAGCCGAATCGGCAAAGGTTTTGTTCTCCGCCCTGTCGGCTCTTATCTTGCCAAGGTCAACATCATGCTTTATCGAATAGCCGCCGTCAATCAGACTGTCATTTTGAGAAAGAACTGCGCCGTTTTCGCAGATAAGCGAATGACCGGAAAAGATAAGATCGGTAGTCGATTCGCTCATGCCGGCGCTCGCATAGGCATAGGCGCAAAGACTCCTCGCCGACTGCTGAGCGACAAGCTCGGTTCTGTATTTTCTTTTCATTATGGTTTCGTTGGAGGCGGAGAGGTTGAGAATAACCTCCGCTCCGGCAAGCGTCAGAAGCGTCGAGGGAGGCAGCGGTGACCAAAGATCCTCGCAAATTTCAACGCCGAGCTTCACTCCCGAGCAGTCGAAAACAAGGTTGTTGCCGACGGGAATTTCATAGTCGCCGTCAAGTCCAAGCTCGTCCGAGCCGATTGAAGCGCATTTCAGCTCGGCAGCCGAAGAAAACCAGCGCTTTTCGTAATATTCATTATAGGTAGGAATAAAGGTCTTTACGGCAACGCCGTTCACCCTGCCGTGCGACAGCACGACGGCACAGTTATAAAGCTGACCGCCGATAACGAGCGGTGCGCCGACCGCAACGACCGAATCAATCGTTTTAGAAGCTTCAACTATCTCCGAAATGCCTTTTTTTGCACCGTCAAGCAGAGTTCTCTGAAAAAAAAGATCCGCACAGGTATAGCCCGTAACAGAAAGCTCGGGGAAAACCGTCACATCGGCGTCCCTGTTAAGCTCTATATATTTAATTATCTCCTGCGTGTTATGCTCCGTGTTGCCGACCTCGACATCGGGAACCGCACACGCCAATCTTATAAAGTCAAACATACCTATCACCCAGTGTTTATTATATCACAAATTTTAAATGTGTCAAACCTCTTGTTTTTTGAATATTTTTATTGAATTTTTTGTAGAAATATGATAAATTATATGTAAATTATACAAGTATACCATGTACAGGAGGAACATCAAATGCAAAAATATTTAAAGACAAAGGAGCTTCGTTTCGGTTCTAAAAAATTCAGGCTGCCCACCGAAGCTCTTTCCTACGGAATCGGTCTTTTCGGCATTGCTCTGCTCTCGGGCTGGGTACCTGAATATGCCAAGACCTATTTTGCCGATTTTGCGTTCAAAAATCAGAATTTCAGCTCCGATGCCCTTGCAACGCTTATCTCCACCGTTTTCCTCGTTGCCGGCTTTGTCGGTGCGGCAGCGGAGATTATCATCGGAATCCTCGTTGACAAGACCAAATCGAAGCGAGGCAAGATTCACCCGTGGCTTCTTTACGGCTGCGTTCCTCTCGGCATAATTTCAATGCTTGTTTTCGCTGCGCCGAAAACCTCAAATTTCATCGTTGCGACGGTGTGGATGTTTGCGCTTTACTGCGCCTATGTAATGCTGCTCGTCTGCGTTGAAAGCCCTGCCAACTGCTTCGGTGCGGTCTGCACACCGAACCCCGATGAGCGAAGCGACGCAATATCCATTGCCGGAATAATGCGTTCGATCGGTCAGTCCGGCGGAATGGTCGTGCTCATTGTTGTCGGCCTTGTAATGAAGGCGATAATGGGTAATGACGGCTTCAAGGCTGCCGAGGGCAAGGGTCTTGACCTGCAAATTTCAACGGCGGTCTGCGTTATCGGCTTTCTTCTTTTCCTTGCCGTTATGCTCAAAAACACCCGTGAGCGCGTTCCATACACAACGGAAAAGGTCAATCTCGCTCAAAGTCTTAAATTTGTTTTCACTAACAAAAATCTCCTCATGGTTGCCCTTGCCAAGCTTGCGGGCTTCGGCAGAGGCGTTTACAGTGCGGCAAGCCTTTACATTGCAATATATCTCCTCGGCGACAAGGGTCTTAAGCTTGCGCTTCTGCTGCCGATGGGAATCGGCACGGCGGTCAGTATGCTCGTCGTCAAAAAGCTCATCAAAACTCTCGGCACTAAGAACACCTTCATCGCCTGCAGTGCCTACGGCGCAGCTTCGTTCCTGCTGCTGTTCGGCGTTTCGATGATAATCGGCTTCAGGAAGGAGCTTATCATTCCGTTCCTTATAATCAATTTCCTTGTCGGACTTCAAAACGGCAATACGAACCTCACCCCGAATGTCATGATTGCCGACTGTGTTGACGAGATCGAGCTGAAAACAGGCAAGCGTCAGGAGGGTCTTTGCTACGCCGGATACGGACTTTTCTCCAAGATCGCTTCGGCGTTCACGACCTCACTGGGAACATATCTTGTATTCAAATGGTCGGGCTACCTTCCCTCAACCGACCCAACGGTAGCCTATGCTGCTCAGAGCGACGGCACGCTGACAAAATTCCTCATAATCTACACAATCATTCCTGCGTGCTTCGTAATTCTCCAAATAGTTCCAATGCTCTTCTACGACCTCAACGCCAAGAAAAAGGAGCAGATTTCACTTGAGCTTATCAAGCGCAGAGGAGTTGTTGAAACCGATGAATGATACGGCATTTGAATATCCTCTCGATCTGATCGTAATGACGGACGCTCATTATTATTCGCCGAAGCTCGGAATTGACACTCCGTCATACAAAAAATACGACGCAACTAACCAAAAAGCAGTCAAGGACAGCCCTGCGATAATTGCGGCTTCCTTCGCTCAGATTGCAAAAAGCAGCTGCGAAAACATAATCTTCTGCGGCGATGCGACCTGCGACGGCGACTACGACAGCCATATCGAGTTCATTGAGCTGCTCTACGCCCTGAAAAAATGCGGCAAGCGTGTTTTTGCGATAACATCGACTCACGATTATCAGGACGACGGACTGACGGGCTGCTACACAGGCGATGTTAAAACGAAAATTCCGTCCGCCAAGCGTGACGAGCTGGCAAAAATGTATCACAGCTTCGGCTATGACGAGGCGTTTTCTCAA
This sequence comes from Bacteroides faecis, assembly GCA_963625295.1. Classification (GTDB taxonomy): domain Bacteria; phylum Bacillota; class Clostridia; order Oscillospirales; family Acutalibacteraceae; genus CAG-488. The sequence continues at coordinate 4,224 of CAVFTC010000002.1, forward strand.
TTTGAGATGTCCTATGCGGTCGAGCTTGACGAAAACTACATTCTTCTTGCCCTCAATTCCGACAAAAACGGCAAGGGCAAAAGCGGCTACTCCGCCGAGCATAAGGCTTGGATTGCAAAAATCGCAACGGCGGCAAAGCAATGCGGCAAGCGTGTTATCGCATTCACCCACCACCCCATCCTTTCACCCTCGCCCGTCTATTCGCTGATAGGAAAAAACGACATGATGGGAGAGCATGAGGAAATCAAGAACTTTCTCGCCGATCTCGGCATAAGCCTTGTTTTCACAGGTCACTCCCATGTGCATGACATTTCATTCGATTTTTCGCCGAACGGAAATATTCTCTATGACATTTCCACCTCCGCCCTTGCCGGATATCCCGGATTTTACCGAACGGTAAGGATTTGCGGCAGCAATGTCCATATCGAAAGCGTTGCAACGACCGAAAAGGTCAAAGGCATTGACGACCTGCCGTTTTATTTGGAAAATAAATTTATCGGCATGATAGACAATACGCTCAATGCGGCGGCTTCGGACATTGACACCTTCGCCGCCTGCGTGGATTCAATGAGCATTCATCCGAATGTTTCATACCGGATAGGCTGGCTCGTCAAGCCTGTTGCACGGCTGATAAAGCGGCTGAAGCTGGGCGTTTTTGCAAAATGGGTAAGGAGCGAAACGCACAACGCCAACCTTTCCTCCGTGGAGGATGAGCACTTGTTCGACTTTATCCGTCGGCTTGTTCTTCACCTTTATTCCGGCAATGCTCCGTTTACACCCGACACTGCGGAATACAAAACCGTTATCGGCTTCGCAAATATCATCGACGGAGTGCTCAGGCTGCTTCATATCAAATTCAGGCTTGCCGAGCTTCTGCTCCCCCTTCTTTACAACAGCGGCATCGACGACCGCAACGCCGATCTGCCCTATTCTGCGGACAGGAAAACCGTCAATTCCGTCTGCAACAACAAGTATGAAGAAACGGTTTTTGAGAGCAGGAAAGCTCCTGCCGTGCTCGCCGTTCTGATAGTAATACTGCTTATTTTAATCCCGCTGATTCCCGTTGCCGCCGTTCTTCTCTTGCTCGGCGCAGGGGTCAACGAGCTTGTATATTTCAAAAAGATTCGAGGTAAATAACCATGAGTAAGCCTTTAAAAGCCGTCATAGTAGGCGGCGGTCACCGCTCGATGATATATGCCGAGCTTGCAAAAACAAACCCTGAAATGCTTGAGATAGTCGGAGTTGCCGACCCGAACGAGTTTCGTAGGAAGCAGATCGGCGAATATTTCAACATTCCCGAGGAGCGTCGCTTCGCCGATGTAAACGAGCTTGCTGCATTACCGAAATTTGCCGAAGCAGCCATAAACGGAACGATGGATCACATTCATGTGGCTACCTCGCTCCCCCTGCTCAGGGCAGGCTACGACATTCTGCTTGAAAAGCCGTTCGCCGTCAACGAGGAGGAAATGCGTGAGCTGATAAGCTGTGCCGAGGAAAACGATCGCAAAATAATGATATGCTTCGTTCTCAGATACGCTCCATTTTACCGCAAGATCAAGGAAACCTTGCTCAGCGGCGAGATCGGACAAATTGTCAACATTCAAACCGTGGAGCATGTCAGCTACCACCATATGTCAACCAGCCATATCAGAGGCAAATGGCGCAACGAGGAGCAGTGTCACGCTACAATGCTGCTTGCCAAGTGCTGCCACGATATCGACATTATGATGTGGCTCATGGGCGACGACGCACCGGCAAGGGTATCGAGCTTCGGCTCACTGATGCAGTTCAGACCGGAGAATGCACCGAAGGGAAGCGGCACACGCTGTCTTGTGGACTGTCCGCTCGTTGACACCTGTCTTTATTCCGCCAAGCGGCTCTATATCGACCACCCTGACCGCTGGTCGTTCTATGTCTGGGACAAGCTTGAGCACAAGGAAAACGCCACGATTGAGGATAAGATTGAGCTTCTCAAGACAAGTCCCTACGGCGTTTGCGCCTACAAGAGCGACAACAATGTTGTGGATCACCAAAGCATCGCCGTACGGTTTAAGAGCGGCGCAACCGGCACGCACAACATGGTCGGCGGAGCGGCAATACCTCAACGCAAAATTCACATTATCGGCACAAAAGGCGAGATCTTCGGAACGCTCGAAAGCGGCAAATTCACCGTTTCGCTCATTGACCCAAGACCCGGCTGCGAACACCTTGACCGTGAGGTTGATGTCAGCGTTAGGGACGACTCCCACGGCGGCGGAGATATTGAGCTTGTCAAGGATTTTGTCCGCTATGTCCGTGACGGAGAAATGTCCGTTTCGTGCACCTCGATCGAGGATTCAATGAAGGGTCACCTGACCGTTTTCCGTGCCGATAAAAGCATGAAAAACGACGGCGAAGTTGAAAATGTTATTGAATGATGAATAAAAATCATGCCCTTGAGAATAAAATATAGATAGTAGATGTTAGATTGTAGACCTGCGTGAATTCAAAACGCTGCATTTTTCCGTAACCACATCTAACATCCAGCATCTAAAATCTATCATTGGGTCGTGATTTTTTGACTGTCAAGACAAATATCAATTTCAAGCATTTGATATTCGCAGTTGTGCTTCCTCTTGCCGTCGGCGGAATATCGTCGCTTATCGTCGGTTCGGGCTTTGAGGTCTATTCCTCGGCGGTCGCAAAGCCGCCCCTGTCCCCTCCAGATTGGCTTTTCCCCGTGGCGTGGACGATTCTCTACATTCTCATGGGACTTTCTTCATGTTTTGTTTATGAAAAGGACAAATCAGAGGCCAAAGAGCCGCTTGCGGTCTACGCAGTCCAGCTTGCAATGAATTTCATGTGGCCGATATTTTTCTTTTCGCTGAACGCCTATCTCTTTTCATTTATATGGCTGCTCGTCCTGCTGGTACTCGTTATCGTCATGATCGTCATGTTTTACCGTGCGTCAAGGCTTGCGGGACTGCTGCAGATCCCATATATTTTGTGGCTCTGCTTTGCGGCTTATCTCAATCTTTCGGTGTATATTTTGAACTGATTTTACCCAAATGTGAACAAATTATTAAATTTAAAAATAGATATTGACTATTAGTCATTTTTGCGTATAATGTTAGTCGAAGCAAAAAGTGACTGATAGTCATTTTATTTACGGAGAGCTGAAAAATGAGTAAAATTTCTGAAAAGCAGCAGAACAAAAGAATAAGTATTCTCGACTCAGCATATGAGCTTTTTATTGAGAAAAGCTTCAACAACACCTCAATCGACGATGTTGTTAAGAGCGCAGGAATCGCCAAGGGCACATTTTACCTCTACTTTAAGGATAAGCACGACCTGATGGAACGAATCATCATTCGCAAGGGAGCGCTGATACTCCGCTATGTGCTTGAGGAGCTTAAAAAGAAAAACGAAGCCTGCCAAATGAGCTTTTCCGACCAGATGCTTTTTATAACCGACAAAATCGTCGATTACCTTGAAGATCACAAGGAAATAATCACCCTCATGGGCAAGAATTTTTCCTCCTGCCTGAACTATTTCAGCACCATTGAGGACAATGAGCTTAAAACGATGCTCGGCGAGCTTGTGGCGGAGAACGCAAAAAATGGTTTTTCCGAGCAGGAAACACTCAAAAGGATCTATCTTATCGTAACGCTTGTCGGTTCGGTTTGCTACGATTCGTTCGTCTTTGAATCGCCGTTCAAAATTACCGAAATCAAGCCGCTGCTTTACGCAAGCGTTCAAAGCATTCTTTTGCAGCCTCCGGCTGAAGAAAATAGCACTACCTAAAAATTTTCAAGGCAATACCGCACAAATTGATGCGCACGCCTTGCTTGAATATATTTCCGTCATGCTGCACAAAAATTCTTTGACTTGCGACAGCAAGCCTGCAAAATTTTTGTACAACCTGACGAAAAATCTTACTGCGCAATCCGCACACCTCAATTGTGCGGTGTTGCCTTAAAAAAGGAGATCGGTTACAAATGAAAAGATTTGCGAAATTCATCGCCTATCACCCGAGAATGATAACCTTTGTGGCGATATTGCTTCTCATTCCGGCTGCGATCGGCTACATCAGCACCTTTGTCAACTACGATATTCTTTCGTATCTGCCGAGTGAGCTGGATTCGGTCAAGGGCGAAGCTGAGCTTGACGAAACCTTCAACAGCGCATCAATGTCGTTCCTTGTTATTGAGGATATGCCGTCAAAGGATGTTGCGGCACTGAAGGAAAAAATTGCAAAGGTGAACAATGTCAGCAGCGTTATATGGGTTGACGACATTGCCGACATAAGCATTCCGCAGGAGGCTCTTCCGCAAGCCGTCAAGGATATTTTCTACAGCAAGGACGGCAAATGCACGATGATGCTTATACAATATAAGTATCAGGCGGTTACGGATCAGACCATGCAGGCGATTGAAGATGTCAGAGATTTGCTCAATGACCAGTGCTTCCTCAGCGGTATGGGCGTTATCATGAAGGATACAAGAGATCTTGCCGATTCGCAGGCTCCGATATTCATCGCCATCGCCATCGCCATTGCGCTTGTTGTTATGACCTTCTGCATGGAGTCATGGGTTGAGCCGTGGGTTCTTCTGGCGGCGTTGTGCATGGCTGTTGTTTACAACATGGGCACGAACTTCATGTTCGGTCAGATATCCTACATCACTCAATGTATCGCCGCAATTTTACAGCTCGGCGTTACGATGGACTACTCGGTATTCCTCATCGACCGCTTTGAGGAGGAGAAGCTGCGCTGCACCGACAAGAGAGACGCTATGGCAAACGCAATTCAGGGTGCGTTTATCTCCCTTTCCGGCAGCTCACTGACAACGATCTTCGGCTTCCTTGCTCTCTGCTTCATGGATCTTTCGCTCGGTAAAGACATAGGACTTGTTATGGCAAAGGGCGTTGTTTTCGGCGTTGTTACCGTTGCCGTTGTACTCCCCGCCCTTGTTCTTCAGTGCGACAAGGTGATACACAAATACCGCCACAGAAGCTTCATTCCGAGATTTGAAAAGCTCAACGATTCCGTTATCAAGCACAAAAAGGTCTGGGTCGCACTTTTCGTTATTCTCTTCATTCCGGCATACATCATGCAGTCCAATGTTGATGTTTACTATTCAATGGACAAAATGCTTCCTGACAACATCGGTTGTATCTCAGCGCTTAACAAGATGAAGGAGGAGTTCAACATGGCAACCTCCCATTTCATCATCGTTGACGACAGCCTCGACGCCTCCGATCTTGTCAAGATGGAAAACGAGATAAAAGAAACAGCCGGCGTAACCAACATGGTCGCCTACAACAGCTTCATAGGCTCGGGTATTCCGGATTCGATGATTCCCGACGAGCTGAAAAGCATTGCAAAATCCGGCGGCAGACAGATGATACTTGTCAACACCTCGTATGTTGCCGCAACGGACGAATGTAACGAGCAGCTGACGAAGATAAACGAGATCGTCAAAAAATATGATGAAAGCGGCTATGTCACCGGCGAAGGTGCTCTTTACAAGGATTTGATAGATATCACCGACCATGACTTCAAGCTGACAAGCATACTTTCGATACTTTCGATTTTCCTGCTTATTGCAATCATCTTCAAATCCATATCGATTCCGACGGTTCTTGTCATGTCGATAGAGCTTGCAATCTTCATCAACAAGGCAATCTCATTTGCAACGGGCACAACGCTTTCGTTCATAGGACCGACAATTATCGGCTGCGTCCAGCTCGGCGCAACGGTTGACTACGCTATACTTCTTACCACCCGTTTCCGTGAGGAAATGAGAAACGGTCACACAAAGCTTGATGCAATCAAGATCGCCGCCAACGCTTCCGACCGCTCGATCTTCCAGAGCGCACTCGTATTCTTCGGCGCAACCTTCGGCGTTTTCCTCACCTGCGACATCAAGATAGTCAAGGAGGTTTGTCTCCTGCTTGCAAGAGGCTCGCTCATCAGCGCAGGCGTAATCGTATTCATGCTCACGCCGCTGCTGCTTGTGCTTGAGGGCGTAATAGAAAAAACGACCTATGATTTCCTTGGCAAAAAGCTCAAGGAAAAAATGAAGAAAAAAGAAAGCAAAACGGCAGACAACAATGCCTGAACAATACGGAGGTAATACTATGAAAAACAATCTGAAAAAAATCATGTGCGTTCTTCTCTGCGCTTCTATGCTCGTTTCCTTTGCCGCCTGTTCAAAAGACACGGACTCCGAAACCGAGGAGTCGACAACATCGGCAGATCAAAGCAAAACAACTCAGGTAAGCTACGACACGGCGGCAACCTCTTACAAAAAGAATGAAACGGTCTATGTCAACCTTTCCTCTGACGGCGAGGTTACAAGCAAAATTGTAACCGACTGGCTGCATACCGACAAGGCGCAGACCTATATCGACGACGCAACCGACCTTTCTGACATCAAGAATGTTAAATCGGATATTGAACCGGTCAAGAACAGCGACGGCTCGTACCGCTGGAACATGGAATCGACCGACCTCTATTACAGAGGTAAAACCGACAAGGATCTTCCGGTAAACTTCAAGATAAGCTACTACCTTGACGGCAAGGAAACGACCGCCGAAAAGATAGCAGGTCAAAAGGGTCAGGTCAAGATAGTCGTCACCGTCAACAACGAGTCAAAGCAGACCGTTAAGGTAAACGGCAAGGACACCACGATTTACACGCCCTTCATCGTTGCCGGCGGCATGATCCTTCAGGAGGATAAGTTTTCGAATGTCAGCGTCGAAAACGGCAAGACCATCGGCGACGGCACAAAGGAAATTGCGCTCATGGTTGGTGCACCGGGACTCAAGGAAAGCCTCAACCTCAGCGATGATGTTCTCAAGCAGCTCGGCGACTTCAATTTCTCCAACACCTACACCATTACGGCGGACACGGAAAAATTCGAGCTTTCAAACATGATCTTCGCCGTACTTCCCCTCTCGGCTATCGAGAGCAGCGTTGAAAACAACCTGCCGAACACCGTGTCCGATGTCAAGAACACCCTCAACGAGGTTCAGGCAGTCATCGACAAGTTCAACAGCATGAACGCAACAGAGCTTATAAACAAGCTTTTCTCCAACACGGACAATCTCACAGAGCTTGCCTCTTCCGTTTCCGATGTCACACAGCTTTATAACGACAACAAGGCTCTGCTTGATGTTCTTGAAAAGTACATGACGAAGGAAAACATTGAAGCAATCGAAAAGCTCATCGCCGACACTGACGATACAGACCTTGAGCAGGTCGCAAAGCTTCTCAACAACCCGATTCTTCAAAAATTCTTCACCCAGCTGCCGACTCTTTCAAAGGATATGGAAGCCGTAATGCCTATCATCACCGGACTTTCGACCGATATGCAGAAGCCGGAGGTTCAGAAGGCACTTAAAAATCTTCCACAAACCATTGAAACGCTCAAGAGCCTCAAAACAACGCTCGACAAGAATCAGGATCTTTTCAACACCCTCGGCGAAACGCTTGACGACGACACGATCGCATCGCTCAAGGGCATAATGAGCTCACTCGACAAAATCATTTCCGAGAACGACCTTGACGCTTATTCAAAGCTTGCCGACGATGCGGACGATCTCATAGCCCGTGCAAAGGCATGGATTGAGGTAGGTCAGAAGTACGATATATTCACGACCAAGGGCAAGGCATCAAGCACATCGGTAATGTTCGTCTACGAAACATCGGCCGTTTCCGCTCCGACCGAGGAGGTCAAGGAGGAAGCCGAAACCGTTGAAGAAAATGCGATCCTCGCATGGTTCAAGAAGCTCTTCAAGAAAGATAAATAAGATAAATAATACGATATAATAAAACAACCGCTCATGCGCAATGCACGGGCGGTTGTTTTATTAGTGTTTTTTGTTTTTTATTGTTTTAGCTTACCTTCATGCAATGAACCTGCTGTCCTCTTGTTCCGACAACAACATAGCCCTTGTACATTACCGGCGACGCTTCAATGTTAGAGCCGAGATATACTCTGTCAAGCTCCTCACCGGTCAAGCCGTCGATAAAATACATATTTCCTGCCGAGTTGCAGTGAATAATATAACCGTTACCCTCGGAATCGTAGAAATCTATCGGTGAGCTCCATGAGTAAACATCGGTTTCCTTTTCCCACGCTACGCTGCCGTCCTCGGTTCTGAGCGCAACGAGCATACCGGTGTTAAAATCAGGCGTTCTCGCAATCGGCACGAAAATAAGACCCTCAAGCTTATTCTTACCGACGGACATCGTTGCCTGAACTCCGCCGGAAAGATCCTCCATTGACTGGCATTTATAACTCGTTTTCCAGACTATCTCGCCCGTTTCGGCATCAATCTTCCAGATCGGCACATCGAGAGCTTCCGTTCCACGCCAGCCGTAGTGGTACGAGGTGCTTGTGTAAACATAGGGGTGGCCGTCCTCAATGCTGAGAACCGGCGTACAGTTTGAATCGTCCACGATATCCTGAACCCAAACGAGCTTGAGCGTGTTGAGATCAAGACACATCAGCAGTCCGCCGTTATCGCCGATAATCAGATAATGGTTGAGGATAAGCGCACTGTCCTCCATACCGAGCCAATATTTGTCGCCCGTTCTTGTGCCCATATACTTCCATTTAACGATATTATCGGGATTCACGGAAAGGCTGCCCGTGCTCTCGTCAAACTTTGTGTTCAGGTGCATGATGTAAAGAATTCCGTTCTCGCCCGGATAAATGAGCTGATCCGTTTCGGCGCAAACGAGAGCCGAGGAGTCAAAGCCGTTCCAATATCTGTCGCAAAAGCTCTCGTTCTGACCGAATTCATACATTATCGTGTCGGTCACAAGGTTGATGATAAACACTCTTGAGCGACCCTTTGTGCTGTTAACGCCCGAGCCGACATACATTATCGGATAACCTCTCGGGTCAAGCGCACCCGCACCCTTGAAGGTAAAACCGACATTCATCGGGTCACGAGTCTCCTTGCCGGTTTCAAGCTCATAGAAATGAATGTAACCGTCCATTGAAGCGTAGATGACCTCGGTCAGTCCGTCCTGCTCCCGTGCCCAGTCATACATAGCGGTGAAATTCCTGCGCATTTCGTCCGGCCATTTTCTTATAAGCGGCTGACCCGACCAGCCGTTGCCCGACCAGTAAGTTCCGCTTGCGTCGCAAAGAGAGCCGGTTGCGTTTGTCCAAACGCTGTTGAGCTTGCCCTCCGACACTTCGGCAGTGCCGTAAGCCGGAGCAGTACGGAAATTGTTTCCCCTAAAGGTAACAACGCCGTCAACATCGGTATACTTCGTTCCTTCGGAGAACTTTATGTTGTACTTGGCAACATAATTTTCGACCTCCTCGCCGTCAACGGAAATCGCCGTGGAGCTTACGAGATTTTCCGGCTTGGTCGATTCGACCGAATGGGGATTGAAATTGTCAACATTATAGGTCGGCATTGTCGTTTCCGACTCCTCGGAAAGCAGCTCCTGCGAATCTGCGGCGACCGAATCGGTAGTCTCGCCGCCGTCCTCAGCGCCGTTTTTGAAATATTTTATACCGAAAAAAATTGCTGCAGCGGCAATGACCGCAACAAGCAAAATAATTATCGCTTTTTTTTCGTTATTTTTCATTTTGATACTTCCTCTCTTTTTGAGTAACACTTTTTAACGGGGAAAGCCCCCATTGAAATCATTTCCAATGAGGGCTGAAATTCAATTATACACCTTTGAGCAGCTCGCCGAGCACTGTCGTTGAGTGATCCTCGGTCGGTCTAAGCTCAACCTCGGAATAGCACTTCATACCTGTGCCTGACGGGAGAAGCTTACCGATGATAACATTCTCCTTGAGTCCGAGCAGCGGATCGGTCTTGCCCTTGATTGCAGCGTCGGTAAGAACCCTCGTCGTCTCCTGGAAGGAAGCGGCGGAAAGGAACGACTCTGTTGCAAGAGAAGCCTTTGTGATACCCATAAGAGTCGGCACGCAGGTTGCGTAGTTCGGCTCCTTGCCCTCTGCCTCAGCGGCAGCCTTAACCTTTTCGTTGGCAACATAGAACTCGTGCTTTTCAACGATTGAACCGGGCAGGAACTCGGTATCGCCTGCGTCCTCGATCTTGACCTTGCGCATCATCTGACGAACAATGACCTCAATGTGCTTGTCGTTGATATCAACACCCTGTGTACGATATGTCTTCTGAACCTCACGGATAAGGTAATCATGAACGGCAGAAACGCCTCTGATTGCAAGAACATCGTGCGGGTTCGGAGCACCGTCGGTGAGAGCCTGACCCTTTGTTACATGGTCGCCCTCCTTAACGATCTCACGGAAACCGTAAGGAATAAGGTAGGACTTCGACTCGCCGTTTTCGCTGTCGGTAATGACAACATGGCGGCTCTTTTTAACGTCCTCAAACGAAACAGTACCGGAGATCTCCGAAAGGATGGCAAGAGCCTTCGGCTTTCTGGCCTCGAACAGCTCCTCGATACGGGGAAGACCCTGTGTGATATCTCCGGCATCCTTAGCACCACCGGTGTGGAAGGTTCTCATTGTAAGCTGTGTACCCGGCTCACCGATGGACTGTGCGGCAATGATGCCGACCGCCTCACCGATTGTAACGGGGCTGCCTGTTGCAAGGTTTGAACCGTAGCACTTGATACATACGCCATGCTCCGTCTTACAGGTGAGAAGCGAACGGATAACAACCGATGCTACCGAGCCTTCCTCTGCCTCGCCGGAATTAAGCTTCTCCTGATGCTTTGCCTTAGCGTGGGTCGCAACTCTGTCTGCATCCTCGGAGTTCATCATTCTTGAGCACTCCATAATGACCTCGCCTGTCTCCTCGTCAACATAATCGTTGAGAAGATAACGGCCTGTCAATCGCTCGGCAAGATCAACGATCTTACGGTTGCCGTGGAAGATGTCGTAAACCTCAACGCCCTCTGTGCAGTGGCAGTCCTCCTCACGGATAATGCACTCCTGTGAAACATCGACAAGACGACGGGTAAGGTAACCCGAGTCAGCTGTACGCAGAGCCGTATCGGCAAGACCCTTACGAGCACCACGGGAGGAGATGAAGTATTCAAGTATATTAAGACCCTCACGGTAGTTAGCCTTGATGGGAACTTCAATTGTTTTACCGGCTGTGTTAGCGATAAGTCCACGCATACCGGCAAGCTGACGAAGCTGTGAATCATTACCACGGGCACCGGAATCAAGCATCATGTTGATCGGATTGTACTTGTCAAAGTTTGCTTTAAGCTCCTTGGCAACCTCTGAGGTGCAGTTTTCCCAAACCTCGATTACCCTGTCGGAACGCTCGGAGTTTGTGATAAGTCCTCGCTCGTAGTTGCGGTTGATCTTATCGATCTTAGCCTCAGCCTCAGCGATAAGCTCTGCCTTCTTCGGCGGAATGGTTGCGTCGAACGCAGCAACGGTAATACCGCTTCGTGTAGAGTGCTTGTAGCCCTGAGCCTTGATGTTGTCAAGCATTTCCGCAGCAACGGCTGTGCCGTGAACACGGATACACTTGTCGATTATCTTGCCGAGATTGCCCTTCTTGACAAGGAAATCAATCTCAAGCTTGAACATGCTGTCTATGTCGTCGGGGTCACGCTCAACAAAGCCCAAATCCTGCGGAACGGGGTTGTTGAAGATGACCTTACCGAGAGTTGTCGGAACAAGGCGTGTATACTCAACGCCCTTGATCGTCTTCTTCATACGAATCTTGACGGACGAGTGGAGGGTAATAATGCCCTCGTCATACGCCATAATGGCTTCCTCAACATTTCTGAAGGCCTTGCCCTCGCCCGGCTCGCCCGGCTTCTCAAGAGTCAGGTAGTATGAACCGAGGATCATATCCTGCGTCGGAACTGCAACAGGGCGTCCGTCGGAAGGCTTGAGGAGGTTGTTGGCGGCAAGCATAAGGAATCTTGCCTCAGCCTGAGCCTCAGCCGAAAGAGGAACGTGAACAGCCATCTGGTCACCGTCGAAGTCGGCATTGAACGCCGTACAAACGAGCGGATGAAGCTTAATCGCACGACCCTCAACGAGTACCGGCTCGAATGCCTGAATACCGAGTCTGTGAAGTGTCGGTGCACGGTTAAGCATTACCGGGTGATCCTTGATAACAACTTCAAGTGCGTCCCAAACCTCGGGATGTATTTTTTCAACCATCTTTCTTGCGGACTTGACATTGCCTGCCTTTTCCGTTTCAACAAGACGCTTCATAACGAAGGGCTTGAAAAGCTCAAGTGCCATTTCCTTGGGAAGACCGCACTGGTAGAGCTTAAGCTCAGGACCGACGACGATAACCGAACGGCCGGAATAGTCAACACGCTTACCGAGAAGGTTCTGACGGAAGCGTCCCTGCTTACCCTTGAGCATATCCGAAAGGGACTTGAGCGCTCTGTTGTTCGGACCCGTTACCGGGCGGCCTCTTCTGCCGTTGTCAATAAGTGCGTCAACGGCCTCCTGAAGCATTCTCTTTTCGTTGCGGACAATAATATCGGGTGCGCCAAGCTCAAGGAGCTTTTTAAGGCGGTTGTTACGGTTAATAACACGGCGGTAAAGGTCGTTAAGGTCAGATGTTGCAAATCTGCCGCCGTCGAGCTGAACCATGGGACGGATATCCGGCGGAATAACCGGAATAACATCAAGAATCATCCACTCCGGCTTGTTGCCCGAGCTTCTGAATGCCTCTATGACCTCAAGACGCTTGAGAGCCTTTGCCCTCTTCTGAGCCGATGTTCCGTTAAGCTCCTCACGAAGCTCCGTCGAAAGAGCGTCAAGGTCAACCTCCTGAAGAAGAGCCTTGATAGCCTCTGCGCCCATGCCTGCCTTGAAATCGTCCTCGTATCTTTCACGATACTCCATGTATGCCTTTTCGTCAAGGATCTGCTTCTTCTCAAGCGGCGTATCGCCGGGATCGGTGACGATGTATGATGCAAAGTAGAGAACCTTTTCGAGGTTTCTCGGTGTGATGTCAAGAACAAGACCTATTCTTGACGGGATTCCCTTGAAATACCAGATGTGAGAAACGGGAGCTGCAAGCTCAATATGACCCATGCGTTCACGGCGAACCTTGGCCTTTGTAACTTCAACGCCGCAGCGGTCACAGATGATGCCCTTGTGGCGAACTCTCTTGTACTTTCCGCAGTGGCACTCCCAGTCCTTGGTGGGTCCGAAAATTCTCTCGCAGAAAAGTCCGTCTTTTTCCGGCTTAAGGGTACGGTAATTTATGGTTTCGGGCTTGGTTACCTCACCATAAGACCATTCTCTGATCTGTTCCGGTGAAGCAAGACCGATTTTAATTGATTCAAAGGTATTGTTTTCCAAACTGAATGCCCCTTTTCATTGAAGGCAGAGCCGCAAAACAATGCGGCATCGCCTCTTAATCTATTTCAATACAACCTGCAGTCTGTTATCAGTCGAAGCTTTCCTCGTCGTCCTCTGAGAACATCTCGTCGATATCCTCAAAAATTTCGTCGAAGGATTCCTCGTCCTCGTCCTCATCCTCGATGAGATTGCCTTCCTCGTCCTCGAGAGCGTAGCCTTCTGCTCCCTCCATGTCGTTCACCTCTGTGAACGCCTTGTCGTCGGAGGAGGTAAGACCAAGCTCATCGTCAAAATTCTGCTTGAGGTCGATCTCGTTCTCGTCCTTGTCGTAAACACGGACATCAAGACCGAGCGACTGAAGCTCCTTGACAAGAACCTTGAATGACTCCGGAATACCGGACTGAGGAACATTATTACCCTTAACGATTGCCTCATAGGTCTTGACACGACCAACAACATCATCGGACTTAACTGTAAGGATTTCCTGAAGTGTATATGCTGCGCCGTAAGCCTCAAGCGCCCAAACTTCCATTTCACCGAAACGCTGGCCGCCGAACTGAGCTTTACCGCCCAAGGGCTGCTGAGTAACCAGTGAATACGGACCTGTCGAACGGGCGTGGATCTTATCGTCAACAAGGTGCAACAGCTTGAGATAGTACATGATACCTACCGTTACGGGGTTATCGAATCTGCGTCCCGTGCGTCCGTCGGTAAGAATGGACTTTCCGTCCTCACGAATACCGAGGTCATGGAACATCTCCTTGATATCCGACTCATGCGCACCGTCGAATACGGGGGTCATAACTCTCCAGCCGTAATGCTTTGCGGCAAAGCCGAGGTTAACCTCAAGAACCTGACCGATATTCATTCGGGAGGGAACGCCCAACGGGTTAAGCACGATGTCAAGCGGAGTTCCGTCCTCAAGGAACGGCATATCCTCCTGCGGAAGAATACGGGAAACAACACCCTTGTTTCCGTGACGACCTGCCATCTTGTCGCCGACAGAAAGCTTACGCTTCTGAGCAATGTAGCAGCGAACGACCTTGTTTACGCCGGGGCTTAATTCGTCGCTGTTTTCTCTTGTGAACACCTCAACATTGACTATGATACCGTACTCGCCGTGCGGCACACGCAGGGAGGTGTCTCTGACTTCCTTAGCCTTCTCGCCGAAGATAGCACGGAGAAGTCTCTCCTCGGGAGTAAGCTCTGTTTCACCCTTGGGAGTGACCTTGCCGACAAGGATATCGCCTGAGCGAACCTCTGCGCCGACACGGATAATTCCCCTCTCGTCAAGATCTCTGAGAGCGTCATCGCCGACATTCGGGATATCTCTCGTGATCTCTTCGGGTCCGAGCTTTGTGTCTCTTGCTTCAATTTCAAATTCTTCTATATGAATTGATGTATAAACATCGTCTCTTACAAGCTTTTCGTTGATAAGAACGGCGTCCTCGTAGTTGTAGCCCTCCCATGTCATGAAGCCGATAAGGGCATTCTTACCGAGGGAGATCTCGCCGTGGTCGGTCGCCGGACCGTCTGCGATAACATCGCCTGCCTTGACCTCTTGTCCAAGGTCAACGATCGGCTTTTGGTTGATACATGTGCCCTGGTTGGAGCGCATGAACTTTGTAAGATTGTATCTGTCGATTCCGTCAGCCGTCTGAAGCTCGACATAATCGGCATTGACATGGATAACCACGCCGTCCTTTTTACAAAGAACGACTGTGCCGGAGTCAACGGCTGCCTTGTATTCCATACCCGTTCCGACAATCGGAGCGTCCGTACGGAGAAGCGGAACTGCCTGACGCTGCATGTTTGAACCCATGAGGGCACGGTTTGCGTCGTCGTTCTCAAGGAAGGGGATCATTGCCGTAGCGACGGAAACGAGCATCTTCGGCGAAACATCCATGAAGCTGACTCTTGAATTGTCGATCTCGTGGAATTCGTCACGGTAACGAGCCATGACCTTGCGTCTTACGAAGTGGCCGTCCTCGTCAAGCGGCTCGTTAGCCTGAGCAACGATGAAATCGTCCTCCTGATCCGCCGTCATGTAAACAACCTCGTCGAGAACCTTGCCGTCAACAACTCGTCTGTACGGAGCCTCGATGAAGCCGTATTTGTTTATCTTTGCAAAGGTTGCAAGATAGGAGATAAGTCCGATGTTCGGACCTTCGGGAGTCTCGATGGGACACATGCGGCCGTAGTGGCTGTAGTGAACATCTCGAACCTCGAAGCCTGCACGGTCACGGGAAAGTCCGCCGGGGCCGAGAGCCGAAAGACGGCGCTTGTGAGTAAGCTCGGCAAGCGGGTTTGTCTGATCCATGAACTGTGAAAGCGGTGATGAACCGAAGAATTCCTTGATCGCCATAAGCACGGGGCGAATGTTGATAAGGGTCTGCGGAGTTATTTTATCGTCGTCCTCCTGAGCCTGAAGGGTCATTCTTTCACGAACAACTCTTTCCATTCTCGCAAGTCCGATTCTGAACTGATTCTGAAGAAGCTCGCCAACGCAGCGGATACGACGGTTGCCGAGGTGGTCGATATCGTCGGTCTTGCCTACGCCGAAGGCTATGGAGTTAACATAGTTTATTGAAGAAAAAATATCATCAATTGTAATATGCTTGGGGATAAGGTCGTCGCAATGCTCCTTGAGCAGTCCGAGAAGCGCATTATCGTCCTCAACATCAGCCTCAAGGATCTCCCTGAGGGCGGCGAAGGATACCTTCTCATTGATGCCGATCTCGTCAAGCTGTTCCTCAGTAAACTGCGGAAAATAGGGCTTGATGTCGACCATACCGTTTGAGATGACCTTGATCTCCTTGTCGTCGTCAACCTTAACGAATACAACATTAACGCCCGACTGCTCAATTTCTATGGCCTTCTCCTTGGAGACTACCTCGCCCTCCTCGGCAAGAAGCTCACCGGTGAGGGGTGCGACTACGGGCTGCGAAAGCGTTGCGCCCACAATACGGTCGAACAGCGAAAGCTTTTTGTTATACTTATATCTGCCGACTCTGGAAATATCGTAACGGTACGGATCAAAGAACAAATTGTCAAGATGAGTCTGTGCGGTTTCGAGAGTTGCCGGTTCGCCGGGACGAAGCTTCTTGAAAACTTCCATCAAAGCTTCTTCGGTGTTCTGCGTCTCGTCTCTTTCAAGCGTTGCCTCAAGGCGGGGGTCGTATCCGAAGAATTCACGGATATCTGTGTTTGAGCTAAGACCCAAGGCTCTGATAAAGGTTGTGATAAAGATCTTTCTGTTCTTATCGATACGAACATAGAAAAGGTCGTTTACATCCGTCTCGTACTCAAGCCATGCGCCTCGGTTCGGGATAACGGTGTTCGTGTAAAGCTCGATACCGGTCTTGTCATGGGTCATATCGTAGTAGACGCCCGGTGAACGAACAAGCTGCGAAACGATCGCACGCTCTGCGCCGTTGATGATAAACGTGCCGCTGTCCGTCATTATCGGGAAATCACCCATGTAGACTTCGCTCTCTTTTACGACGCCGGTTTCCTTGTTGAGAAGCCGTGCCTTTACTCGCATCGGTGCAGAATAACTCGCATCACGCTCCTTGCACTCTCTGATGGAATACTTCGGCTTGTCGTCCATTCTGTAATCGACAAACTTCAGTATCCAGTTGCCGGTATAATCGGTAATATCCGCAATGTCACGGAAAACCTCTTTAAGTCCGGTTTCCAGAAACCATCTGTATGAGTCCTTCTGAACCTCAATGAGGTTTGGCATTTCCATAACCTCTTTGATTTTACCGAAGCTCATTCTGGTTCTGCTGCCCCTTGCAACGGGAGAAACATTCGTCATTGACTAACCACTCCGTTCTTCTTTATTTTCGTCCGTTTATGAAACTTGTGAATTATGACAGTTTTTGCCCTGAAAAAGAGCACAATTTATCCAAGGAAAATAGACCCAAGGACACACAATGCCATTATAATCGTTATAGCATTATACAGCATTAAAGCAAATATGTCAAGGTCAAAATTCAAGAAAATGTAAAATTTTATTTATTTCTTATATAGAATAAAAATGATACTTCGTAAAAAAGCCATGACCTGCAACAAATGAATCGCAAGTCATGGTTTTGGTTTTTTATTTTGTTGAAAGCAGCAAATCCCTGAACCTGACGGCACGCTTGTATGCTTCCTCGACGAAGCGTTCAATGCTCATGCCGAGGTACATATCGTTGGAATGGCTGCCACACCTGCCCTTGGAATCCACCTCAAAGGTCAAGCTGCCGTCAAAGCCGCACCCGTTGAGCCTTTTTGCGATCCCCTCCCAGTCAGCATAGCCGTCGAACGGGAGCAGATGGTAATCGTCAAGAAAATTCGGGTGTTCGGGGTCGGTCATTCCGTGGTTGTCGTCAAGGTGGGTCGAAATGAGATATCTGCCGTACTTGCCGAGCATATCCGAGCCGCCGTTGTAGCAAAGCTCATGTCCGGAATCGTAGGTGAAGCCGACATTTTCAAGCTCGCCGAATTTATCAAGCAAAGCCTTGAGATAGCACTCGCCCTCAGTGTTTTCAAATCCGATCGTCACTCCCCTTTTGACGGCGTAATCAATGATTTTGCCTATCCTCTCCAGACCAAGCTCTGTCGGGGTGTGATTATCCATGCCGATTATTGCGTGCATAACGACTATCGGCACATCGAGATTATGGCAGTTATCTATCGAGTTTTTCAGCTCACGCTCCATTATACACGCAAGCTCGCCACCCTCATCATGCCACATATCGTCCATTGCGTAAAACGGCGCATGGATAGAGTGGAAGCCTATTCCGATTTTCGCCGCCTTTTCGGCGACCGCCTCATCGTCCGAGGCTCGCTGATTTTTAGTCTCGCTGTAGAAGAACTCGTCAAAGCCCGCCGCCTTAATTATTTCTATCTGACGGACGGCAGGAACATCGTCAAAGTCCATTCCCGTGCCGAGGCACAGTAACGGCTTACCGCTCATGTCATTTCTCCTCAAAAGCATATTCGCCCGGCGCAAGCTTGATAACTGCGCAGCCGTCCTTATGCTCATACTCGTCGAAGCTGTGTTCAACGCCGTTTACGGTGAGCTTTTCACCAAGAATCGGCAGTCTCAGCTCAGTAGCCACGGGTACGGCACAATTATATGTAAAGCCGTCCTCAGTGCTCCACTCGCTCTTGATCATGCCGGCAGCGGAGCTGTAGCTTGCCTTGACAAAGGTCATGCGTTTCTGTCCGTCGGGAAGCTCTGCGTCGGTTCTTGTATCGACCCTCGGCTGAAGAATAAGCGTGTCGAATCCGGGTGTACCCGGTTCAATACCCGCCATGTAGCGGTACATCCACTCAACGACCGAGCCGTAAGCATAATGGTTAAAGGAGTTCATTCCGACATCGCCGAAGCCGTTTTCCTTCGTGTAGGAATTCCAGCGCTCCCAAATCGTCGTTGCGCCCTGATCGATGCTGTAAAGCCACGAAGGCTCGTTACGCTGCATCAAAAGCGTGTATGCCATGCCGTCTTTGCCGTACTTTGAAAGAGCTGTGCAAAGATTATATGTTCCGACAAAGCCCGTGGAGAGGCGGTTGCCGTTTGCCTTTATCTGCTCCTCAAGCTCATCGGCAAGCTCCCTTGCATAATCGTTGTCAACGAGGTCGAAGATAAGTGCAAGTATCTTATCCGTCTGAGTTTGACCGATAAGCTTGCCGTCCTTCATGAAGTTCTCGACATAATATGCATGAGCCTGCTCTCTGAGCTTCTTATAGTGCTCCGCCCTGTCGGACTTGCCGAGTGCCTCGCTCATTTTTATCATGAGGTCAATATCATGAACAAGATAAGCCGAGGAGATATATTCATTTTTGCAAAGATCATATGCGAGCCAGTCGCCGTAACGGGGAATCGGGCCCGACATACCGAAGTTCTTCACAAGCTGAGCGATATATTTTTCCATCGAGTCGTAATGCTCATTCAGAAGCTCCGTGTCGTTAAACATCACATACATGTTGTACGGAATGATAATGCCCGCGTCGCTCCATGCCGCCGCATTCTCACTGGTGCAGCAGCCGGATCTCGGAATAATATCAGGGTAAGCTCCCTCGTCGCTTTGAGCGTCACGGGCATCCTGCATCCACTTGCGGAAGAAGCCCTTAACATCGGCATTGTAGGCGGCAGTCATGCTGAACGCCTGCGCATCACCCGTCCAGCCGTAGCGCTCGTCACGCTGCGGACAATCGGTCGGCACGCTGAGATAATTGCTGCGCTGACCCCAAATGGTGTTTGAAATAAGCTTGTTGACAAGAGGGTCGGAGGTTTCGAGCTTACCTGTTTCACAGGTAGCCGTTCCGACGACCTCGGAAATGAAATCAAGAATTTCAATGTCGCTTTCTGCGCTCACCTGAACATAGCGATAGCCGAAGAAAGTAAATCTCGGTCTGTAGGTTTCCTCACCGCTGCCGCCGATAACATATGTCTCCTTACCGAGAGCGGAACGAAGGTTTACGGTGTAAAGCGAGCCTTTTGCACCGTCGTTACCCCTTGAAATCTCGCCGCTGTCGTTGAGAAATTCGGCATAGTGAACATTTACGATTGTTCCGCTTTCTCCTTTAAGAGTGAGCTTTGCCCAGCCTACCATTTCCTGCTCAAGGTCGATTATGAGCGTCTGACCCTTTTTGAGCGTAAGCGGGAACTCCTTTGGCTCGGCACAGACATTTATCTCGCCGTAGTTCGAGCCGTTATATTTTACTCCGTCGTATACGGTCATTTTCTTAGCCTTGAGGCTCAATTCGTCACGCACCTGAACGGTCGGACCGACAAACGGAGTGAGCACGCCGGTGAAATAATCGCAAAGCGTTGCGTTCTTCCATTCTTGTGTGGAATAGCCGACGGATGATATCTGCTCGTAGCTGTCCTCGGTTGCGTCGTAATATTCGCCGTCCCATATATCGGCAGTGCGAACGCAGCCGCCGACGCACGCCCTCCAGCTCTCGTCCGTGGTGAGAATCGATTTGCCGTCATGCAGAACATTTGCAATGAAGGCAGGAGGATTTGCTCCGTAATAGTCCTGAACTATCCTGCCCGAATACCAGCCTGTCGATACGACGGCAAGAATTCGGTTTTTGCCCTCGTTAACATACTCCGTAACATCATATGTATAATAAAGCGCACGCTTGAAATAGTTTGTCCAGCCGGGCTTCATCTCGTCGCAGTCGACGCGCTTTCCGTTAATATAGATATCAACAATGCCGAGAGCCGAAAAAACAAGCTCGGTCTTGCCCTCGCCCGATATTTCAAAATCGCTTGCAAACATCGGCAGGCCGCCGTTGTCAATGATATCCGTGTGCTGATAAAGCCTCGGCTTTTTTTCACCCCACGGTGAAATCTTTGCGTTAAAATAATTTTTGAAATCCGTATAAATGAATTTCGCCGTGTTCCAAATTTTTTCCATAAGTACCTCCGTATTCGGTTGTTTTACGACAATATCGCACAATTTGTGCGGTGCTGCCTTATATTATTTGGTAAGGAAATACCAAATTATATCTATAACTCTGAAATCCTTGAGAACCTTTACAAGGAGCTTAACGATGGTGTCCGCAAGGACTGTCGTTGCGCCGCCAAGGTCAACAAAATGATCTGTCTGAGCCTCAGGTGCGCCATCATATTCAAGAGTAAACGGCTGAGTGTAGATAACTCCGCCCTCACCGACTATCTCGGCTCTGACATAAGAGCCTATCTCGTCGGAGTAATCGTCAAGGTCAATCGTGTTACCGGTTGCGATAACGCTTCCGTCGGCTATCCAGTGAACCATGTAAGCGTCCTGAGTGCTTATCGTGATGGTGTCCTCAACATCATCAACAGAAATAGACTTCACCTTGGGAGTAACCGCATCCTGGTCAAAGGCAAAAATTGTGCTCTGCTTGCCGTTGCCCTCCTCGGCAACTATCTTTTCGTATGCCTCGGAGAAGCTTTCCGCCAGCTCGAGTCCAATGCCTGCCGCCTTAAGCTCGTCAGCCCACGCCTTGATTTCCGCCTTGCTGCCCATGTAGTAGCTTGCGGCGAAGAATGCGCCGTCCTCCATTGCCGTTCTAAGCTCGGGCAGGGTCTTTTCCGGCATACACATGAGTGTGTAGCCTGAGTTGATTATGCTTTCGACATGGGAATCCGATGTTGCAAGTCCGTAAACATTTCTTCCCGTCGGAACGACCTTTTGAAGCAGGATATCCCAGAGCTTTCTGTCGTAACGGGTTCTGTAATCGCCCTTGCTGTTGACATCAATTCCGAGACAGGCGGGATATTTTTCAAGAATGCTTGCAAACTTGTTAACGACATAGTTATACTTCACATTGTCGGTGTCATAAGCCTCGTCATAATTTGCGGCGTTTCTTGCTCCGCTGTATTCGCCGGGGTGATTGATAACGCAAAGTCCGCCGAGCTTGTTTATATTCTTTATCGGTGTTTCGTAATCGCTTGTTCCGCCAATGGTATCGTTGCCGTAATTCACGAACCATGAGCAGACATGGGCATTGTTGAACGAGGTCGGGTTCTGCTCGTTGCCAAAGGGCACTCTGAGCATTGAGTTTTCGGCATTGCCGCTCTCGTCGTACTCGGTATAATAGCTGCCGTCGTAGGTGTAATCCTTGCCGTCAGAGGTCTTGCCGCTGAGCGACAGAGCCTCGATGGGGAGCTTGCCCCTCCTGACGGTCATTGCAATTTTTACCGCTTTGTTTGTCGAGATATCGTCCCAGCCGTAATCGGTCGTGCCGTGGTCGGTAATGGCAAGAATATCGAAGCCGTAGTCATAGTGCTTTTCGATGGTTTCTTTCTTGGTTGATGTACCGTCCGTGCCTGTCGTGTGGCTGTGGAGATCAGTCTTGTACTGCTTATAGGTGCTCCAATCGACATTGGCATAGGTGCTGTTGATTTTGTAATCAACATCCCTATCCGTCGCAAAGGAGCAAAGCGCCGTACAGGAAGTAAAAATTGCTGCAGACATGAAAATTGAGATTGCCTTTGTAAGTTTTCTGTTCATGATTATCCTCCGTTCGTCAGCAAATGGTTATTGTTTTTTGTGTATCGGTATTTTCCGAAGTCAGGGGAACAAGGAGCTTGTTGACCTGATCGTTATAAAGGAACTGCGGATAGGCTTCAAGGCTGCGCACCGTCGGCTGGCTGCCGTATTGTGCGAGCTGCCATGTGAAATCGTAATAGCCCGTCGTGTACCATGTGTGCATCATATCCTTGATGAACCATGTGTATTCGGGGTACATGCAGGTTGATGCGTCAACGGCGTTGTCGCAGGAAACATGGTCGTGGCCGTCGGCAACGCTTTGGGTATAGCCGTCACCGAGCGTTTTCCCGAAGTCGGCACAGGTTGCGCCGAGCGAGGTTCTCGCCGTGTCAATAAGGAAATCGCTCTGGTAGCCGTCGTCACTCAGCACGGGAACTGCCGCCTTGCCGTAATTCGAGATTATCGCAAGCTTCATTCCGCCGGAAATCGCTTCGTCAAGAATTTGCTTCGTGCTGTCCATAACGCCGTAGTGGTATGCGTCAAGCTTTTTAATAAGAGCCGCATTTTCGGTATCGTCAAGCATATATTCCTTCGCCTGCTCGTAGTATTCGTTAGGCACAAAAGTCCACACACCTGCCAAATTTCCAAAAAGATCCCTCAGACAATCCTCATAAAGTATGTCCTTGCCCTTCGTGAACACCGTATCAAGCTCACCGCACACGGGTGAAAGAACGGCGGCCAAAAGCGCATAAAAAAGACTGCGTAAAAATACGGTAGTGGAGTCGTTACCCTCAATGAAATTGGCGATATAATTCATCACGGATTCGGTTTTGATATTGATATCGCCCGTGAAAAGTCCGCCAACAAGAGTAATTCCGTTAAACGCCGAGGACTGCATTATCACGGTATCGACGCTGCCGCTGCCGTACTGCTTGAGGTAGGTCATAACGACTGCGCCGCCCATACTCTCTGCCTTTAAGACGACCTTATCGTGACGGGTCAGCTCCTTTGTCTTTTCAATATAATCGTTAAGCTCGGCAGCGATGTCAAAAACATCCTCACGCCAGTCGTAATTGAATCGGTTATCCATTCGATAGCCGTGCTCAGCCATAGGTCCTAC
Organism: Bacteroides faecis; assembly: GCA_963625295.1. Taxonomy (GTDB): domain Bacteria; phylum Bacillota; class Clostridia; order Oscillospirales; family Acutalibacteraceae; genus CAG-488. Next base: position 27,620 of record CAVFTC010000002.1, read on the forward strand.
TCTAAAGCTCACATCAACCGTTTCGTTGAGCGGCTCACCGCTGTCGTCGCAGGCGGCGTCCTTGAGTGCCTCGTTGAGTATTGCGCTCAACGACCTTGCGAAGCTTTCGTAATCGCCGGTTATCCTCAGCATGACGGCCGGGATAACAAGCTTTGCGACAGCGGAAATTATCGTCTTGCTCTCCGGCACAAAGACCTTGTACTGTTCATCCGTTCCGGGATTTGCGACCAGGTCGGTCATTGCAAAGCCGGTTACATAGACTATCGGCGTGTTTGAGCAGCCGCATTTGTCGGTCGCATACGAGGAAAACGAAGCGGCGCTGACAGAAAAGGTCAGTATGACCGCAAGAAAGATTGAAACAATTTTTTTCATATAATGCCCCCAAAGATAGACTTTAGATTTTAGATGCTGGATTTTAGATGCTTTTAAGGCAGTTTTTAATTTATCGAAGGTCTAAAATCTACAATCTAAATCTAAGGCAATGCCGTACAATTATTTTATCATAAATTTTTACCGATATCAATTCTTATTTTATTGAAATTGTCATAAAATTTCTACGGAGTGATGCCAATGACAAATGCAAAAAGACTACTTACAAACACGCTTATGCTGACGGCTACGGCATTCCTGATGAAAACGGTTGCCGTCAGCTTCAATGTTTACCTTACAAACAGAATCGGTGCGGATGGAATAGGGCTTTTTCAGCTCATCTGTGCCGTTTACGGCATGGCAGTGACCTTTTCCGTTGCAGGAATCCGCCTTGCCGCAATGAGGCTCGTCGCCGACAATATCGCCCTCGGAATGCGCAACGAACGGCAGATAATGCGCCGCTGCCTTGTCTATTCCTTTGTCTGCGGCTGCGTTATCGCCACACTCTTGGCAGGCTTCTCGGAGCTGATCGGTTCACGGGGGATAGGCGATATGCGAAGCGTGCCGTCCTTAAAGGTGCTCGGTCTTAGTCTGCCGTTCGTTGCAATGTCGACTGCGCTCAACGGCTATTTCACATCGGTCAAAAAAATTGTCCGCTACACCATCGTTCAGCTTGCGGAGCAGATTTTCAAGATCATAATAACAGTTTTCGTGTTGAGAGCCGCCCTGACTCACGGGCTTGAAGCCTCGTGTGCGGCGATAGTTTTCGGCATATCCTCCGCCGAGCTTTTTTCCCTCTGCTGCTCCTACACCCTTTACCGTCTTTCCGTATGCCGTGACGTGCAGAGCGAAAAAGGCTCGGAGATTTGGAAGCGCATTTTGAGGATCTCGCTTCCGGATGCGATCGGCTCAGAGATGCGCTCGGTGCTGATGACCGTCGAGCACCTGCTTATCCCCATCGGTCTGCGCAAATCCGGCAGCGACCCTCAAGCCTCGCTTGCAGCCTACGGAGTTATCCACGGAATGTCGCTTCCGCTCGTGCTCTACCCCTCCGCCCTGCTCTCGTCGCTTTCGGGTCTGCTTGTACCGGAAATCTCGGCAATGTACATCTCCGGCAACAGGGCAAGAATCAATTACATGATAACAAGAGTGCTTCACCTGACGCTTATTTTTTCAATCGGCACGGCGGGAATTATGTATTTCAACGCAGAAAGGCTGTCACTGGCGGTTTACGGCAATGACAGCTCTTTCTTCTATATTCGTATTTTATCGCCCCTGATACCCGTTATGTACTGCGATATGTCGGTTGACGGAATGCTGAAGGGGCTTGACCAGCAGGTAAGCTATATGCGTTACAACATCATCGACGCTTCAATCTGCGTCATTCTCGTTTACCTGCTCGTCCCTGTTCTTTCCGTAAAGGGCTATATTCTTGTTGTTTTTGTCAGCGAAATTATCAACTTCGCCCTCAGCTTCAGGCGGCTGACGAAGGTCAGCGATGTTGCTGTTTCCTTTTTTAAGGATATTTTTACGCCGATTCTTTGCGTTATCGGCGCAAATCTTCTCAAAAGCCTGATTTTTACCTCGGTCGTGATATCGGGGGCAAAGCTTGCGGCGTCGGTCGAGATCGTCACGGCTTCCGTTCTCTATATCGCAATGATAATTCTTTTTTGCTCGGTTGACCGTGAGGAGCTTCGCTGGTTCAAATCGCTTATTAATTAAGGCAACACCGCACAAATCGAGGCGCACGCCTTGCTTGAATATGTTTCCGTCATGCTGCACAAAAATTCCTTGACTTGCGACAGCAAGCCTACAAAATTTTTGTACAACCT
>CAVFTC010000002.1:30002-30827 GCA_963625295.1 Bacteroides faecis
ATATTGTATTGCTCTTTTTTGATACACATGAAGAACAACACAAAATAATCAATAATAAACTCATGTATTTAAAATATTTCATTTCTTTTTCACCTCATAAATAGAACAATGCCGCCTGATTTTAATTCAGGCAGCAATGCTGAAATTGGATTAGGAAATCGAACAGTTCTTAGGATTGGTTACATTGCATGAACCCGTTCCTCTGCCGTTGGTTGATTTAAAATACAGCCTATATGAAGAATTATTCTTTCCCAGACTATAAGTTCTTGCTCCTGTGCACCATCCGTTAGGCTTAATAGAGTAATCTTCACTCCAAAGATAGCGACCACTGCCGTTAGTCATCTTAATAGAAAGAGGACCTGTAGAAGTAAGCCTTACAGTTACCTTTGCATTCGTTTTGCCCGGCTTCTTCAACTTAACATAACAGTATTTATTTCCGTTATAGCTGTAGCTGTTTGAACCCAACCAGAAATAAGTCTGTGCAGAAGCGGAAAATGCGCTAAAGGAAACAACTGTCAAAACAACCATAATGATTGCAAGCATTCTTTTCATGTATTCACCTCCTCCCCATCAGTTTGTCATAATTATAAACCATTTCACCTAATTTGTCAAGTGCTATTTGCACTTATTTATGTATGTGTTAATTTTAGGTGTATATAATGATGTGACTTTTTATTAAAATAGATATGAGGTGATAAAATGTTTGAAGTAAAAAAAGAGGAATATGTTAATAAAACATTTAGATTTCCGGTTGAATTACTGAAAAAATTGGAAACACTCGCTCAGAACGAGAAAGTTTCGTTAAACAATTTAGTCTTGCAATGC
>CAVFTC010000002.1:30837-63114 GCA_963625295.1 Bacteroides faecis
GCTGTGAATATGCACTTGATAACATGAAAAAATGAAAGTCTGTACAAGGCTTTCATTTTTTCATGTTATTTTGTTTTAATGAAATTTATAATATAATAAACCAATCCGTATATCGACGCTGCTGTCGTACCGTAAAGAATTACAGGGCCTGCTATTTTAAAAATGCTTGCTCCCGTGCCCATTATGAAGCCCTCGCTTTTAAACTCCATTGCCGGAGAAACGACGGAATTTGCAAAACCGGTGATCGGCACTACTGTTCCGGCTCCGGCGTGCTTTGCGATTTTGTCAAACACTCCTATTCCGGTCAAAACAGCAGTCAGCACAATCAGCGTTATTGAAACAAGCGCCCTGCTTTCGTCAAGGCTCGAGCCGCATTTTCGGAAAATATAAAACAAAAGCTGACCGAAGCAGCAGATTGCTCCGCCGATCAAAAAAGCCTTAATGCAATCCAAAGCTATCGGAGATTTCGGGGAAGCTTTTTTCACCATATTGCCATATTGCTCGTTTGATATATTCACTGTCAAAGCCTCCAAAAATAATATTCAAGCAAGGTGTGCGCCTTAATTGTACAACATTGCCTTAATAATATTATTTGCGAACAAGCGAAAAAAATTCAAATTATGTTACGCACAATACGGTATTGTAAAAAAAAAAGGACGACCGAAGCCGTCCCGAATTTATTTATGAATTTATTACATACCTACCGATTTGCGAAGAATCAACAGAGCGTCAAAGCTGTTCAGCGTTCCGTTGGAGTCCATGTCGCCCGTATTGAACTGCACTGATGTAAGCGTGCTTATTCCGACAACATGCTGAAGCACCATGAGAGCGTCAAGAGAGTTTATCTTGCCGTCGCTGTTTACATCGCCCTTTGTAACAGATGTTACAATATTGATCTTGTACGAATCGTAGACCTTTGTGTTGGACTTGAAGTAAACCTCAATCGTGTTCTCACCAAGCTTATAGTCAGTGCTCGGTGAAGCAAGGATATTCTGACTGACCGTGTAACCCGACTTTGTCTCTTTGTAGGTAATGTTTTCGCTTGTTCCGTCGGAATAGGTGACCTTAACAACAAGTCCGGTCATGTCGATCATTCCTCTGTCGGAATAATGCGTATAATAGCCGCCGTTGTGATGGAACGAGATCAATCCATCCTGACTAACGAAGGTTCCGAGTCCGTAGCCCTCCGGCATATCATAATAGCCGTAATCCCAGTCAGTTCCCTGAACAAAAACGGTCTTGGTCGGTAAAGAAACAATCTGTACTTTCGTGATTTGACCTGCTGCCGACGCCGAAACAACGGCCGCCAAGCCTGAGCATGACAACGCAACAACGATTGCCATAATATAGGCTATGATTCTTTTTGTCTTTTTCATGAAATGGTTTCCTCCATTCTTTCGGTAACCGTAGTAAAAATCCCAACGGTCACACATATTTGTTTTATTATATACCAAATGTTCGTTTTTGTCAATCAAAAATCACACTCCGGTAAGATCAAAGCTCGGAACATATTCTCCGGAGGAGGAATCAAGCTCCTGAATATAAACATTTTCAAAGCCGAGCCTTTCGGCGTGGGAAACAACGGTATCATACTCGCGACGGCTTATCCTGCGGTTGATTGTCGGGTACTGTGAAGCGTTTGCGCACGGCATATACTGCCCCATCAGGCTGATAACCGTGTCGTTTGAGAGATTGTCCCCGACCCAGTCGAGCATCCCGATGCCCTGACTGACATTACCCGGCAGAACGAGATGACGAATAATCATTCCCTTTTTCATAAGCCCGTTTTTGAAAATATCCTCCGGCTGCTGACGGCGCATTTCAAGCACAGCCTTTGAACAGACTTCAAAATAATTTTCCGCTTGGCTGTATTTTTTTGAAACTGCCGAGCCGACATATTTTATATCGGTCAGATATATATCGACCAAGCCCTCCAAAAGCTGCAAAGTCTCAACACTGTCATAACCGCCGGTGTTGTAAACCACGGGAATGCCCGGCTTATATTTTTCGAGCGTTCGTGCGAGCTGCTCTGCGTAATGGGTCGGGCTGACGAGATTGATGTTGTTTGCGCCTTTATCCTCAAGCTCCTTGAAAACAGCTATCAATCTTTCTTCGCTTATCTCCCTGCCGAAGCAGCCCTTGCTTATTTCGACATTCTGACAAAACACACATTTCATTGGGCAGCCTGAAAAAAACACCGTGCCGCTGCCGCTCTCGCCGCTTATACACGGCTCTTCCCAATAGTGGAGTGCGGCTCTTGCGACCTTATATTTTGTATTAACTCCGCAAGCTCCCGTTGAAGCGTCTCGGTCAATATTGCATTTTCTCGGGCATTGACTGCATATATACATTATAAAACACCTCTGCTGACAAAAATATTATATCATAAAATTTTAGCTTGTCTACAGTTTATATATGTGATATAATTATAAAGTAACCGACAACTACCGGCGGTTACCGAACAAGGCGCGCGCCTCAATTTGTGCGGTGTTGCCTTAAAAATATTTTGTGAGGTTTTACTTATGAAAAGAGCAATTTCAATAGTTATGTCGGCTGTTTTGATCCTTCTTTGCTTTTCCTCCTGCGGCTCAAAGGGCTTGAAGGGAACGCACCATGTTGAAATGGTGATCAAGGATTACGGAACGGTTAAAATCGAGCTTGACGGAGACGAAGCTCCGCTGACGGTTGAAAATTTTGTCAATCTTTGCAACGACGGCTTTTATGACGGCTTGACCTTCCACCGCTATGTCAAGGATTTCGTTCTCCAGGGCGGTGACCCGGAGGGAACCGGTCTCGGCGGCTGTGAGAGCAGCGTTGAGGGAGAATTCTCGGCCAACGGACACAAGAACACGATAAAGCACAAACGAGGCGTTATATCAATGGCAAGAAACCAGTTTGACTATAACTCGGCTTCGTCGCAGTTCTTCATCTGCCTTAAAAATTCCTGCTCCGACGATCTTGACGGTCAGTACGCAGCCTTCGGAAGGATTACCGAGGGTATGGATATCATCGACAAAATTTGCGAATCCGTTCCCGAAAGCGATTGTATCCCTACCGAGCAGCAGCCGGTTATCGAGTCAATTAAGGTTATAGACTAAGAGGTGCGAATTTTGGGAAATAATCTTGACTATTTAAATAGGGTTTATCTCAAGATAGACCTTGATAAGATCTGCGGAAATATCAAAGAGGTCATCAATCGGGTAGACCCCGACACGAAGGTTATGGCAGTCGTCAAAGCGGACGCCTACGGCCACGGCGCAATTGAGGTCAGCAAGGCTCTCAGCGAAATCGGTACATACGGCTTTGCGGTTGCAACCGTCGGCGAGGCTCTTGCCCTCAGGCGAGCCGGAATAACCAAGCCGGTGCTTATTCTTGATTTTGTTTTTCCGAATCAGTTTGAAACCATAATCAGAAACGACATAATGCTCACCGTTTTTCGCTATGAGATTGCAAAGGAGCTTAATGAAGCGGCGGAGCAAATGGGCACAACGGCTCATATTCACATAAAGATCGATACGGGCATGGGCAGAATCGGCTTCATTCCCGACGATGAAAGCATAGACGAAATTCGTCGAATTGCGCAGCTTCCGAATGTTGAGATCGACGGCATTTTTACTCACTTCGCCTGTGCCGACGAGCCTGACAAAACCTCGATGAACAGGCAGTTTGAAAGGTTCAAGAGCTTTGTTCTGAAGCTCGAAGAGATCGGTATAAAAATCCCGATTAAGCATGTCTGCAACAGTGCAGCCATTATTGACAGCGACGACAAATTTTTGAACATGGTAAGGAGCGGAATCATCACCTACGGGCTTTACCCCTCCGAATTTGTTCACAAGGATAAGCTTCACATTCAACCGGCAATGGAGCTGCACAGCCTTGTTATAAATGTAAAAACGATACACAAGGGCGATACGGTCAGCTACGGTTCAACCTATGTTGCAACCAAGCCCACGGTTATCGCAACGATTCCCGTCGGCTATGCGGACGGATATCCGAGATTGCTGTCGAATAAGGGCAGCGTTCTTATCCACGGAAAGCGTGCAAAAATCGTCGGCATAATCTGCATGGATCAGTTCATGGTTGATGTTACGGATATTCCAGGAGTTTCAATCGGCGACGGAGTAACTCTTATCGGCAAGGACGGCGACGAGGAAATCACCTGCGAGGAAATCGGCGATATTTCCGGAAGATTCAATTATGAATTTCTCTGCTGCATAACCCGAAGAGTTCCGAGAGTATACACAAGAAACGGCAAAACCGTCAAAATAGTTGATTATTTAGAGTGATCCATATGGCTGAAACAAAAACAAATGTTATGCGCTTGCTTGACAAGCAGAAAATCAAATATATTCCTCATTCCTATCCGCACGGCGACGATATAGCGACGGACGGAGTGAGCGTTGCCGGCTTTCTCGGCAAAGATCCATCCTCGGTTTATAAAACCTTGGTGACACGCTCGGCGTCAAAAAACTATTATGTCTTTGTAATTCCCGTTGCCGAGCACCTTGATTTGAAGAAGGCAGCGAAATCGGTCAAGGAAAAATCCATTGAAATGATAAAGCAAAACGAGCTTTTGCCGCTGACTGGTTATGTCCACGGCGGCTGCAGTCCCATCGGAATGAAGAAAAGCTTCAAAACAACATTCCATGAGGATATTCTGTCGCTTGAAACAGTCACCCTGAGCGCAGGAAAAATAGGAAGCCAGATTGAGCTATCCCCTGCCGATATTATTAAAGCGACAAGAGGCGCAACTGCAGATTTAATTTAAGGCGACACCGCACAGCTCAACCGTGCGGTGTTTCTTTCAGTCAAAAACAGCAGCAGGAAATTCCCGCTGCTGTTATTTTTATCGAACAATTGTGTGGCAAGTCTTGCGCCTCAAACTGTGCGGCGTTGTCTAAAATCAGTTGCCGCCTCTGCCGAAGTTGATGATTCGGTCAAGAGCCTCGCTGACCGAGGTATCGTCGGTCGTAAGCTCCTCGTCAACCGTCGTTTCCTCCGTTGTCACCTCTGTTGTTTCAGGCTCACCCCAAACGAAAAGGAATACCGTCGTTCCCTTCTCGTATGATGCGCCCTCCTCAAGGGAAGCGCCCTGAACCGTATCCGCAATCTCGTTACCGGTGTTGAGCTTTACGGACTTTTCAACGGTAAAGCCAAGCTTTGTAAGAAGCTTTCTTGCGTCGTCGTATTTCATTCCGATAATTCCGGAGGTCGGGAAAACAATGCTTTGCTTGCCCTTGCTGACAACCAGCTTGATCGTTGTACCGATCGGAACATTGGCGTTCACATCAACGCTCTGGCTGATAACATAGCCCTCCTCGACCGTTGAATCGTAAACCTCGCTCTTTTCAAACTTGAAGTTCTTGCTGTTATAGGTATTGTCGATTATTTCGCTGTACGGCTTTCCGACAAAGTTCGGAACTTCAACCGTTTCCGAAGCTGCCGTCGTCGTCTCGCTGTTGTCCATTTTAATAACACCCGTCTGCCAAAGGACAAGGAACGCAACGGCAAGAACGATAATTATCGCACAAACTGCTATGATCGCCGAGGAGCGATTATGGCGTTTCTTTGCCGCTTCACGCTTATTGTAGGTGTAGTCCTCCTCGTCATCCTCCTCGTCAACGATCCGCTGCGCAACGGGCTTTTTAACATTCACCGGAGCAACGGGTTCAAAGTCGATGTTTGAGCCTGCCGCCGCACTCGGCGAAGCGGAAAGCTCGGCACGAAGCTCCTCGACGGTTCTCGTTCTGTCCTCGGGAAGAATCTGGAGAGCGTTGACAAGTCCGTTAATGACATAGGCAGGAAGCTGCTCCGCAAATTTACCCGGAACCATGAGCCTGTCATTCGTAACACGCTCGGTCGCATCAATGGGATCTGTTCCTATAAGAGTTCTGTAAAGCACTGCGCCAAAGCCGTAGATATCCGTCCATGTGCCCTGTCTGCCGTCAAAGCCGTACTGCTCAAAGGCGGCATATCCGTTGTAAAGCTGGCATTTAAGCTCACTTCTTGCGGATCTGACCTGACTGATGCTGAAGCCTGTGATTCTTATTTTTCCGTCGGAAGCGACAACAAGCGTTGACGGAGAAATACCTCTGTGGATAATTCCGGAAGCATGGAGCGTTCCGAGAGTCGAAAGAACCGGCATAAGCAAGGGTCGAGCCTTTTCCCAGGAAATATAGCCGACATTGTTTCTGAGAAGATATTCTCTGAGCGTGATACCGTCAATGTTCTCCGTAACGGCATAGCATGTACCGTTGCCCTCAAGGATATCCTTGACCTTGATAAGGGCGGAAAGTCCGCTGAGCCGCATGAGCTTTCTCCACATCTCGGTAAAGCTCAAAAGGCACTCGCCGAAAATCTTTTCGTTGCCCTGCGCAACATAAACATTCAGGGTTTTGGAGTCACGAAGCGCAATTCCCTCCGGGAAGAATTCACGGATATTGACAGGCTCTCTTGTTGAAAGGTCAAGACCCATATATGTTGCGCCGTCACCGTTATACTCAAGGAGCTTTCCGACAAGATATCTGTTGCCGAGAACCGTCCTGATCGGCAGGTAAGGTTCAATTTGCTTTGAGTCGGCATGGAAGCCGCAGTACGGACATTGCTTCTCCGTTCCGATATCCTTCATACAGCTCATGCATAAATTATCTGAATTGATCATCATATACCTTCTTCCAAAACTCAGATTTCTTTAGCCTATGATAACATTTAAGGCTGATTTTGTCAAGTTAAGACAATTTACAATAAGTTACAATATTCTGCTATTGATTATTGAAATTGAAAGTCTGTTATGATAAGATAATAAAAAACAAGGAGATGACTCTATGAAAAAGAAGGAATTTAAAAAGCTCGTCAAGGATGTTGAAACCCTTGAGCTTAACGACAGTGAAAGAGCAATGAACAACGGCAGCTTCATTTCGCTGCCCTGCGGAGTTACTCATTATCAAATGGAGGGCGAGGGCGAGCCGGTCGTGCTGACCCACGGCTACGCCACGCCGTATAAAATATATGATAAGCTTTTCGACGCTCTCGTCAACGCAGGCTATAAGGTCATCAGATACGACCTTTTGGGCAGAGGTCTTTCCCAGAGAACTCATGACGCCTGCACGCCGGAGCTGTTTGCAAGACAGCTCAACGAGCTTACCAAAAAGCTTTTGGGCGACGAAAAATTCTATCTTATCGGCACATCAATGGGCGGAACGGTAACGACGGCTTTCTGCCGCTTTTATCCGGGCAAGGTAAAAAAGCTTGTGCTCCTTGCTCCCGCAGGAATGGACAGCTTTAAGCCGCCGTTTTACATGAAGCTTTGCGAGATTCCCGGCTTCGGCAAGGCTCTTTTCAAAACCATCGGCGGCAAAACCCTCATCAAAAACTGCGCCGGAGAAATGACGCATACCGACAGCACGGAGGTTGACGATTTTACACGCTACTTTGCGATGTGCGCAGAGTACAAGGGCTTCGTCGGCAGCACATTTTCAAGCCTTATAAATTGTATACTCAACACCAAGGAAGCAACCGAGGGCTACAGAAGTGTTAACGAGCAAAAGATACCCATGCTTGTCGTTTGGGGCACAGCGGACAAAACAATGCCCTACTACCAGATCGAGAGAATGAAGGAGATTTGCCCCGACGCCGAATATGTCACCTTTGAAGGCTCAGGCCATGTTTTCGTCTATGACGAGGGCGAAAGAACCGCAGCAGTCGTCCTCCCCTTTTTGAAATAGATTGTAGATTTTAGACGCTAGATGTTAGATGTGCGATAAATTTAAATGCTGCATTTTCCGTAATATCATCTAAAATCCAGCATCTACCGTCTAACATCTATTCTGCCTCCCCTTGAATGATTCAAGGGGAGGTGTCGCATGAGCGACAGAGGGGATAAAGAACAACTCTATATGCCTTTATTCCTTATTCCTTCCACCGCAAGCGACCCCCTACAATAGATTTTAGACCTGCGAAAAAATAAATGCTACATTTTTCCGTAACATCATCTAACATCTTCCGTCTACCATCTAACATCTATCTTCGTAGGGTGCGATGACCACATCGCACCGAGAACTTTTCTTTTATATCTCTGTAAATCCAAAATCAACGATTTAAGGCGATACCGCACAATTAAGGCGTGCGGATTGTGCAGTAAGATTTTTCGTCAGGTTGTACAAAAATTTTGCAGGCTTGCTGTCGCAAGTCAAGGAATTTTTGTGCAACATGACGGAAACATATTCAAGCAAGGCGTGCGCCTTAATTGTGCGGTATTGCCTTAATATTTATTTTGTAGTACTTCGTTGTCTATGTAAAATTTCTTTATCTTTATCCCCACCGTCGCTCACGCGACACCTCCCCTTGAATCATTCAAGGGGAGGCATGATAGATTGTAGATTTTAGATGCTGGATGTTAGATGTGCGTGAATTAAGGCAGCACCGCACAATTGAGGTGTGCGGATTGCGCAGCAAGATTTTTCGTCAGGTTGTACAAAAATTTTGCAGGCTTGCTGTCGCAAGTCAAGGAATTTTTGTGCAACATGACGGAAATATATTCAAGCAAGGCGTGCGCCTCAATTTGTGCGGTGTTGCCTTAAAGAAAAATTATAGACAATACCGCAGGAATTACGGCGTGAGGTGTTGTCCTAAAATCAAGGAGCGTTTAAATGAATAAATACAGAGCAGTTATTAAAACAGAAAAATTTCCGCAGCTTACACGCCGTGTTTTTACGACGGCGGACGGGCTGAAATCGGACAATATAACAACCATGCGGTTCGACAATAACGGCACTCTTTTCGTCGGTACGGACAAGGGTCTGGCACGCTTTGACGGTGAGAAATTCTCGCCCGTGGCAATCGGCGTAAAGGATGCGGCTGTTTCGATGATATATTTCAATGCCGAAAATCATATGCTTGTCGGGGTGGGCAATTCCCTGCTTGAGTTTGACGGCAAAAAGAAAATTTCGGAGAAAAAATTCAGCTCCAAGCTCGTTGATATCAAGGTTGACCTTGACGGAGCAACATGGATCTTGACCGAGAGCGTTCTCTACAAGCTCGGCGAAAACGGCTATGATATTGAAATCGGCGTTCCCGGCAAGGGCAGCTGCATTGCGGTCTACAAAAACAACAAGGTATATGTCGGCACGGCAGGCGGCGGACTTCACGCTCTTGTCGGCAAGCGCTGGCACTGGTCGGAGCTTATGGAGGGCGTTACAGGAATTCTCAGCAACACGGTCACCTGCCTTTATATCGACCCCGTCGGCAGCATTTGGGTCGGCACGGACAAGGGCGTTTGCGTTTATGACGACAACAGCTACTGGCTTGACCGCTCAAAGATAGACGGCCTGCCCGACGCACACATAACGGGCATGGCGATAGCGGAAAACGGCGACAAATATTTTTCGACAACAACGGGACTTATTCACCAGCATAACGGCCGACTTTCATATTACGGCTACAAGCGTTGGCTTCCCTCCCCGAATGCGACCGGCGTTGTGATATCTCCCGACGGCTCGGTCTGCGTTTCAACGGATAAGGGCATCAGCCTTTTTGAAACAAAGCTGATGTCGCTCAGGGAAAAGGCGAATATCCTCCGTGCTCAGACGGAAAAATTCAATGTGCGCAACGGCTATGTTCTTGACCGTGACCTTGAGCATGAGGGGGTTGTGAGCGAAAGCGAGGGTCATATTCTTGCCTCGGACAACGAAGGACTTTGGACGGGCTTTTACACGGCGGCTCTCAGCTTTGAATACGCCTGCACAAAAGACCCGGAGGTTCGCCGAGACGCACGCAGAAGCCTGCTTGCAATGATAAAGCTTACCGAGATAACCGGAGTTGACGGATTCTTTGCCCGTGCGATCAGGTACTCCGACGCTGTTGATTACGGCACGGGCGCACGCCATGAATGGCATGTCACCAAGGACGCCGACGGCAGAGAGTGCGAATGGCTCGGAGAAACCTCCTCTGACGAGGTGGTCGGTCATTTCTACTGCTATGCGAACTATTTTGACCTTGTTGCCGACGATGAGGACAAAAAGCTCATTGCGGACACGGTCAGAAAAATTCTTGACCATATCATCAAGAATAATTTTCACCTTGTGGACACCGACGGTCTGCCGACAACATGGGCAAACTGGGACCCGGAGCTTCTCAATAACGACCACAAGTGGATCTATGAAAAGGGAACAAACTCGTTGCAGATGCTCACCTTCCTCAAGATTGGCTACCACATCACGGGCGACGAAAAATACGAAAAGCTTTTCGTCGAGCTTGCAGGCAGCAAGCACTTTGCAATGAATCTTATGCAATATAAAATTCCCGACGGACACCTTCTTCATATTGACGACAGCCACGACTTCCTGATGATCTCGCTTCTGATGAGGTACACTGACGACCCGAACCTCCGTTCAATCTTTGCAATGGGGCTTACCCATCACTGGGAGGACGAAAAGGTTGAAAGAAATGCCTTCTATAATTTTGTTTACGGCGCAGTCACCGGAGAGCGATACAACGCAGACGACTGCATTGACGAGCTTATGGATTATCCGATGGATCAGGTCATGTGGCCGCTTTACAACAGCTACCGTTCCGACCTTAAATGGGACATGACTCCGACGGAGCTTGGTATGACGCCGCAGCTTTTTGAGCCGCTTTCGGCGCATGAAAGAAGAATACTCAACAATGACGGCAACCGCTTTACAGTTGACAGCGGCGCAGAGGATGTTGCCCAAGAGATTTTCAAAAAATCCGACGAGCCGACCGCATACACAATGTTCCCCGGAACGGGCGATGACAAGGGAATGGTTCTCAAGACCTGCATCAACTTCACTCACCCGTACTGGTACGCAAGATATTACGGGCTTATTGAAGACTGCGAATAAGGAGAGTGCAAAAAATGGGAAAAAAGATTATAGTAGCCGGCGGCGGACACGGCGGAATTGCAGCGGCCGCAATTTTGGCTGAGCAGGGCTACGATGTTACCGTTTTTGAAAAAAACAAGCGTGAGGACATGGGCTACGACTGGACGGATATTTTTGACCGCAAGGGACTTCTTGCCTGCGGAATGGAAATGCCGCCGGAGGATAAATATCGCCTCAAGAACGACATGACATTTTTCAGCCCGTCGAGGAATAAAAAGCTCAAGCAGCATGTTCCCGAGGATCAGCTTGAAATTCAGATGGAGCGCAAGGATATTTACAACCACATAATCGACCATGCCGAAAAATGCGGCGTAAAATTTGTCTATGAAACCGAAATTCTCGCTCCTATCATGCTCGGCAGCCGAGTTGCCGGCATTCAAACAACGGACGCTGTGATTTATGCCGACCTCGTCATTGATGCGGCGGGCATAAATTCGCCGATTCGTAAAAATCTTCCCGACTCCCTCGGAATACAGAAAGAGCCGGACAAGTACGACACCTTCTATGTTTACCGTGCTTTTTACAACAAAACCGCTCCCGTTGAGGACGACAAGTACAGAGTCTATCTTCTCTTTGACAACAAGCAGCAGATTTGCTGGGTCGCAGATGACGAGGAATACACCGATGTTCTCATCGGACGATTCAATCCGCTGACCGATGAAGAGGTTGAGGAAACTATCGGCAAGCTCCGTGAGCTTAACGACGACCTCGGCACTCAGAAATTGAGGGGCGGACAGTATGTAAAGATTCCGGTTCGTCAGCCGCTCGGACTTTTGGTTGCAGACGGCTATGCCGCAATCGGCGACAGCGCATTCATGACCGTTCCGATCATCGGCTCGGGAATCGCAAACAGCCTCAAGGCGGCTCGGCTTCTTGCGGATGCAGTGCTTGCCGACAAGGATGAGCTTTTCGGCGCAGATACGCTCTGGAAATATCAGCGTGATTTTTACAAACAGCTCGGCGCAGGACTTGCACCGATCGCAATTATCAAGCTCATGGTTGCACGCTTTTCGCCGAAGGATCTCGATTATTTCTTTGATAACGATATCCTCAATTCCGACGATATAACCATCGGCGCAGACACAAACAGCATCAGGTGCTTCATCGAGAACATGATGAACCTTAACTCACTCAAGCTCAAGGTCAAGGGCGTTATGAGCGACTTCATTCTCTCCAGAAAGGTTTTCGGAATGAACACGAGAATTGCCGCAGTTATGGCAATAACGAAGGCTATGCCCGTCCGCTATGACCGCAAGAGGGTGCAATACTGGGTCGAGGGCTACAACAAATGCTTCCGCATTGAATAAGAGATTAAGGCAACACTGCACAATAAATGCGGCGTTGCCCTAAATTTTGCTCTCAAACCCTTTCTTTTGGATTGATGTTATGATATAATATTTGTTTAAGCGAGGTGTTGGCTTATGACGAAAAAAGAAAGAGCGTTGCTTTGCGTGCAAGCTCTAAAAAAAGAGTATCCCGAGGCGGTTTGTTCCCTTGATTACAAGAACGAATTTCAGCTTCTTGTTGCAACGAGGCTTTCTGCCCAATGCACCGACGCACGGGTGAATCTTGTCACGCCTACGCTTTTTGAAAAATATCCGAGCATTGAGGCCTTTGCCGATGCCGATGTTGCCGATGTGGAGGGGCTTGTGCGCTCCTGCGGCTTCTATCGCACCAAGGCGAAGGACATTGTCGGAATGGCGCAAAAAATCCTTTCCGATTTCGGCGGAAGGGTTCCGGACAATATCGAGGATTTGACCTCGTTGCCAGGAGTCGGCAGAAAAACGGCAAACCTCATCTGCGGTGATATTTACGGCAAGCCTGCCGTTGTTGCCGACACCCATCTTATCCGCATTACGAATTTGCTCGGTCTTGTCGAAACGAAAGACCCGTATAAGGTGGAGCTTGCGCTGCGAGAGCTGCTTCCTCCAGAGGAAAGCAACGATTTTTGTCACCGCTGCGTTCTTCACGGCAGAGCAGTATGCGTTGCAAGACGACCCGACTGCGAAAAATGCTGCATGGCTTCCTTTTGCAAATCGGCGGCTAAATAACGAGCCGTCAGAAGAATCGGCTGATGAGCAACGCTGCTGCCGCACCGACAAGGGCAGAGCCTATCAGCTTGGCGGCAAGAACAATACGGCTGCGTTTCAGCTTGGTCGGTGGCGGAGCACCTGTTTCGCCGGCAATTTCGCCTGCCCGTTCACGCAGCGTACCCTCGCTGACCTGAGAAAACTCGGGCTTGACAAAAAATATTACACGCTCAAAATATTCACAGGTCGGTTTTGTGACCTCAACGACCTGATGATTGACCCCTTTGATCAAACTATCCCTGCTTTCGTTCGGTAACCGGCGGTTACCGTGTTTTTCCCTTTTATTGTTGCCGTTCGGAAGAATTTTTATGCAAGACAAAGTGAATAATGTGCGACTGAAAACGACGGCTTGTAACATTTTCCACCTTTTCTGTGGAAGTGTGGAAAACTTTGATTTTTTCACAAAATCGGTGGAAAACTATGTGGAAAGTGTGGATAACTCCTTTGAAAATCGTTGATTTTACGCATTTTTCCACAGTTTTGCCCGTGGAAAATACATATTTCGTTAATTATTTAACAATCGCACTTAAGTTTTGTCAAGTGTTTTTTTGTTATAAAAACCGGAAAATTTTGCTCAAAATTTCAGAAATCTTTGTGCAAAACAGAGTTTAAAAAAAGCTTGACAAGGATTTTGTGACAAAAGGTTACAAAATGAATATTTATAGGAAATTAAGGCAATACCGAAAGGAAATCAGCATGGAAAGCTGTATTAAGGACAACAGTATATGCTTTGACGGGGTCGAAATTTTTGACCTTGCGCTGACGCTTGACTGCGGACAGGCGTTTCGCTGGGGTCAAAGGTCGAACGGAGCTTGGCACGGGGTTGCGTCGAGACGAGCGGTCGATATAACGCAGGACGGCGAAAAAATCACCGTTATCGGCGATACGGACGAGGCTTTTTGGCGAGCTTATCTCGACCTTGACCGTGACTACGGCGCAATCTGCGAAAGGCTAAAGACAGACGACCGGCTCAAAAGGGCGATAAGCGAATACGGCGGAATACGAATCCTCCGTCAGGACACATGGGAGGCGCTGTGTTCCTTTATAATCTCGCAGAACAACAACATTCCGAGAATAAAGGGAATAATCGAGCGGCTTTGCGCAGCCTTTGGGGACGACCTCGGAAACGGCGATTTTTCTTTTCCGGCCGCCGAAAGGCTTGCGGAATGCAGCGTTGACGACCTTGCACCGCTGCGTTCAGGCTTCAGGGCAAAATACATAATTGACGCAGCGAAAAAGATTACCGACGGCGAGGTTAAGCTCGATATGCTTGCGGTTGAGGATATTGACTCCTGCCGAGCCGAGCTGATAAAAATAAAGGGAGTCGGCGCAAAGGTTGCCGAATGTACCCTGCTCTACGGCTGCGGCAGAATCGACGCTTTCCCCGTTGATGTATGGGTCAAGCGGATAATGTCGGAGCTTTATCCCGACGGGCTGCCGGAATGCACGGTAGGCGTTGAGGGAATAGCCCAGCAATTTCTTTTTCACTGGCGAAGGCAATATAAAACGATATAATTTGGAGGCACTATGAAAGAACTGTTAAAGTATTTGCGGCACTATGTCAAGGAAAGCATTCTTGCGCCGCTGTTCAAAATGCTTGAGGCGAGCTTTGAGCTTTTTGTTCCGCTGGTAATGGCGGCAATAATCGACACGGGCATCAAAAATTCGGACAAGCCTTATATTTTCAAGATGGCAATGGTCCTTGTCGGGCTGGCGATCGTCGGCTTTATCAGTGCGCTTACGGCTCAGTATTTCGCCGCAAAGGCAGCGGTCGGCTTCGGCAAGGAGCTGAGGAGCGACCTTTACCGCCACATCAACACGCTGTCCTATACTGAGATCGACAAAATCGGAACTTCGACCCTCATCACAAGGCTGACGGCGGATGTCAATCAGATGCAAACGGCGGTCAATCTTTTTCTGAGGCTTTTCCTGCGCTCCCCGTTCATCGTTATCGGCGCAGTTGTCATGGCGTTTACGGTTGACCCGAAAACGGCGATAATCTTTGCCGTTTCGATACCGCTGCTTGCGGTCGTTGTTTTCGGCATAATGTTCTATTCCGTGCCGATTTATAAAAAGGTGCAGAACAGGCTTGATTCCGTCATGAGAATAACGAGAGAGAACTTATCCGGAGTGCGTGTTATCCGTGCCTTTAACCACGAGCAAAAGGAGATTGAGGAATTTGACAAATGCTCGGAGGAATTGAAGGATATGCAGCTTTACGGCGGCAGAATCTCGGCATACCTCAATCCCATAACCTATGTTATCGTCAATATTTCAATCGTTCTTATAATATATGTCGGCGGTCTGCGTGTCGATACGGGCAGACTGACCCAGGGTGAGGTTATTTCCCTCATCAACTATATGTCGCAGGTTCTTGTGGAGCTTATCAAGCTTTCAAACCTTATCATCAATCTCACAAAATCCGTTGCGTGCGGCAACAGAATCAACGATGTTTTCAAAATCATGCCCTCTATCAACAACGGCAGCGGCATAAAGAGCGAGGAGGATACAGCCGTCGAATTCGACAATGTAAGCGCAACCTATGCCGGTTCAAAGGAAAAATCTCTCGATTCGCTCACGCTGAGAGTGCCGAGAGGCTCAACGGTCGGCATAATCGGAGCGACAGGCTCGGGCAAAACCACGCTCGTCAATCTTATTCCGAGATTCTACGATGTCAGCTCCGGCTCTCTCAAAATCAACGGAACGGATGTTCGCAGCTATAATGTTGATGAGCTTCGCCAACTGGTCGGAGTTGTTCCGCAGAAGGCGGCTCTCGTCAGCGGAACGGTTCGTGACAACATAAAATGGGGCAAGCCCGACGCAACCGACGGGGAGATAACCGCTGCGCTCAAAACCGCACAGGCTCTCGACTTCGTCAACGAAAAGGACGGACTTGACAGCAAAATTCTTCAGGGTGGCAAGAACCTTTCCGGCGGTCAGATCCAGCGTCTGACAATTGCAAGGGCGCTTGTCAGGAAGCCGGAAATACTTATTCTTGACGACAGCTCGTCCGCTCTTGACTTTGCGACCGACGCTGCGCTCAGGCGTGCGATAAAATCGGACACGGATAACATGACCGTTTTCATCGTTTCTCAGCGTTTTTCAACGATTAAAAATGCCGACATGATAATTGTGCTTGACGACGGTAAGGTTTGCGGAATCGGCAAGCATGACGAGCTTTTTGAAGGCTGTGCGGAATACCGTGAAATTTGCGAATCTCAGCTTTCGAGCAAGGAGGCGGTATAAATGAAGAAAAATAATAAAGGTACTTTCCGCCGTCTGCTCAAGCTGATTGAAAAATATAAATTTCTTGTCCTTCTTTCGCTGCTTTTGGCGGTAGTTGTCGTAGCGACTCAGCTTTATGCGCCGATTCTGTTCGGCAATGCGGTCGACCTTGCGCTCGGCAAGGGTCAGGTCGATATCAAGGGCATTGTCACCATTCTCATCAAAACCGCCGTTATAATCGGCATAACCGCATTGGCTCAATGGATAATGAACATCATCAA
Source organism: Bacteroides faecis (assembly GCA_963625295.1). GTDB lineage: Bacteria > Bacillota > Clostridia > Oscillospirales > Acutalibacteraceae > CAG-488. Next base: position 47,335 of record CAVFTC010000002.1, read on the forward strand.
CAACCGCATAACCTACCGGGTTGTCAAGGATCTGCGTGTTCAGGCGTTCCGTCATTTGCAGAAGCTCGACATCGGTTATATCGACTCCCACGAGCATGGCGATATCGTCAGCCGAATTATTACCGATATAGATCAGCTTTCGGACGGACTGCTGATGGGCTTCACTCAGTTCTTTACAGGCGTTATAACGATTCTCGGCACGCTGATTTTCATGTTCTCCGTTAATGCAAAAATTGCGCTCATCGTTGTGCTGCTCACTCCGCTTTCACTTTTCGTTGCGTCGTTTATCGCAAAGCGAACCTATTCGATGTTCCAAAAGCAGTCAGAAACAAGGGGCGAGATCACGACGCATATAAACGAGATGGTCGGCAATCAGAAGCTTGTCAAAGCGTTCAGCCGTGAGGCGGCGAACGAAGAAAAATTTGACGAGATAAACGACAGACTCACAAGATACAGCCTCAAGGCTTCGTTCTTTTCCTCAATGGTCAATCCGTCAACAAGGCTTATCAATGCAATCGTTTACGCCGGAGTGGGAGCGTTCGGTGCGCTTTCCGCCATTTCCGGCAGACTTACGGTCGGTCAGCTGAGCTGCTTCCTCAGCTATGCAACGCAGTACACCAAGCCGTTTAACGAGATCTCCGGCGTTGTAACGGAGCTTCAAAATGCTCTCGCTTCGGCGGCAAGAGTGTTTGAGCTTATCGACGAAAAGGAGCAGCTCCCCGACTGCGACAATGCCAAAGAGCTTGAAAAAGCAACAGGCGAGGTTGAGTTTGAAAATGTCTCCTTTTCCTACGACAAGAGCAAGGAGCTTATTAAAGACCTCAGCATTTCGGCGAAGCCGGGTCAGCGTGTTGCAATCGTCGGCCCGACGGGCTGCGGCAAGAGTACGCTCATCAATCTGCTCATGCGCTTTTATGACCCCGACAGCGGAATGATAAAGGTTGACGGCGAAAATTCAATGGATTTCACAAGAAAATCTCTGCGCAAAAATTTCGGAATGGTTCTTCAGGAAACATGGCTCAAATCCGGTACGGTCAGGGAGAATATCGCATATTCCAATCCCGAAGCAACCGACGAGGAAATTGTCGCCGCCGCAAAGCTTACGCACGCTCACAGCTTTATAAAGCGTTTGCCCGACGGCTACGACACGGTTCTCGGCGAAAACGGCGGCTCGCTCTCTCAGGGACAGAAGCAGCTGCTTTGCATAACGAGAGTTCTGCTCAATCTGCCGCCGATGCTCATTCTCGACGAGGCGACCTCATCAATCGACAGCCACACCGAGATAAGGATTCAGAAAACCTTTGCCAGAATGATGAAGGGAAGAACCTGCTTCGTCGTCGCTCACCGACTCTCGACAATCAAGGAATCGGACATCATTCTTGTTATGAACAAGGGTCAAATCATCGAGCAGGGTACACACGAGCAGCTGCTTGAAAAGCACGGCTTCTACTATGATCTTTACAACAGTCAGTTCGCCGTTACGGAATAAAGGCAATAATTGCAAAAATTACCGCTCTTTCAAATCAGAAAGGGCGGTACTGTTTTTATTCGATTGTTTTCTTTTTCCTGCCTTTCAGCGCAAGAGCGGTATCGATGGTCAGGATTATTTCAAACAGAAAAACGATGAACGGTTCGGAAACGACATTGATTTTGTTAAACCAATCTGATTTTACTATATCCATTCCCAGAACGGAGTTGAAGGTCGCCGCTATCGAATCGACATAAAAATACCAGACACACGGAATCGTGATAAGCAGGGAGCAAAACAGAATTGTGTATAGAACATTCTTTTTGCCTTTAGGGGGAGATTGAATGAAACTGACAAACGGCAGCAGCAGAAAAATGAGGATATAAACACGAGCCGTTGAGTCAACATTCGCAAAGACGAATGCAATTCCGAGGAGCTTTTTCCATTCCTCGTTTGAAAAGAATATTATAAAAGCGCAGCCGAGCCACACCGCTATTTTTGCAAGAGTAAGGAATATTCCGAAATCCAGCTTGAAGCCGAGCGAGAGCCATGTCAGCAGGTTGGTTATTGATGTGCCCTGCACTGAATAGCTGCTTGCCTTTGAGGAAAACGCAAAAAGATTTTTTAAGAATTCAACAAAGATGTCGAAGCCGCCGTAGAAGGCGAAGGGGACGAAAAACGCAAGGATTCCGTAAATTACAAGACGGCCGGCCTCCTTGTATTTTTTGTCAAAAATCAAAAGCAAGCCAAACAGAGCCGGGAAAATTTTAAATCCCGCGGCAAGGGCTAAAGCTATGTATGACAGCTCACGAATTACCTTGTTCTCGCTGTTTCGATAAAAAACAAAAACTCCGCACAAAAACAAGGCAAGCAAAATTGTGTTTCCACGCTGAATGCAGTAAAGCATCGGGAACGACATTGCCAGAGAGAATGCCGTCAGGAAAGCTCCGAGTTTCGGCGTGGATCGCTGCAAAACATCATAGAGAAGCATTCCCAGCGCCAATATGCTCACGACGATGAACAGGAGCAAAACTATCTGACACACTCCGTTGGTGTAAATTATGTCACGCTGCTCTTTTTCGAGCACGATATAACGGTGCGGAACCATCTTTGAAATCAGATAAAAAAACAGGCTGGAAAGCGGAGGGTAAATAACGCCCGTTTCGGTGTAGACATCACGGCTGCCTGCGTCGCACATTGAATTGTAAAAATCGTTAAAATAATCCTTTCCGAAAAGGACATCGTTTAAGGCGTCGCCCTCGGAAAGAGCCGCAAGGATAATTAAACAGACAAAAGAGATTCCCGACAGAATCAAAAAAAGATTAACGGGAAATGGATTTTTTCTCAAAGCAGTCTTTGAGCCGTTCAAGCTTTTCATTATGTCTTCTCCTCAATTAAATTGATTGCCGAACGAGGCAACGCTCTCATTATATACTGTTTCGGCATGACTGTCAACCTAACCGCAGAAAAGACAAAAAGACTGCAATTCCACAGCGCTTCATGCCGCTGCTGATTGCAGTCTTATCGGTTATGTTTTATGCTTTACCAAAGGTGCTGCGTTGTTCTCCACGCAGTCCTCGGTCACCTGCACGCTGACGATTGTTTTATCGCTCGGAACAGCATACATTATCGGGATCAGGAGTGATTCCATAATGGTGCGCAGTCCTCTTGCACCGGTCTTTTTCTCAAGCGTTTTCTTCGCTATCGCCGTAAGAGCCTCGGGCGTGAAGTCAAGCTCAACGCCGTCCATTGAAAGCAGGGTCTTATACTGCTTGAGAATGGCGTTTTTCGGCTCGGTCAAAATCCGCACAAGTGCGTCCTCGTCAAGCTCCTTGAGGGTTGCGATAACGGGAAGTCTGCCGACAAGCTCGGGAATTAAGCCGAACTTTGTAATATCCTGCTGAATGACCTTCGACATTGCGTTCTCAACCGTAAAGGCGTCCTTATCCTTGATGTCTGCCCCAAAGCCGAGAGCCGAACCGCCTATGCGCTTCTCAACGATTTTTTCTATTCCGTCAAATGCGCCGCCGCAGATGAAAAGAATATTTGAGGTGTCGATCTGCAAGCACTCCTGCTGGGGATGCTTTCTGCCGCCCTGCGGAGGTACATTTGCGACTGTTCCTTCAATGATTTTCAGCAAGGCCTGCTGAACGCCCTCGCCGCTGACATCACGGGTGATTGACGGATTCTCAGATTTTCTGGCAATCTTGTCGATTTCGTCAACATAGATTATTCCGCGCTGCGCCTTTTCAATATTAAAATCGGCGGCCTGAATGAGCCTGAGAAGAATATTTTCAACATCCTCGCCGACATAGCCAGCCTCGGTGAGCGTTGTTGCGTCGGCAATCGCAAAGGGAACATTGATTATCTTTGCAAGCGTCTGGGCAAGCATAGTCTTACCGACACCGGTAGGGCCGAGAAGAAGAATGTTGCTCTTTTGAATCTCAACCTCTGCGTCGTGCTTGAAAACACGCTTATAGTGGTTGTAGACGGCAACGCTGAGTGTAATCTTTGCGTCGTCCTGACCGATAACATACTCGTCGAGAGCTTTTTTCATCTCCATCGGGGTCGGCAGCTTAAGCTCCTTGGCTTTCTTCTTTTTGGCTCTTTCAATTGTCTCCTGCTCCTCTGCCATGATCGCACTGCAAAGACCAATGCATTCGTTGCAGATATAAACTCCGGGGCCGGCGATTATTTTTTCAACCTGCCCGTCGGTTTTGCCGCAAAAGGAGCAGCGCACACTTTTTTCGCGCCTTTCGTCATCTCTTGGCATCGTTACACCTCTGATTTATCTTTTGTAGAGAACCTTATCGACAAGGCCGTAATCCATCGCTTCCTGAGCGGTAAGGTAATTGTCACGCTCGGTGTCGATTGCGATCTGCTCAATGGGCTTGCCTGTGTTTTCAGCAAGGATCTGATTGAGCTTTTCCCTTGTCTTGAGTATCTGGTCGGCAACTATCTTGATTTCGGTTGCCTGACCTCTTGCGCCGCCGAGCGGCTGATGTATCATTATGGTGCTGTTCGGGAGAGCAATTCTCTTGCCCTTTGCGCCCGAGGAAAGCAAAAATGCACCCATCGAAGCAGCCATACCCATGCAAATTGTCGAAACATCGCACTTGATGTACTGCATTGTGTCATAGATTGCAAAGCCTGCGGAAACCGATCCGCCGGGGCTGTTGATATAAAGGCTTATGTCCTTGTCGGGATCCTGTCCCTCAAGGAAAAGGAGCTGGGCAACAACAAGGCTTGCGGTTGCGTCGTTCACCTCATCGGAGAGAACGATAATTCTGTCGCTGAGCAGGCGAGAAAAAATATCATACGAACGCTCGCCTCTGTTTGTTTGCTCGATAACATAAGGTACCAGTGCCATACTTAATTCCTCCATTCGGGTTGTTTCTGAGCTTTTTGGTGTCATAATAATGCAAATGAATGGCAAAGAGCCATCCACCCGCATAAATTATAATCATTTGAAAGCAAAATTATTCAGCGTCTGCCGGCTTTTCTTCCTCTTTCTTTGCTGCGGCCTTCTTGGTGGTCTTTTTCGGCTTTTCGGCTACGATAGCCTTAGCGTTTGCAACAAGGAAATCGACTGTCTTTTTGCCGACAACATCCTTCTTGACATCCTCAATATTTACCCACTTCTTGATCTGCTCAAGCTCAAGCTGATACATATCCGCCATTTCCTTGAGCTGAGCCTCTGCCTCCTCGTCGGTTGCCTCAATCTTCTCAAGCTCGGCGATTTTCTCAACGGCAAGCTGAAGCTTAACCTGCTTAACGGCGTTGTCTCTCATGCTTTCCTTGAAGCTTTCTCTGTTCGTACCCATGTACTGGAGATAAGTGTCAAGGGGAATTCCCTGCTGAGCGAGTCTGTTTTCGTAGTCCTTAACATCGTCCTCAACCTTGTTGTCGAACATAACCTCGGGAATCTCGCCCTCAACGAGGTCAACGACCTTTTCAAGAACTGCGCTCTCGAAGTCCTTCTCGACATCTTCCTTCTTCTTGTCGGAAAGCTCTGCCTTGATCTTCTTCTTAAGCTCTGCGAGAGTGTCTACCTCGTCGTCAACATCCTTTGCAAAATCGTCGTCAAGAGCCGGAAGCTCCTTCATCTTGATTTCGTGAAGAACAACCTTGAATACTGCTTCCTTGCCTGCAAGCTCGGGAGTGTACTCGGTCGGGAAGGTAACGGTTACATCGAACTCGTCGCCGGTCTTGTGGCCGATGATCTGATCCTCAAAGCCCGGAATAAACTGACCCGAGCCGAGGGTAAGCTCATAGTTTTCACCCTTGCCGCCGTCGAATGCAACGCCGTCAACGAAGCCCTCAAAGTCGATAACCGCAATGTCGTTCTTCTTGGCCTTTCTGTCGTCAACCGTGACAACACGGGCGTTTCTCTCCTGCATGGAAGCAAGCTCTTTCTTAACATCGTCCGCACAAACGGAAGCGTCGCCCTTGTCGGCCTCGATGCCCTTGTAGTTCTCAACAGAGATCTCCGGCTTAACGGTAACCTTCATCGTCATTTCAACGCCGTCCTTGCCGATCTTTGTAACATCAAGGTCATGGGGAGCGGCAACAGGCTCAATGCCTGCCTCTTTGATAGCGTCGCTAACAACGCCGGGATATACGATATCAAGCGCATCTTCAAAGAACACGCCCTCGCCGTAGAACTTTTCAATCATTTTAAGCGGAGCCTTACCCTTACGGAAGCCGGGAAGCTGAATCTTCTTCTTCTGCTTGTTGTAAGCCTGAAGAATAGCCTTGTTGAAGTCCTCGCCGCTTACGCTGACTTCAAGAGTGTAGATGTTTGTTTCTGTTTTGTTAGCTGATTTTAACATTAAAAACTTCCTCCTGTGTGGCATTTAGGAGCGTACATACTCCCACAAATACCTATTAACTTTTGTATTATAACAGATGTTTTCTTCTTTTTCCATACCTTTTTTAAAAAATTTTATTGTTTACGGAATTATTTTCACTTTTTTCACATTACATTTCCTTTAAAAGGTCGAGATTTGTCGAATGTAAAGGTCTATAGCTTTACGGCAACGAATTTATTCACACCGTCCGGAGGGAAACGGTCAGAATTTTCTTATCAGCTTGGGACAAAAATTCAGATAATCCGCCGAGATAAGGTCAAAATTCACGCCGCCGCTCTCGCCTCTGAACGCCCAGTTTACGGAGCTGCCGTGCAGATGTCCGTAATAGCAGGTCTTTATCTGCTCCTCGACGAGCGTGTCGTAAATTTCACGGCAGGTTTCGGTTAGGCTAATCGGCGGATAATGAAGGAATGCGATGACCTCGCCGCCGAGCTTTTTCGCTTCAGCAATGCTTGTTTTCAGCCTGCCGACCTCACGGGCGAGCACCTTTTGATCCTCGTCCTTTGAGCAGTCGAAGAACCAGCCCCTTGTGCCGCAGATTGCAGCGTCGCCGACCTTATACGCATTATTAAAAAGAACCTTTATGCTCTCGATTTCGTTTTGTGCGAAAAATTTTTCTGTCTTGCTTTTGGTTGTCCACCAATAATCGTGGTTGCCCTTCATGATGATTTTTGTTCCGTTGAGGCTGTCAAGAAAGCGAAAATCCGCCAAGGCGTCGTCAAGCTTCATGCCCCATGAAATATCGCCGGCGATAACGACGGCGTCGTTATCCGTCACGATTGAATTCCAATTTTTTTCAAGTCGTTTTTCATAATCCTGCCAGCCCGAAAAAATGTCCATCGGCTTATCGCTGCCGAAGGAAAGATGAGTGTCGCCGATAGCAAACAATGACATTTATTTACACCTCACGGAAAAGAATAATGCTCAAAAAAATACGGATAATATAAGCGTGAAACGAGTTTCACAAATCTGAAAAAGGGGTAATTTACAATGAAGCACGAAATCAAGGATATCAAGTGCCATGCCTGCAACTGTATCTATAACGAGGACGGCTGCAAGTGCGTTGCCGGCGAGATTGAGGTAGGCCCCTCAAGCGCCTGCACCTGTGCGGAAACGATCTGCGCAACCTTTGAACCGAGCAGCGATGTAAGCAAGTAAAGCTTCTTTAAGGCAATACCGCACAAATTGATGCGCAATCCATACACCTCAATTGTGCAGTGTTGCCTTAAAAGGGACTGTCACATCAAGGCTGTATATCACAGGCTTAATGTGACAGGTTTTTATTGTTCAAATTATTTCAGCAAATCAAATACAACCTGCTCCATATCCTCTTTCTTGCAGCAGCCGGTAAATCTCGGCGTTTTGCCCTTGAGGTTTGCAAGCTGCACAGGGCAAGCCTCGCCCGTTTCGGCTTGGAGAGCCGTTACCATCTCGAACTCATCAAGCGCCTCGGTCATGCCGGGGTGAACCGCATCAAGAACCGCCTTGCTGAACTTGAACGGGTTCGCCGTCGAAGCAATAACGGTCGGTGTCGTGTCGCCCGTCCTCTTTGCATAGTCCTCGTAAACGGAGACTGCAACGGCGGTGTGTGTGTCGCAAAGATACTTGTGCTCGTTGAACTCCCTTGCAATGCAAGCCTTTGTTCCGTTGTCGTCGCAGCAGCCTGCGTCAAACAGCTCCGAAAGCTTGGCAAAAACATCGTCGCTTACCTTGTATGAACCCTTGGACGAAAGCTCGCCCATCCACTCTCTTACCGTGGCGTCGTTCATGCCGCAGAGGAGGAAAAGAAGCCTTTCAAGGTTCGACGAAATAAGAATGTCCATCGACGGCGAAACGGTCGTGTAAAAATCTCTGACACGGTTGTAGGTTCCCGTCTTGAGGAAATCGGTCAAGACATTGTTTGCGTTGGAGGCGCAGATGAGCTTTTTGATAGGAACGCCCATCTCCTTAGCGTAGTAAGCGGCAAGAATGTTGCCGAAGTTGCCTGTCGGAACAACAACATTGATCTCGTCGCCGGGCTTGATATCGCCCTTGTTGAGCATCTCGCAATATGCGGATACATAATAAACTATCTGCGGCACAAGGCGACCCCAGTTGATTGAGTTTGCCGACGAGAACATCATGCCCTGCTCGGCAAGCCTTGCGGCAACGGTCTTGTCCGTGAAAATCTTTTTGACTCCCGTCTGTGCGTCGTCAAAGTTGCCTTCAATGGCGCAAACGCCGACATTTGAGCCTTCCTGAGTTGTCATCTGGAGCTTCTGCATCGGGGAAACGCCGTCGTTGGGATAAAACACAAGAATTTTTGTGTTCTTGACATCCTTGAAGCCCTCAAGCGCAGCCTTGCCGGTGTCGCCAGAGGTCGCAACGAGGATAACTATCTGCTTGCCCGGCTCGCTCTTTGCCGAAGCGACGGTAAGAAGATGCGGAAGAAGCTGGAGCGCCATATCCTTGAAGGCACAGGTCGGACCCTTCCACAGCTCGAGAATCTCAACGCCCTTTGTCAGGGTATGAAGCGGAGCGATTTTTTTACTTGAAAATTTGCCCTCACCGTATGCGCCCTTAACGCAGGAATCAATCTCCTCGGCGGTAAAATCCGTAAGGTAAAGGGAAAGAATTTTTTTCGCTCTTTCGATATAGTCGCAATCGGCAAGACGCACGATATCGTCCATTGTAATATGCGGAATCTCCTCCGGAACGAACAATCCACCCTCGGCGGAAATGCCGTGAGAAATTGCTTGTGAGGAAGTAACCTTTATGCTTTTGTCTCTTGTGCTGGTGTAAAACATATTACCTCTCCTTTTGGTAAGTTCTGCTCTCATTGTATCATAAGTAAAAAAACAATTCAATGCAATATTCTAAAAATTCAGCAATTAAATGCTTTCCGTAAACGCATTTTCAATATAATTTGTCTTTATAAGCTTAAAATTCTCGTCAAGAAAGACCTCGCAGACATCGAATCTCGGCTGCTTGCTGTTGGGGTATGCCTTCATGAAAAGCTTTGAGGTCGATATCAGCTTTTCCTGCTTTGAAATATCGACCGCTTCCTTCGGCTCGTACAGTCTTTCCTTGCCTCTTGTTTTGACCTCGACGAAGCACATATATTTCCCCTTCTGCGCAACAAGGTCAATTTCGCCCAGACGGGAGCGGAAATTGCCGGTTATTATTTTGTAGCCGTTTTCTCTGAGATATCTTGCTGCGAAAATCTCGCCCCAAACGCCCGATTTATTTATTTTCATAATATTTCCTCAAAAAAGACATTCGGTGAATTTCCGACGCACCGTATTTGTCCAGCATTTCATAGTGAAGCTTCGTGCCGTAGCCCTTGTGCTTTGCGAATTGATATTCGGGGTATTTTTTGTCCATCTCCAGCATGAAGCGATCCCTCGTCACCTTGGCAAGGATTGAAGCGGCGGCAATCGACATTGAATTTGCGTCGCCCTTAACAATCGTCCTTGTCGCAATGCCCAGCCCCGGGTCACGGTTTCCGTCAACGAGAGCCATGTCCGGCTTTATTTTCAATCCCTGAAAAGCACGGTTCATCGCAAGGTAGGTCGCTTGAAGTATGTTTATTTCGTCGATTTCCCTTTCGTCGGCAGTTGCAATCGAATACGCAACCGCCGTATCCTTTATGACATCAAAAAGCTGCTCACGCTTTTTCTCGGTGAGCTTTTTGGAATCGTTGACGCCCTCAATAATGCAGCCGTCGGGCAGAATGACCGCCGCAGCACAAACAGGACCCGCAAGCGGACCTCTGCCTGCTTCGTCAATTCCGCAGACGATATTGTAACCGTCCGCCTTCGCTTCGTTTTCATATTTTAACCAGTCAATTTTTACTTCTGTTTTCATTGTAAGCACCTTTTTAGATTTTATGATGAAAGATGTTGGATTTTAGATTGTAGACTTTGCGAAAAGTTAAATGCTGCAAATTACGATATACATCATCTAACATCTTCCGTCCACCGTCTAACATCTATTTTGTGGGGGAAATTCCATGGAAATCCGACCTAACTTTCCGCCACGGTACTCGTCAAGGAGCATGACGGAGGCTCGTTCGGTGTTGACCTCGCCGCCGCTTATGAGCATTCCTCTTTTTCTGCCGATTGCTTCAAGAATTTCCCACGATTGCATTTCCAAAATATCATCAAGCTTGTATCTTTCGGCAAGACGCTCTGGGTAGCCCTCACGCAGAACATCAATCAGCCTGACCGCCATAGTTTCAACATCTAAAACGGCGTCCTTAACCGAGCCGATAAACGCTAAACGGTCGCCGACTACGGGGTCGTCAAACTTAGGCCAAAGCACGCCGGGCGTGTCGAGAAGCTCAATTCCATTGCCGATAAAAAACCACTGGTTGCTCGTTGTAACGCCGGGTCTGTCGGCAACCTTGGCACGCACCCTGCCTGCCATTTTATTTATAAAAGAAGATTTTCCCGTGTTCGGAATTCCGACAACCATAACTCGCAGAGCCTTGCCGACCATTCCACGGTCGTTATTCTGCTGAATTTTATCGGCGAGAACCTTGCGCACAAGCTGAGTGTAGCCGTTAAGCCCCCTGCCGGAGCGGCAGTCAACCGCCATTGCTTCCGCTCCCGTTGAGCGAAAATATTTTATCCACTGCGCCGTGACCTGTTCGTCCGCCATATCGCATTTGTTGAGGAGGATAATTCTCGGCTTGCCTGCCGTTATTTCTCCGATTTCCGGATTTCTGCTCGAAAGAGGGATTCTTGCGTCAAGTATCTCGGTCACGCAGTCCACCCGTGAAAGGCTCTCCTTTATAAGCCTTCTCGTTTTCGCCATATGTCCCGGAAACCACTGAACCGTTTGCTTCTGAAAATCACCCATTTGAAGCCCTCCTTTGAAAAAGACCGAACCATCTGATTCGGTCGAAGATTGTTACTTTAGTTTTTTATAGATAGGGTTCAAGACCCTGCCGACAGCCGCATTGATTTTCGGCTCGGCTTTATATATCAATTTCATGTAATTTTTTTCAAGTAAATATATTCTCGCCAGCTCGATGAGCGTGCAGACGATATAAACCGCAACGCACACAGCGACGGAATACGGAATAAGATACGGACTTTCCTTGAAGCTGCTGCCCTTTACAAGCTCGCCCCAGAGAAAGGAGCGGACATAGCTGTTGTCGTGAATCAAATATACGCCGAACGAGGCGGAGGAGATTATATTTATAGGCTTTGATGTTTTGATATTTGTGCTTTTAAATATCAAAAAAATCGGAATGGCGATGCAGACCGTGAGAAGAGACTGCTCGTTTGTGAACGAGAGCTTGTACTCCTCGGTGAAAGCCGAAAATATTTTTTTGTCCGCCAAATAAGTGAAAAGTAGACGAACAAAAACAGAAACCGCCGTTAGCAGCACGGCAACCGCAGCAAGCTTTTTGCGGCTGAAATTTTTGTCGTTTAGATATCTTTTTATGTAGCCGCCGATACTGTAAAGCACAAAAAATCTGACAAGGGCGTTGCCTTGAATATAGCCTGTCGTTACCGTCTCGACAACGAACCAAACGAAAACGGCGACAAGAATTGTGCATAAATATTGCCGCTGCGACATTGCCCTCAAGGCTCGGTTTATAAACGGCGAGAACAAATACATAACAAAATATGCGCTCGCAAACCACCACTGGTTGGTTGAAAGAGGAAGCAGAGCGTCGGCCACCTTCGTCAAAGTGGTGACGGTTTCTCTGCCTGTCGCCAAAGCAATCAAAAAGCAGACGACGGAAAAGAAAAAAATTTGCAGCCACAGCTTGATAAGCTTAGGCAGTCGTATTTTTGATGCGTCAATGAGAAAATAGCCGGAAATCAAAACAAAGATATAAACGCCGACCTTTCCGATAACGGACAGGGCAGCTATATAGAGACTGTTTACCCCCGGATCATTATAATACAAGCCGCTGTGAACAGCAAAATGGTGAAAAACAATCATAACCATGCTGACAATTCTCAGCAGCTCAAAATTTGAACTTCGTTCTTTTGTCACAATTCTCTCCCCCAAAAAGAATTTCTTAAAAAACGGTAAAATTCGGCATAAGTCGGCACTTGACAACACCGAGGATATATCTCTCGTCAACGCAGCCGATCATCGGCGAACGGCTGTCGGTCGAATCGTTTCTGTTGTCGCCCATCAGGAAAAGCTTGCCCTCCGGAACGACCATCGGGAAGGTGTTGCCCTCCATCGCATAGGTCGGTGCAGCGACATACGGCTCGTCAAGCTCCGTTCCGTCAACATAAACCTTGCCGGTCGTGAAATCAATATCCACGGTCTGACCGCCCTTGGCAATTACCCTTTTTACTATAGGCTCATCGAAGGCATTCGGCTGGGTGCTTATGACTATGTCGCCCTGCTCGATGTTACGGTTTATTGCCGAAACGATAAGCCAGTCGTTATTGTCAAGCGTGGGAACCATCGACTCGCCGTCAACTCCGACAAAGCGGAAGAAGAAGGTGAACATGACTGCAATTATAACAAGAGCCGATACAAAAACCGAAACGGTTTCATATATAAATGAGCCCTTCGGCTTGCCCTGCTCGGCAGGTTCGGTTGTCGTTTCATTTACAATTTTTTCATCCATGATTTATTCCTCGCCCTGTTGAAGATTCTCGTATATATTCATCTCGCCGAACGGAAGAACACGAATTGTCGCCCTTCCGAGAATGTAGCGGGTGTCAATAAAGCCTATGTCAGTGCTTCGGCTGTCAGTTGAATGCATTCTGTTGTCGCCCATAACAAAGACCATGCCCTCCGGAACGACAATCGGGAATTTGACATCGCCCGAGCGCTTTGTCAATTCGTTGATATAAGGCTCCTCAATCTCCTCATTGTCAATGAAAACCTGACCCGAAACGAAGTTGATATCGACCGTTTGACCCTCGGTTGCAATGATTCTTTTAACAATAGGCTCGTCAAAGGCGTTCGGCTGGGTGATGATAACAATATCGCCGTAGCTGTATTCGCTTTTCGGAATCGTCAAAAGCCAGTCCCCGTCCTGAAGAGTGGGAACCATTGAAGTGCCGACAACGCTTGTCGGGCGGCAGACGAAGGTGAAAATTATAAAGACAAGCACCAGTGCCGTCGTCACCGAGCTTAAAAGGTCATAAAGCTTTATCCAGCGTGAGCGTTCTTTTTTTGCCTGTTCCGGCGTTTTGCCGTTTTCAAGATATTCGCTCCAGCCTTCCTTAACATTGCGTCTGCTTAACAGCATTGAAGCACCTCCTTGTTCAAAATAAAAACAAAAGGGCATGGAACCACCGCCATACCCCTCAGCTCTTTGATTACATCAGCCGATGCTCTGCTTAACCTTAGCAGCCTTACCGACTCTGTCACGCAGATAGTAGAGCTTGCTTCTGCGTACCTTACCTGTTCTGATAAGCTCGATCTTGTCAACATTGGGCGAATGAACGGGGAAAACCCTCTCAACGCCAACGCCGTAGGAAACTCGACGAACGGTAAAGGTCTGGGAAACGCCACTGCCCTTGATGGCAATTACGGTACCCTCGAAGGCCTGGAGTCTTTCTCTCTCGCCCTCACGGATCTTAACCCAGATTTTGATAGTGTTACCTACCTTGATTGCTTCGGAAACCTCAGGCTTGAGGCTGTCCTGTGCGATTAACTTAAGTGCGTCCATTACAGACACCTCCCATGGAATTTCAGGCGTTCTTAACGGTTAGACCGACAGAGGACCGTCCGCTTTAATGTTGGGCATTAAACCCCGCCAAGCCGACACTGCCGCCTTGGTGGTCACAAATGCTTTAATATATTACCATACGGCGAAATTTATTTCAAGTGTTTTTTGATGATTTATAAGAAAAATTCATTAAAATTCACCAAAAATTTTTTAGGGCACAATATCTTGGTGCTATTCTCATTCGTTGCCACTATTTTTGCATAGCGGTATATATGCAAATGTTTTCCGACATGCTGTAAAGATACAGCCCCTCGCCGAATTGAGCCTTTCTCGTCATCGTAACTCCGTATTTTTCGGCAAGCTTTTCCACCTTCGGCAGTTCCCATTCTCTGAGAAGATAGAGACTTTTTTCGTTGTCAGTGCGCTTGTAGCCGTCCTTGACGCAGAGGTACTCGACGGGCTTCATCGGCTTTGAGCGGTCAACTCGCTTATACTGAACCAAATTGAGCTTATCGCCAGAAGCGACAATGATGTTCTCCGCTCCGTCCATGATTCCGCTAAGCCCGAACACAGAATAAACCGTGTCGTAGCCGTTGCCGAGCATATAGCTTGCAATTTGATGAGCCGTGGAATTTTCGTCCTTGCCCGCTTTTATTTCTTCAACAGTGCCGACGGCTCGGAAAACAAGCATTCCGGCGGTGAAAATAGCAATAAACGAAAAAATAAAGGTTCTTTGCTTCTCACATTTTACCAATATATATGAAACGCAAACCGCCAGAAGCGGATAGATCATAAAATAATAAAGTGCACGGTTTACAACATCGGTAAAAATACCTGCGGCAAAAACGCTGACGCAGCCGAGTGTTAAAAGCATTACCAGCACAAAGCGACCCTGCTCAGCACAATTATTTTTGAAATAATCCTTGACGCAAAGAATAAATCCGATAAGAACAATCAGCAGAAAAACGGTCGAAACGGCAAGCCGAACTCTCAACTTAAGAGCATCAAGACCGAAGGTCAAAACGACATATTCAATATTGTAATAAAATTTTTTAAAAAATTCTTTGAAGCTTTTAACCAACGCCGTTGTGCCGTAAATCGAGTTTTGATTTATCTCAATATGCTTCATCGCAACGAGTCCGGCAATGTTTGAAACAAAAACAATCGCTGAAAATAATGCAGAAGATGATATTGTAAATTTTTTATCCCTGACCGAATAAATTATTATCAGCAGAACCTCGCAGGCGACGAGAGGCAGAGCCATAACCGCCGTTTGTCTGAGGCTTTGCATACCCGTACCGAAGCTGAGCGCAACGCCGACAACCGCCATAACAATATGTCTGGGCAAAAATTTTCCTTGACGAATTCTTATATAGCAGCCGTAAACAATAAATGCATTGATGAGATAACAGGCGTAATAGCTTGCCATGGTAAAAAAAGCCTGCAGTCCCTGCTGACTTGTAGCCACATGAGCCTTGAGAAGCAAAACCCCTATCAGAAACAGGAAGCCTGCCATGCGCTCATTATAAGAAAACAGCGTCCTTGTCATCCAATCATATGTCAGAACAATAAGCACGGTCATAATGCAAGAAGCAATTGCCATGGCAGTAAAGCCGTTTCCTGTTATCCCGTAAAACAATGCCGCCAAAACGGGAGTTGCCACAACATAAGTCTGATTGCCGAAAATCCAATCCTTCGGAAAAAGTGACTTTGCTTTCCACGCTTCCTTAGCATAATTGATATCATTATATATATCCCCGTCATAATACTCCGGGTTGCAGCTGAGGTTGACATAGAAAACC
>CAVFTC010000003.1:0-11238 GCA_963625295.1 Bacteroides faecis
AAAAAATCGCCTGAATTCTTGACACGGGAGGGTGTAATTGATATAATATGGTCAAATTTATAATGGGTGAAAATTTGATTTCATATAAAGGATTTGATATATATGAGAAAAACAAAAATAATTTGCACAATCGGACCTGCGTGCCGCAACGAGGAAACCTTGACCGCAATGGTCAGAGCCGGAATGAATGTTGCGAGGCTCAATTTTTCGCACGGAACGCACGCCGAGCACCTTGAAACAATCAAAATGCTGAAAAGCGTCAGGGAAAAGCTCAATGTTCCGCTGGCGATAATGCTCGATACTAAGGGACCGGAATATCGAATCAAGAGCTTCAAAAACGATTCGGTTTTTCTCAATGACGGCGACAGCTTCACCTTTACAACGGATCAGGTCGTCGGCGATGAGCACAAGGTTTCGGTCAGCTATGCAGGCTTGGCGGACGAGCTTTCGGTCGGAGATACGATTCTTCTCAACAATGCTTTGCTCAACTTTGAGGTTGTTTCGATAAACGGACATGATATTAACTGCCGTGTTATAACCGGCGGCGAGCTTTCAAACAACAAGAGTATGAGCTTCCCCGGAAAAACACTCAAGCAGGATTATGTCAGCGAGCAGGATCGGGCGGATATTCTTTTCGGCATAGAGAACGATGTTGATTTTATCGCTTGCTCCTTCGTTTCACACAAGCAGGATCTTCTTGATATCAAGGCGGTTATGGGCGACAGTGTGAACAGAATTGACCTCATTGCAAAAATTGAAAACCGCACGGGAATTGATAACATTGATGAAATTTGCACAGAATGTGACGGCATAATGATTGCAAGGGGCGACATGGGTGTTGAAATTCCTTTTGTTGAGCTGCCGATAATTCAAAAGGCGCTTATCACAAAATGCCGACTCCTCGGCAAGCGTGTTATCACGGCGACCGAAATGCTTGAGTCCATGATTCATAATCCAAGACCGACGAGAGCCGAAACCTCCGATGTTGCAAACGCCGTGTATGACGGAACGAGCGCAATCATGCTTTCGGGCGAAACGGCGGCAGGCAAATATCCCGTCGAGGCGGTTGACACAATGGCTCGAATTGCCATGCAGACCGAGAAAAACATCAACTATACGAAGCGTTTCGGTACGACCGAGTTCAGAATAAAGAATCCCGTTGATGCGATCTCTCACGCAACCTGCGGCATGGCGATAGATCTTAACGCAAAGGTTATTGCCGTCTGCTCGCTTTCGGGAATGACGGTCAGAATGGTTTCCCGTTTTCGTTCTCCCGTTGACATTATGGGCATGACGGTTGACAAAAAGACATGGCGCAAGCTTTCAATGTCATGGGGAGTAACTCCCGTGCTTTGCGAAACCTACGAATCCACCGATGTGCTTTTTTACGCCGCAAAGAACAAGGCGATCGCAACCTTTGGTCTGGAATCGGGCGACAGGATCATCGTTACCGGCGGCATGACAAACGGAATCTCGGGCAACACTAACCTTATTAAGGTTGAAACAGTAGGATAAAAAACAAACGGCATCTTCCGAAAATCGGTCGATGTCGTTTTTGAATATATATTATAGATCAAATGGAAGGAAGGCTATTGCAACGGCAAAAACGAGGGACGGAAGAAGATTCGCAACCTTGATTTTCTTCTCCCAGACGAGATTGACTCCGACGCAAAAAATCAGAATTGAGCCGACCAGCGAAATGTTCGCCAGTGCGCCGTTAGTCATCAACGGCTTGATAAGCTTTGCAAGCGCAGTTATTGCTCCCTGAAAAACGGCAACCGGAATTGCCGAGAATGCGCAGCCCTTTCCGAGGGAACAGGTCATAACCATAATAATGATAAGGTCAAGTATCGCCTTGGTAACAAGTATTGAATAATCGCCGGAAATGCCGTCCTTAATTGAGCCCACGACCGCCATTGCGCCTATGCATACCGTCAGCGAAGCGGTTACGAAGCCGTCAACGAAGCTTTTGTCCTTTGCGTTTCCTGTCTTTATTTTGAGCCATTCGCCGAAACGCTCAAAGCCGTGCTCGATATTGAGTATCTCGCCGACCAACGCACCCAAAGCAAGGCTCGCAACAATGAACATCGAACGACCTGCCGAAAGCGATGAGCCGGAGAGCTTAAGCATACCCTCCATTGCGCCTGCGATTCCTATGAAAAGCACGCAAACGCCGCTTGCTTTTTGCAGGGAATCCTGAATTCTTTCATTGAGAATTTTGCCGAATAAATGACCGAAAACGCCGCCGAAAACTATTGCCGCCGCATTTATGATTGTGCCAAGACCTACCAAAACGAACTACCTCTTTAAACTACAACTTTTTTATTCCCGAAATTTTTTGAATTTCTATCATTTCATCATCAATATTCATGATTTTTTTTGAAGCGTCAAACCGCCCTTTTGCATTTTTGGGATTATGAATCAGCGTGTCAAAAAATCTGACGATCCAAAACAGGGGCAAAAGGATTTTTTTGTTCTCCAAAACGGGATAGCGAATTTTCATTTCGTTATAGCCGGGAAAAATAACGGCGAAAACGCTTTTTATTTTTTGGGAGCGCATGTTTTCGTCGAGGTTGTCCAGAATGAAGCTGTTTTGCATTGATGTTCCCTCAATGCCGTACACGCCGCCGGAGACGATATATTCCGCCATCAGGTCGAACTCTCCGCCAAAGCTTCCCGAATACCAATCGAAAGCGATTTTTCTGATTTTGTTACAGAAAATGAGCAAGCCTATTTTCTCAAGCTCACCGTTTATATAGTCGAAGTCGAGCGACGGCAAAGCTTTTTCGTAAACATACAAATCGAGCAGGGAGCGAATCCCTGTTCCACCGTAGCGGTAGTGCTTTGCAATATGGGAAACAAGAAAAACATAAAAATCTTCATCTGTGAGACGGTATTCGTACTCGCTGCCCTCGCATTTGTGCGGCAGACGGAAGCCGTCGCCATAATATGCCGAAAGCGTTTCGTGACAGCTATCCACCATCGAGCGGTGAAATTCGATATAAGCGTTCCCTTTTTTTACATTTGAGTGCAGATCGCCCTCGCCGGCAAACTTAAAGCCGTCGGCTATGAACGCATTTACGACCTCGTCGCAGCGGTCAGCCTCAACGAGAATATCAATATCGCCCATCGTTCGCATATCGGGAGAGGGATAGTAGTTTTTCATCACCGAGCCTTTGAGAAGCATATGGCGAACTCCCATTTTGTCAAGCTTTTTGCAGGCGTCTTGAGCGGCAAGCTCCTGCTGAGCCTCAACGATCATCTTTTGCATACGGAATTCGTCAAGGAATCTCATCGTGTGCTCATCGGGCGTTTTTTCAAGCAAATCGGCGGCATATGCAACAAGATTCAACACGCTCTGCTTTTGCGCAAAGTCGATTACCTCAGACAGGTCAACATCGCTGCTTTTCTGCAAAGCTGTGCCGTTGATTACTGCGGCAATGAGAGAAATAACATAAGCCGCAACGCTTTTTTTTTGAGCCGAAAGCAATCCAAATGCCCTCCCTTTTACGAAAGTCGCACTAATTATACAATAGATAAAGAAAAAAGTCTACAACAAATTTTGATTTTTATATTGACATTGACGATGGTTTATGATAAAATATCTGAGCATTAGGAGAGATACCGAAGTGGTTATAACGGAACGGTCTTGAAAACCGTCGTATGGCAACATACCGTGGGTTCGAATCCCACTCTCTCCGCCACCTTGCAGAGCTTCCGGTTTCGGAGGTTCTGCGACAAACAAAATAGTAGCTGTTTTGTTACCAATGGAGAAGTACTCAAGTTGGTGACGAGGCGCCCCTGCTAAGGGCGTAGGTCGGGTAACCGGCGCGGGAGTTCGAGTCTCCCCTTCTCCGCCAAGAAAAAAGCACTTGCGAAAGCAGGTGCTTTTTTCGACTTGCTTTTATAACGGTCTGCAAATTCGGAAGGAACTTGCGGATCGTTTTTGCAATTTTTACGAAATTTTATAACACAACCTCCGCAAAACTGTTGTCTTTGAAAAAATGATATGTTATAATACAAATACAACAAATTGTATATGGGGGTTTATCAATGATTTACGACATTGCCGTTGTGGGCGCAGGCGTTATCGGTTCGCTCATAGCAAGAGAATTGAGCCGCTACAAGCTGAGCATCGCCCTTGTCGAAAAATGCAACGACATGGCTATGGGAACTTCAAAAGCGAACAGTGCCATTGTTCATGCCGGCTTTGACGCAAAGCCCGGTTCGCTGAAGGCTCGCTTCAATGTGAGAGGAGCGGAGCTTATGCCAAAGCTTTGCGAAACGCTGAATGTTCCATACAAAAATATCGGTTCGCTTGTTGTGGCTTTCTCCGACGAAGAAACGGAAACCCTCAAAACGCTGCTGGAAAGAGGAAAGGACAACGGAGTTCCGGAGCTTGAGCTTTATGATGCGGACAAGCTTCGTGAGGTTGAGCCGAGCATCAGTGACGAGGCAAAGGGTGCGCTGTGGGCAGCAACGGCAGGAATTGTCTGCCCGTATGAGCTGACCGTTGCGGCGGTTGAAAGTGCCGTTGTGAACGGTGCGGAGTTTATCCGCAACTTTAAGGTTGAAAAAATTGATTTTGACGACGGAATTTTCAAGCTTGCTTCCGGTGAGAGAAGCGTTGCGGCAAAATATATAATCAATGCTGCCGGAGTTTACAGCGATGAGCTGGCAAGACTTATCGGCGACGATTCGATAAAAATTATCCCGAGAAAGGGCGAATATATGCTCTGCGACAAGTCAGTAGGCTCGCTCGCAAGGCACACGATTTTCCAGTGCCCGTCCAAGATGGGCAAAGGTATTCTTGTTACCCCAACGGTTGACGGCAATCTGCTCATCGGTCCGAGCGCACTTGATATTGAGGATAAGGACGATGTCTCGACCTCGTCGGTTGAGCTTGCCGAGGTGCTCAAGGCTGCGCAAAGATCCGTTCCGTCGGTTTCTACGAGGGCGGTTATCACTTCGTTTGCCGGATTGAGGGCGCACGGCACAAGCAATGATTTTATCATTGAACCAAGCAAAATGAACGAGAAATTTTTCAATGTTGCAGGCATTGAATCCCCCGGACTTTCCGCCGCTCCCGCTATTGCCGAATATGTCGGACAGACGGTTGCAAGGGCGGTCGGCGCAGCGAAAAAAACGGATTTTATCCCCGAGCGCAAGGCTCCCGTTCGTTTCAGAAGCATGAGCAACGAGGAGCGCAGAGAGCTGGTTGAGAAAAATCCCGCTTACGGCAGAATCATTTGCCGCTGCGAAACGGTCACGGAGGGTGAGATTCTCGACGCAATTCATGCTCCGGCAGGTGCAAGAGATGTTGACGGAGTTAAACGCAGGACGAGAGCCGGCATGGGTCGCTGTCAGGGCGGATTCTGCGGTTCAAAGGTCGTTGAGCTGCTTGCCCGTGAGCTTGGCGTGGAAATCAACGAAATAACAAAATTCGGCGGCGAGTCGAAGATACTTTATAACAGAACGAAGTGAGGCGGGGAAAATGCTAAATTATGATATAGTTGTAATCGGCGGAGGCCCTGCCGGAATGGCAGCCGCAATCAAAGCCAAGGAATGCGGAGTTGACAGCATTCTTGTGCTTGAAAGAGCTGAGACTCTCGGCGGAATTCTTGAGCAGTGCATACATACGGGCTTCGGCCTTCATTATTTCGGCGAGGAGCTTTCAGGACCGGAATATGCCGACAGATTTATTCGGCTTGTGCACGAAAAAGGAATTGAATACAAAACCGACACAATGGCACTTGAAATAACGGACGATAACATTGTTTATGCAGTCAACAAGGAGGACGGTCTGCTTGAAATTCAGGCGAAGGCAATTATCCTTGCAATGGGCTGCCGTGAGCGTCCGAGAGGTGCGCTGAATATTGCCGGAACAAGAGCTTCGGGAGTTATGACGGCAGGCACGGCACAGAAATATGTCAATATCGACGGCTATATGCCGGGCAAAAGGGTTGTTATCCTCGGTTCGGGAGATATCGGGCTTATAATGGCACGGCGCATGACTCTTGAGGGCGCAGAGGTCAAGGCGGTCTGCGAGCTTATGCCATATTCAAGCGGACTGACGAGAAATATTGTTCAGTGTCTTGACGATTTCAACATCCCGCTTCGCTTGAGCTGCACGGTTATCGAGGTTCACGGCAAGGAGAGAGTGGAGGGCGTTACGATTGCCGATGTTGACGAAAACCGCCGCCCGATCAAGGGCACGGAGCAGTACATTGAGTGCGACACTCTCCTGCTTTCTGTCGGTCTTATTCCCGAAAACGAGCTTACAAGAGCGGTCGGCATTGAGCTTGATCCCGTTACCAACGGCGCAGTCGTAAACGAGTTCAGAGAAACCTCGCACAGGGGTGTTTTTGCCTGCGGCAATGTTCTTCATGTTCATGACCTTGTTGACTATGTTACCCTTGAAAGCCAAACCGCCGGCGAGGGTGCAGCGAGATATGTTCTCGGACAAACGAGCAGCCATAAATATGTAAAAACAAAGGGCATTAACGGCGTTCGCTACATTGTTCCGCAGAAGGTGGATATCGGAAACGGGAATGATGTCAAGCTCTTTTTCAGGGTCGGTCAAACCTATAAAAACGCAAAAATCGTTGTTAAGTATAACGGCGAGGAAATACTCAGCCGCAGGAAGCCGAGACTTGCTCCCGGCGAGATGGAAAATGTTGTTATAAAAAAAGAAGTTCTCGGCGGCTTTGAGCCTGACGGAATAGTTGAAATTTCGGTGGAGGGTTGATCTATGCAGAAGAATATTATTTGCGTTTCATGCCCCATGGGCTGCGGAATTACCGTTGAGATGAACGACGGCGGCGAGATCGTTTGCGTAACGGGTAACTCCTGCAAGCGTGGCGACGCCTATGCGAGAACCGAATGCACCCATCCCGTCAGAAGCCTTGCAACGACGGTTAAGGTATGCGACGGAATATATAATGTTGTTCCGTGCAAATCGAAGGGCGCACTGCCGAAAGAAAAAATTATGGATTGCATGAAAGCCATTGCCGATGTTGAGGTAAAAGCTCCCGTTAAGCTCGGCGATGTTCTTGTTGAAAATATATGCGGCACAGGCATAAGCATTGTGGCGACAAACAACTGCCCGTTGAAATCACAATAAATGCATCTCTCCTGCGGTAAAATCGAAAATTGCCGCAGGAGAGATGTGTTATAAGCGATACTGTATCAATAGAGGAACACATCTTGCACAATTCTCCGCCCCCAAAATCACGAGATATTGCCTTAGATACTGTCTATATATAATGGAAAGAGCAATCAGTAACACCAAACGGAATTTTTAACATCTTTTGCTCATAATGATGAAAAAATCATTGACTAATCGTTAAGAATATGTTAAAGTAATATATATCTGAATGTGTGTCAATAGGACAAGTGCCCCCTTTTGTATAAAAGTACAATATGTTGTAGCTTGACGAATATTGACCACAAGACAAAAAGTTTTAGCGGATTTTACATTGATGGAGAGTGTCGCATATGGCTGAAAACAAAAAGAAAACCGGATCCGGCAGAACGCTCAGAACTCTTGAGCTCAGGTACAGACCGGTCTTTGACATTCACTTGAATATGGCGATAGATTATGAAATCTCAATGCTTATCAATGATAAGGTAATGGGAGTCATGCTGCCGAAGCTTTTTGTACCGATTGCGGAAAAAACAAATCAGATCGTTCAGCTCAATCTTTGGGAGATCGAAGAGGCTTGCGAGGCAATCAAACGCTGCGAAGAGCGTGAGGCCGATCTCAACTCGATAATTGTGCAAATTTCGGTTAAGACCTTTTCAAAGAAAAACTTTGTTCCCCAGGTTAAGAAGATTCTTGACAAGCACGAAATTGCGCCGGACAGATTTTGCTTTGATATAAACGAAAGCATTCTTGAAGCGGTCAAGGATCAGGTCATGGAAAACATCACGGCGCTCCGAGAGATGGGTCTTAAGGTTTCAATCAACGATTTCGGTTTGGAATATACTTCGCTGACGCACCTTGCTCATTACGATGTCGATTATATAGGACTTCACAAAAGTCTGCTTGACGGAATAATGACGAGCGAAAAGGTTCAGAACACGGTGCAGGGAATCATTGATTTCTGTAAAAAGATAGATGCGCAGGTCAGGGTAGACGGAATAGAATCCAAGGAAATGTTTGACCTTCTCAACAAGATGGGAACGGATCAATTCACCGGATCGTATTTCGGCGAGGCGATGAAAGAAAAACAAATCAACTAAGGAGTGATCGGCTTTGGCAAAGAAAGATAAGAACAAACCGCTTCCCGGCGACGGAAATGTCCCCGAGCAGGATCGAATGAGCCGATACGGAGTCAAAAGAGAGTCCAAAAAGGTCAAGAAAAGAGAGGCTGTTATCAGAATTCTCCTTATAATCCTTGTTCTTCTTTTGATTTTCCTCTCCGTAATGTTCGGCTGCTCCTCATACATAAATGAGAGACGGGAATATGACGAGCTGATTAAAAGCGCAATGCTTGACGAGGTTCAGGACATTAAGAGCTTTGACGACCTTAAAAAGGTTGTTGAAAAAATGGACAAGGAAACTCAAGCTGTCAGCACGGCGATCAATACGCTTGAGCTTACTCCCGGTCAAATAAGCTTTATCAAGGCTAAGCTCACTCAGATAAGAGACGACATAAACAAGATCCTGGATGCCGATGTTGACGATATCGGAACGGAGACTACCACCGCAAAGGAAGTTACCAGCATTCGAGAGGTAACCAGCGTAAGAGTTCAGACGCTCCAAAGAATTCAGGAAATTACAAGAGTCATTGAGCAGCGAGTTGAAAGAATCGAAACGGTTATAGAAACTGTTGAAAAAGAGGTTACCAGCGTAAGACCCGTTGATATTACAAGATACAGCGACATTACACGCTACAGCGATGTTACAAGAGACATTACGAGATACACAGAAGTGCCGTCATATGTAACAAGATATAATGATGTAACGCGTTTTAACGATGTTACTCGTTATGTTGATGTTACCAGAGATGTTACACGCTACAGCGAGGTTCCGAGTTATTCGGTTGTTACGAGTGTTAGCAATGTGACAAGCGTCAGCAATGTTACAAGAGTTAGCGATGTCACAAGAGTCAGCGATGTTACGAGCATCAGGTACAATGATGTAACGAGGTATAACGATGTTACAAGATATACCGATGTAACCCGTTACAGTGATGTTACGAGATATAGCGATGTAACCCGTTATAGTGATGTAACCCGCTACAGCGAGGTTCCGAGCTATTCGGTTGTTACAAGCGTCAGATACAACGATGTAACGAGATACAATGATATTACCCGTTACAGTGATGTTACAAGGTATAGCGATGTAACCCGTTACAGTGAAGTTCCGAGCATAAGTGTAACATATACTGATGTGACAAGATATGTTGAAATCCCGAGCTACTCTGTTGTGACCAGCGTAAGTGAGGTCACGAGCATCCGTGAGGTCGAGGAAATCAAGGAAGTTATCAAAGAGGTCATCAAGGAAGTTGAGGTTATCAAGGAGATCATCAAGGAGATTGAGGTAACAACAATCGTTCCTGTGACCAGTATCAGTGAAGTAACGAGTATTCGTGAGATCATTGAGAATCAAACGAGCGTAACCGATACCGGTGATTTCACCGCAATGATCAACAAATCGGAGCAGACAAGAGGACTTCTTCTTTCGGAATCGGGCGATTTCTCCGATATGAAGGCGGTGCTCAGCGGCGCAAGCGTTAATGATATGGGCGATTGCACATACACATGGCTTCCGTCGGCAACGGAGCTTGACAGTATTGACGGTTCTCATAACCGCTCAAACGGCAAGGAATTCTTTGCTTATACATTCTATGTCAAGAATGTCGGCGATGTTGATGTAAGCTACACGGCAAATCTTCAGATAGAGTCCGTTAAGCTTGATGCCGACGAGGCGGTCAGAGTAATGATAATCAGAGACGGCGGAACACCTACCGTTTACGCAAAGCCGAAGAAAGGTACGACCGACGAATTTGATATCAATGATAAATATGATAAGGACGACAAGCTGTTTATCAATGACTCAACGGTCATGCAGGACAAGGACGTTCTTACAAAAGCCGGCAGCTACCATAAATATACGGTAGTAATGTGGCTTGAGGGTTGGGATCCTGATTGTGTCAATGATATTTTGGGAGGCAGTATTAAGCTTTCGATGAAGTTTGATTACGATTATGTATAAGCTTGGTGACGGGAAGCCTATACTATCGTATCAAATTGACGAACGATACCGTTTTTCAAAAATCAAAGACAATTTGGATAATATTATGCGGTTGGCGGCGCGTTAACGGTCGCCAAAGCATGAAATCTTTATGGAGGTAAAGATAATGAAAAAGACATTCAAAAAGCGCGCATTCATTTCTGCCATCGCAATGCTTATCGTATCCGCCATCGTTCTTACGTCGGCTACATATGCATGGTTCTCGATGGCAAAAAGAGTTGAAGTCGAGTCAATGGAATTGAACGTCACATCGCCTGAAGGTATTCAGATTTCTGCTAACACATCTGCTTTCACAACGAAGTTGACGGTTGCTGATATCAAGGGCGAGTCTTCAACACGTTTTACGGCATATGAAGGAAATATAAATAATATTCCCGAAACAATTAAGCCAGCATCAACTATTTTTGAAAGAAGTACCGATGAAAAGAGCTTTGGTTGGTTTGAAGCAACATCTAATGATGACGGTTCAGCAATGAAGCTGTCAAAGATATCGGCTGAAAAAGGAAGTGGCATTGTCGCATTTGATCTTTTTATTAAAGTCAAGGAAGCACAAAGCGTTAAATTTGGATCAACAACAGTTACTTGTGCTGATAATGCCGAAGTTCCCACAGCTATGAGAGTTGCTATTGTTAATTATGGCACAGTTAGCGAGAAGGCTGAAGCTACTGAAATTCAGGGAAAGACTATTACCGGTGTTACAAACTATGAGATTGACGCAACAAATCATACTCAGACTGTAAAAGATTTAGTTGCAGGTGGTGCGAGTATTCCTGCAGCTAAAGGTATAAGATATGCATCGGGTAACACATTTGTTCCGGTAAATAGTACTTTCAACAGTATTATAACAAATTCAAGTTATATATATGATGTGGTTGCAACAAATGTAAGCACTGCCTCTGATGCGAAGTTCAATGTTAGTGCAGGTATAACTCGTGTAAGAGTTTACATGTGGATGGAAGGTAATGATGTTGACTGTG
>CAVFTC010000003.1:11248-48669 GCA_963625295.1 Bacteroides faecis
GAAAAAGAATGATGATTTCCCAAATGCAGAATGAAGAAGGCAGCGGTCTTGTTGCGTTTGATCTCTTCATCAAAGTGAAAGAAGCACAGACGGTTAAGTTCGGATCAACAACGGTTACTTGTGCCGACAATGCCGAAGTACTTACCGCAATGAGAGTAGCTGTTGTTAATTATGGCACAGTTAGTGAGAAGGCTGAAGCTGCAGAAATTCAGGGAAAGACTGTTACCGGTTATACAAACTATGAGATTGATGCAACGAACCATACACAGGCGGTAATGGATAAGGTTGCTGCCGGTGTAACTATTCCTACCTCGACAGGCATTAGAGCTGCTTCGGGATCACTCTGGGTTTATGCTGACAATAACTTTAACAACATTATTACAAATGATACTTATGTAGGTAATGTTTCTGCTGTTACTGATGCAAAGGATGCAACATTCAGCGTTGCAGTAGGCGTAACTCGTGTAAGAGTTTACATGTGGATGGAAGGTAATGATGTTGACTGTGCAAACGATGTTGCAGGTTCAACCATCAACTTCAACCTTGTTCTTGAAATAGACTAATTCGTCTGTCTCAAAACTTCCGGATCTAAGATCCGAAATCAACCCGTCACTTTGGGAGGGTGACGCCCCGGGGCGTCACCCGTGACCCGGAGCTAAAAGGGCGATTTGTCCACACAGGCTTGTGTAGGCAAATGACCTTTTTAGGCAAATAATTACAGGAGTGAATGTTATAAATGAATGAAAAAGGGAAAAGCATATGGGGTGTTGTTTCCGATATATTGCTGATTATTATAATTATAATCGCAATAATAATTACGGTGATGACCTTTACATCAAAAAATTCGGACATGGGTATCGGTAATGTCCTCGGATACACTCCGTTTGCCGTACAGTCCGATTCAATGGACTCCGGTGAGCCTTCGGGCTTCGGCACGGGCGATCTGATCATTTCCAAGGAGGTCAAGGATCCGGAAACGCTCAAAATCGGCGATGTTATTACATATTCAACGGTTATCGAGGGCGAAACGGCCGGCAAAAAGATACGAGGCTACAATACGCATAGAATTACCGATATAATCCCTGCCGGAGACGGCTCGGTTTATGCCTTTGTTACTGCCGGTGACGCCGTGGGAATGGAGGATACCGTGAATGTTCTTCCCGATGAGGTTATCGCCAAGCAGGTAAATTCCGGAATAGATGATCAGGGAAACAAGCTCACGGGAATGAAGATTGCAAACTTCGGTTCGGCTCTCAGCTTCCTTCAGAGCAGAACGGGCTTCATGATATGCATAATTATTCCGCTTGCGCTGTTCTTTATCTGGCAGATTTATAAGCTTATATCAATGTTTATGACTGCTAAGGCAGAAAGTCTTGATGAGGAATCTAAGCAGCGGGTAATTGAAGAATATCTCGCCCAGCAGAACAAGGAAAGCTCCGAGGGAAAAGAAGAAAAATAACATTCATCTCGTACAATATAAAAACTTTTAATAACAGAGGGTGACCGAAATGACAATCACAAAGTTCCTTGCAGAATTTTTAAATCAGTTTTTCGTGAAAGGTGTCTGGGGTATTTTCAAGGGCATCGGCTTGGGTATTGCGAATATATTTAACATTCCGCAGTACATTAAGATTTTTAAGGCATGGTCGGGCAAGTTTACAATCGTTGACTGGCTTCTTGCAATTGTTGCGGTTATTGCGACGGTAGCAGTTCTTGCAGCTATTGTGATTCTTGTTGTTGTGCTTGTTAAAAAGTATGTCAGAGTCAGAAAAACTCTTGTCGATCAGGAAGAGCTTCTGATGGAAGTCGGCAACCTTAACCGTGAGGTAATAAAGCTCAACAGCGAGAAGGAAAGAATTCTTGCAATGAAGGTTTCTCAGCTCGGTCTTAATCCCGGCGAAAGCCCGTATGATGAGGGCGGAGAGCAGACGGATGAAGAAAAGAAGGACGGCGAGGTTGACAAGTCGGCCGATGATTACAGCCGTTTCTATAAGTGTACTCAGGTCGATCTTGAAATCGAAAACTATGTTGCTCCCGATTTCGACAATGAGATCACGCTTCCGGAAATTTGCGAGAGATTCCGTAACTTTGCTTGCTCTCGTCTCGGTCTTTTCTATGAGATCAAGATTATCAGATTGTTCCTTTCGGCATTTGCTTCAACAAGACTTATAATTCTTCAGGGTATTTCCGGTACGGGTAAAACCTCACTGGCTTACGCATGGGGCAAGTTCCTCAGAAATCCCGTTACCATCGCTTCGGTTCAGCCCTCGTGGCGTGACCGTACCGAGATTTTCGGTTACTTTAACGAATTCACAAAGCGTTTCAACGAGACAGAGGTTCTCAAGAAGATGTACGAAGCTACCTTCAAAGAGGAAATTTTTATTACCGTTCTTGACGAAATGAACATTGCCCGTGTTGAGTATTACTTCGCCGAGCTTCTTTCAATCCTTGAAATGCCGTCAAGAGACGAGTGGGTGGTTTCCCTCGTTCCGAGCGTATGGCCGACCGACCCGAAGCATGTTATCGACGGTAAGCTTAAGCTTCCGGAGAATATGTGGTATATTGGCACGATCAATAACGACGACTCAACATTTGCCGTTTCCGATAAGGTTTATGACCGTGCTATTCCGATCGACCTTAACAGCAAGGGTAAATTCTTCGAAGCTCCGTACACGGAGGAGCTTAACCTCAGCTATAAGCACCTTGAGGGAATGTTCCTCGAGTGCCAGACCAAGTATAAGGTTTCCGACGAGAACCTTAAGAAAATCGAAGAGCTTGACGACTATGTTATTGAGCATTTCCGTCTGGCTTTCGGTAACCGTATCGTTAAGCAGCTCAAGGAATTTGTTCCTGCATATGTCGGCTGCGGCGGAACGGAAATCGATGGTATTGACTTTGTTCTTGCCAAGAAGGTTTTCCGTAAGTTTGAAAGCTTGAACCTTTCGTTTATCCGTGATGAGATTGACGGACTTGTTACATATCTTAATAAGCACTTCGGCAAAGCAAACATGAACGAGTGTAAAGAGTATCTCCAGCTCCTTAAGAGACTTATGTAATCCCAAAACCGTTATTATAACTTTTGTCAAAGGGGACATACCGAATGAACAAATCGTATCTTGAATTATATCTTGAATACAAGGATTATCTCGCATCGGCAACGACCGACAACGAGTTCTACGATGAAATGGATGCTGCTATCAAGAGCGGTACGAACAGTTATTCCTTGTTCAACAGATATTTTGATAAGAAAATCGACCTCAAATGGGTTGAGGAAATCGAAGCTTGTATCATTCCCCTTGACAATATTATTCGTGTTCCGAGAAAGTTTATCGTTCAGGAAGAAGAAATCGTTCCCATTGAACGAGCCAGAAAAATTACAAATGAATCAATTCGCCACCTTGCGCAGCATACAAATATGATTGCCAAGGTTGAGGGCGACGATGTTACTCCCAACCAAATTCTCAATGTTTTCCGTGAGGAAAGCTATGAGGTTTATGAAAACAGATTTGTTTTCACTCTTATGCAGAACCTTGTCAGATTTATTGATGTCAGATATAATGTCCTTTTCAATATTTCCGATGACGACAACATGGCTTCCCTCAAGATGGAGAGCGATTTTGCACGAGGTCGAGAAAAAATTCAATATAAGCTTGAGGTTTCGGCTCAGTCTGCCGGCAGCGAAATTGAGGGTGAGGCAGGTCCCGAGGGCGAAAATGCAACTGCATTCCAGCGAATTGAGAGAGTCAAAAGAATCATTAACGAATATGCCAATTCCTCTTTCATGAAGGAGCTTAGGAACTGCGTTCCCGTCAGACCTCCTATTATGAGGACGAATGCTATTCAAAAGAACCCTAATTTCAGAGCTTGTCTTAAATTGTGGCAGTTTATCCAGTCATATAATGAGCTTGGCTATGAAATTACGGTTAAAGAGTCGAACGATATGGTCAACGAGGAGTACATGAACGAGCTCAATCGTATGATCGCAATGAACTACATGATGCTTAAGGCGAACACCCTCTCCGAGGATGCCGTCGGCAAGCAGAAAAAGCGTAAGATTAAACCGAAGCTTCTTAAAAGACTTGCGGAAGAGCTTGTCATGGATTACGACATGGAGGAAGTTGAAATTCAGCGTATCTTTGTCGATGAGGTCAAGCGAGTAAGCCGAAAGAAGATTGAGGGCGAAAAGAAAATTCAGGAAGCTATTCAGCGTGCTCTTGATGCGGAAAATGCCCGCAAAAAGGCTATTGAAGATAAAATTAAAGCGCAGATCGCTCACGAAAAAGAGATGGAGCGTCGCCGCATAGCAAGAGAAAAAGAGAGAATCAGAAAAGAAAAGGAAAAAGAACGACAGAGGATCAAGAGAGAAAAAGAGCGAGAGAAAGCTCGAATTGCAAAGGAGAAGGCTCTCGCAAAGGAAAAAGCAAGAAAAGAAAAAGAGAGAGCGGCAAAGCTCAAGGCGCAGGAAGAAGCTCGCATTGCGAAGGAAAAGCAGCGTGAAGAAATGCGCATAGCAAGAGAGAAAGCCGCAAAGCTCGCTCAAATAGAAAAAGAAAAGGCTGCAAAGGCCAAGGCGAAAGAAAAGGAGCGCAAGGCCAAAGAGCTTGCTGCTCAAAAGGCCAAGGAAAAGGCTGCCGCAGCAAAGCAGAGAGAAAAAGAAGCGATTGCAAAAGCAAGAGCAGCACAGGCCGAGAAAGACCGCCTTGCAAAAGAGAAAGCCAAGCAGAAGGCTGCCGCCGCAAAGGCTGCGCAAGCTGAAAAGGATCGCTTAGCCAAGGAAAAGGCAAAGCAAAAGGAAGCCGCCGCAAAGGCCGCTCAGGCAGAAAAGGATCGTTTGGCTAAAGAAAAGGCGAGGGAGAAAGAACGCCTTGCCAAGGAAAAGGCGAAGCAGAAGGAAGCCGAGGCTAAAGCGGCTCAGGCAGAAAAGGATCGCATAGCCAGAGAAAAGGCAAAGGAAAAAGAAAAGGTTGCTAAGGAGAAGGCAAAGGCCAAGGAAAAAGAGCGCATCGCAAGGATGAGAGCTGCCGAAGCCGAGAAGCAGCGTATCGCTAAAGAAAAGGCGAAAGAAAAAGAACGCCTTGCCCGTGAGAAAATCAAAGAGCAGGAGCGTGCCGCCAAGGAAAGAGCCAAGGAAAAAGAGCGCATTGCCCGTGAAAAAGCAAGAGCAAAAGCAAAAGAGCAGGAGCGAATTGCAAGAGAGCGTGCAAGGGCGAAGGAAGAAAAGCTCAAGGCGGATAAAACAGCAAAAAACAGTTAAGACCGCACAATTGAGGCGTGCGGATTGCGCACAAAGCGTGTCCCACAATTTGTGCGGAAATGATTCGAATAACAGCAAAGCATGGTAAATCGTCGTGTGAAAACCGTGGAGTAAGCACAGACGAAAGCAGTGGAGGTTTTTATTATGATCAAAAGGAGATTAGAAAGGGTTGCGGTAACGCTGCTTAGTGCGGTAATGTTACTGTCCTCAACCGGAATAGCGTCATCGTTGGCTGCCAACGAGGTCGGCACTTCCGGCTCTACAACCACAGCTTCTGCCTCCGCGGTCAATTCCTCCACGACCGTTTCGCAGGAGGGTGGCGCAATATCGTCAACAACGGTTACGACCGAGGGCGGTGAGCTTGTAACGGAAAGCAAGGGAAGCGGTACGGTTTCCGATCCCTACAGAATTTCCGACGCTGCCGATTTTATTGCGATGCAGGAAAAAATCAATCTCACGACAAGCGCAAATAAAAACTTTGTGCTTACCGATGATATCGACCTTTCAGGCGTTAAAGCCGAGGAGCTTACATCAAATTCCGTATATACCGGCTCTCTTGTTTCCGTAAGTCGCAATCTCGGTGCAGCATCAAAGAATGTTTTCTTTACGCTTGACGGTAACGGTCACAAAATCAAGGGACTTAATGTTGCATTCTCAAAGGGCGAAAACTTTGCGATTTTCGGCTATGTGAACGGCAGCTCAACAATAAAAAATCTCATCGTTGAAAATTGCGTTATAAGCGTCGGCGTCGATGCGAAGAATTGCGCTGTGCTTGCAGCTGAGAATGACGGAACAATCTCAAATTGCGAAGTCAATAGCTCTGTTCTTACGCTGAAGAATGTCAACAGTGCAGGCTTGATTGCCGCAGTTAACGCAGGAACGATAACCGCAGCAGTTGTGACCGGAGCTCAGCCGAATGTCAGCGGAGCTTCTTCGTCGTCTCACACAATAGCGGCGAACGGCATGGTCGGTGCTGTTGTCGGAACAAACAACGGAAAAATTACAGGTGCAACGGCGGCTGATGTCGGCGAGTACATCGACGCTTCTCTTTCCGGCAAAACGGTTTACGGCGGAATTGCCGGTCATAACTTGGGAAGCATTTCAAACAGCTTTGCGTCGGGTAATGTTGTCGGCGGCAAGGCGGCGGATTTTGTCGGCGGACTTGTAGGCTCGGCAGCAAAGGGAGCAAAGCTTGTCAACAACTATGCTCTCGTTGCCCTCAAATGTAGCGCTTCGGGTAACGGACTTGTCGGCACGGGCGGAACAGAGGATATGCTCAGCGACTGTTACTGGTCAAGCTCGATCAGCGGAAGAACATCGTCCGTAACGAATTACGGAACAGACATAAACGATATCGACACTCTCAGGTTTAAGGTTGTAAATGCCGGCGAAACCGTAAGTGTTTCAAGGTCGGAGCTTTCTGCCTCCTGGGGTAAGGCAAGCTTCTCGCTCGGCGACAGCTTTAAGGCTGTCGGAACGGGTATTTCCGTTTCCGGCATGAGCATAAAGGGAACTGCGGCAAACAAGGTCGCATGGTTTAACTATAAGGCAGATATTTCGCTCCCGTCAACCGTAGGAACAGGCTCTCTCAAAATTTCGCAGAGCTTTGATCTTCCGGTGATTGTTACAGCTGCCGGAACGACAGGTGACGGAACAGCATCCGCTCCGCTTGTTGTTGAAAATTCAGAGGTGTTTAATTCACTCAAATATGCCCACGGCGTTTACGCCGAGCTGGGCAAGGATATTTCCGTAAATGCTTCGGCGTTCTCTTTTAACGGAAGTCTTGACGGAAAAGGCCACAATATAACTGCGTCCGCACCCGTTTTCTCAGAGGTCAGCGGAACGGTTTCAAATGTTAACTTTATTTCCAAGGCGGATCTTTCTGCGGCTATGCTCGGCAAGGCTCTTAATGCCGAGGCAAGCAATGTTTCCGTCAGTCTCGTAAACGGCGCAGTGTTTAAAGCGACGGGCGCAAGCACCGGCGTAATGTTCAGCACGGTTGCCGGAAGCAGCGTTCTCGACAACTGCCGAGTTAAGGCAGATGTCAAGATTGCCGGAGAGGTTACATCCTTCGGTGCGCTTGCAGGCGATATAATCGGAAAAGGAACAAAAATCACAAACAGCGGTGCCGCTGCAAATATCGCAGCTTCAAAGAAAGCGACAAATGCCGCAATCGTTATCGGTACGGTAAGCGCAGCAGATGTAAGCATCGAAAATTGCTATGTTTCGGGCAAAAACGATGCCGGAAAATATGCTTTTGTTGCCAATATAGCGGCAAAAGATACTAAGATTTCAAATGTTTATATGAGCAAGGGAACGCAGACTGCTGCAGATTTCACCAAGGCGGATGAAGCGCAGTTCAGCGAGTGGTCGTTTGATAACGGTGAGGTTGCTTTCTTCACCGGAAACGGCGGGGCTTTCGGAATTACTCTTCCGTCTGTCAAGGCGATAAGCGGTTCGTCCGCTTCGGACTATTCGGTAGAAACCGATGCATCTCTCCTTTCGGCAACGGTGAAGGCGGAGGGCGAAAAGCTCATTCTCAGCGTGACCCGTGCAGCAGGTGTTGTAACCGTCAAGGGCTGTGCCGTTAAGGTGACGAACAATTTGACGGGACTTTACACGACCGTTAAAATTTCCAACGGACTCGAAAAAGACAGCGCAGGCAACTATATTGTTTCCAATGCGTATGACCTTGCATATATCGGCGAAAATATTTCCGAGCTTAACAAAGCAAGCTTTGTTGTTGAGTCGGATATTGATATGTCCGAGCTTTCTTCGTTTGCGCCCATAGGCGGAACGCTTGTTCCCTTCAGCGGCAAATTTAACGGAAACGGGCACACAATCTCCAATATTAAAATCAACGGAACTTCCAAGTCCGGTCTTTTTGCTTCGCTTGAAAACGCCGAAGTCAGTGATGTAATCATCTCATCGGCGCAGGTTGCGGCAAAGGGTCTTTACTCCGCAGTTCTTGCAGGACAGATCAGCGGAAGCACGAAGCTTTATTACATCACTGTTACCGGTAGCACCGTCACATCAGACGGACTGTATTCCGGAATAATTGCCGGTTCGATTAGCTCCGGCACTCTCGATGCCTCCAATATAATTGTTGAAGGCTGCTCGGTAAGCTCGAAGGCGAACTATGTCGGCGCATTTGCAGGCTACGCTTCGTGCGACGGCAGCATAAAGGATATCAGCATTAAAAATACAAGCGTCAACGGTGCGGAATATGTCGCAGGCGTTGCAGGTCTTGCCGAGGGTAAGCTTGCCGTCAGCTCTGCAACGGTTGACGGTGCAAGCATAAAGGGCGTATCCGAGGTTTCGGGTATTGCCGCAGGCAGAGGCGATGTGACCGTTGCCGATGCAAAGGTTATTTCTTCCGATATTTCGACGGTTGCGGATACTTCTGCATTTGTCGCAGGAGGAGTTGCGTCAAGCTTCGGTTCGGCAATAAGCAACATCGAAGTCAGAAACACGACGGTAAAGGCGGGAATTGCCTCGGCGGTTGTCGGCAAAGCCGTTTCGGACGCAAAGCTTTCGATCAAGAATGCAAAGCTTTACGGTGTTAAAATTTCAGCGGAAAAAGCTAACACGGTTGCGGCAGGAATCCTTGCGGTTCACAATGCGGGCGGCGCTGTCGTAATAAATGATTGCTATGCGGACTCGGATTCCGTGATTGCGTCAACCTCCATCGCTTCGGGTATTGTGGGCGACATAACGGGTGGCGAAAGTGCGCTCGTAGCGGAGAATGTTAAGTCCCTTGCAAAGGTAGAGCTTATTTCTTCGGCGGATGCAGTTGCTGCGGCAGGTGCTGTCGCAAAGCTCAGTGCAGCTGCACTCAACAATGTTCAGTTCAAAAACATTAAAATTCTCGGAACGGTTATTGGCAATGCCGCTGTCGGCGGTATGGTCGGAGTTGTCAAGGGAATTGGCAGCTTTAACGGGTTAGCTCCCGTAATATCAAATTCGATATGTGCCGCTCAGGTCAAGACCGAGAGCACGAATAAAAATGCCGGTGTTGTAATCGGTTCTGTTGAAAACAGCAAGTCGGTAAATACCGACAATGTTGATTCAATGATCGCCGACACGGTTATTTCGACATATTTCGGAAATGTTCCGGCGTTCGGAGAGTCAACGGGTATAAAGAGCACAAAAATTGTTGATATGGATAAGCCGAACGGTTCGGCAATCAAGCCCTCTGTTGAAACGATTTCTTCATTGGGCGAGGCTGAAATTACGCTCTCAAATCTTCCGAAAATCAACGGCTATGCATTTGACGGCGCAACAGGCTGGATCTCCGAATCCGACGAAAGAATTTCCGTTGTTTCTTCGGCTGAGGATAAGCTCGTTCTTAATGTAAAGCATATGGCGGACATTTCCGTTGTTGCATATTATGTTTCAAATTCGGACAGCGAGGTCAGAATTCCGGTTCACTTTGCGATTAAATCCAATGTGCGTACCCCGCTTGAGGGCGAGGGCACAAGTGCGTCACCGTACCTTGTTTCCGACGCTTACGACCTTGAGTCTGTAGCCTATTATGACAGCTTAGGCAAGTATTTTGCCCTTGCCGAGGATATAAGCTTCAATGCCGAGGACTTTGATTTCGGCGGCGGCTTCTACAATGTCGGCAATGGTGTTGTCACAATCGGCAGCGCAGAAAGCGGATTTAAGGGCAGCTTCACCGGACTTTATAACGGAAAGGTTCATTCGATTAACGGCTTGAAGCTTTCTGGCAATGTTTTGGGCGGTCTGTTCGGAGCGACCGACGGTGCTGTCATATCCGATATTGTCATCAACAGTGCAAATGTAACAGGACTTAACTATGCCGCAGTAATTGTCGGCAAGGCTAAGGACACCGTTATCAAAAACATAACGATAAACAATTCGTCTGCTGTATCGAGCGAATTCGGCAGTGTTGCCGGAATCCTTGTCGGCGATGCCGAAAATCTCACAGCGGAAAATATTACAATAAGCGATTCAACCGCTTCCACAACGCTTAACGCAACCTCGGCGACGGTTGAGATTGCAGGCGGAGTTGCAGGAGCTTTCAGCGGAACGCTCAGCAACATCAAGATGAGCGGCATGACCGTTAAATCGGGTACGGTTGCCGGCGGAGCTGTCGGCAGTGCGGAAAAAGCGCAGCTTGAAAATATTGATTTCAGCGGCAATGTTTCGGCAAAAACAGCCGGCGGTTTGATTGGAATTTTGACCGATCCGCTCGGCTCGGCTGTGAAGAATTGCTTTGCCGGCGGTTCTGTTAAGGGCGAAAAGCTTGCCGCAGGTATCATTGCGGAGGTCGGAACAAACCCGTCATATCTCTCCAAGGCGGAAAAAGCACTTGTGGAGAATACAGTGGCGACGGCTAAAGCCGAGGGTGAAATTTCCGCAGCGATCATTGCGAAAGCGGATAAAGAAACCTTCTCCGACAGCGAAAAATCGGGCGTTGAGATTCTCTCGAATGTTTACTATTCGTCATACCAAAACGATAGCGTTTTCGGTACGCAGGAGCTTAATTCTTACCAGAATTCCGGCTTCACGGCTGTTGATCTCAGCGCAATGAAGTGTGTGCTCGGCGGAACGGAAAAATCATTCATAACGCTTGACGGTGAAAAGACCGTGCTCGGCGACAGCGATATTATAATGGCGGCAGGCGAAGGAACTTATAAGACCTTTGAGCTTTGCGGTCACAGGTTTGAGCTTGCGGCAGTAGGCTCTGATCCTGAGGGCGTATTGACATACGACTCGGCAACATCGTCAATCGGTGCAACGGGTGCGGTGGACGGCGCAAGACTCGTGTTCGCTTACACAAACGGCCTTGAAACGGCAATTCCCGTCGGCTACACCTCGCTTCTTACAGGCTCGGGTACAAAGTCTGACCCGTACAGGGTCGGCACTGCGGACGAATTTGCGATCATGATGCAAAACGGTGATCGTGAAGGCGTTTATTATACGCTGACCGATGATATAAATCTCAACGGAGTTAAATCCGCAGAGAGCTTTGTGGGAATACTTGACGGCGCAAATCATGTTGTTTATGATTTCAGCGGAGATTCAATGTTTGCAAGCGTCAGCGGTACGATCAAGAATCTCGGATTTGTCGGATTTGATATCGATTCCAAGTCGACAATCTCGGTCGGTGCAGTTGCTGCGGAGCTTGATGGCGCAGTTGTTGAAAATTGCATTGTAATTGCCGATGTCAATGCATCGGGCAAGGCTCAGGACGCAGGTATAATTGCAGGTCGTGCAACAAACGGCACGATAATCGAAAACAGCCTGACCTCCGGCAGAGCTTGCGGCTCGTCGCTTCTTGCGGCAGGCGGACTTGTCGGCACGGCGAATAATGCTCAAATTATCGGTTCGGTTTCGACGGCTTATGCTTCGGCAGGCGGATATGCAGGCGGACTTGTCGGCGAGGCGGACTATACGGCAATAAGCAATTGCGTATTTGCAAATATGACCGATTCATCCTCTAAAAAGGCCGGCAACATAGCCGGTAGATTCGGTTCGACATCTTCGGCAGAGAGTGTTTTCTTCGACAGCAGTGTAGCGAAGAACGGCGTTGTCGCTGCGGAAGGCTCGACGGATTCGATGAAGTCCGCAGGCACAAGTGCTCTTGCGACGGCTTCGATTTCAGGCTTCGCTTCGACCGATTCCGGTTATGCGGTTTCGGCTTCGCTCAAATCGACCGAATGCTCGGCAAAATTTGCAACGGCGGTTGAATTTGCGGCGCTTGCTGTGAAATATATGTCCGGCTCAAATGTCGGAACGGCAATGAGCTACACGGATATCAAGCTTCCGGCCGAGGTTAATTCCAATTCTCTGAGCGTTGATAAGTCCAAGGGTCTTGTCATCACGCTTATGAAGAACAAGGATTATGCTTCAACGAGCAACACTATCGCAAGATATGCATATCCCATGAGCGACAGTCTGACGGCTGTGAGCTATTCAATCAGTGATAAAACAGGTAAGCTTGACGGTAAGCTTGTGGGCGTTATGCTCAAGACAAAGCTCAGCGGAAGCTCCGATTCATTCAGCTTCTTTACAACGGTCGGTTCGGAGAGCCGTGCAATAAACAGCGTCGGCGTAACCGAGGGCGGAATTTATATCGACCTCAGTCTGCCGTCCGGATACGGCTACAGCATTAAGGCCGTCGGCTCTGACGGAAAGACGCTGAAGGTTACCGACGAGATGAATGAAGGTAAATTTATCGCAACCGAAGATTGCGAAAGCGTTGATATCGTTATTGAAATCAACGAGTCGAAGCCCGCATGGGGCATCAGAGCGATTTGGAGCGTTATCGGCAAATAAGTAGAGGGTTGATGTTACAATGAAAAAAGAGTTTGCATTTATCAAAAACTTAATATTAGCTGTGGCATCGGCCCTGACTCTTATAGCGGTTTCCTTTGCGTGGTTCAGCAGCTCAAGCGAAAACTTTGTCCCGTCGATCACGGGTGAGGTAGTTAATCCGACATATGCAAGCGTTGCATACTATGAGGAGGACAGCGACGGAAATTATTCCCGTCTTACAGGTGATATCAAGCTCGAAAACTGGTCGTCGGGTTCGTTTAAGAAATATAAAATTCTTTTGACAACGGCTACAGAGGAAAAGCTTAAGCTGAGCATGACGATAAACGATTTGCCGTCGGGAATGAATTCCGATTTGAAGCAGTCGGTTCAGGTTAAATATACCGTTCGCAAAGCGACAAAAACTCTTAATAACGGCGTAATGACCCTTGAGGACGGCGCTTTGCTTTTCAGCTCCGATTATATGAGCCTCGCTGATCTTTCAAACGGCGTGATTTTTGACGGAAGATCGCTTGCGGAAAGCCAGACCGAGAAAAACGATGTTTTCATTATCTACTATGAGATAGGACTTTCAGCGGACAGTCCGTCGTCGATTGAGGGACTTTCCTCCTCGCTCGGTACATTGAAGATAAATGTTCAGCCGGTATCGTAAAATATGAAAAAAGCAGGTAAAATTTTCTCAAGAATAATGGCTGTGCTTTCGGCGGTTATATTTGTTTTCGGCTTTACGGTTTTTATTTCGGTGCTCGGTGCGTCCGCAGGAAAAGCCCCGAGTGTGCTTGGCTTCAGTGTTTTTCAGGTGCAAACCGGAAGCATGGAGCCGGAGATACCGGTCGGCGGAATTGTTATTGTTCACAAGGCGAAGCCCTCCGCATTGAAGGTCGGCGATGTTATATCATATTATTCAAACGACGCAACAATAAGCGGAAAAATCAATACGCACAGAATCATTAAAATCAACGACAGCGACAGCGGCGAAAAAATATTTTTCACAAAGGGTGACGCAAACGACGCCGCAGATACCGCAGCTGTTTTTGAGGTTGATTTGATAGGCAAGGTTATCGTGAATTTCGGCACGGTCGGCGGTTCTGTTTTGGGTGTGCTGAGAAATCCGAAGATCATATTTATTTTCATTGTTTTGCCTCTTATTTTTATAACAATGGGTGAAGCGGTGAATTTGGCAAAATTGATAGCCGAATACAAATTCTCGGATCAGAAGGATGAAGAAGATGAAAAGTCTTCGCAGACAAAAGATTAATATGCTTCTGACCGCAATGGTGATTTGCATTTCGGTCGTGGCTGTCGGAGTTGTTTATACCCCGAAAATTTTAAAAATGGATATGAAGGTTGTTGAAACCGGCAGCATGTCTCCGACAATTAAGCCGTACAGCCTGATATATATAAAGCCCTATGAGAACTTTGAGGATTACAGAGTCGGAGATATCGTTACCTTCACCGACAACTATCAGCAAAAAAGCTTCACGCACAGAATTGTCGAGATAGACGAGCTGACGCAGAGCTTTGTGACCAAAGGCGATGCAAATGAAGAAAACGATCTCGGCAAAATCTCGGCGGAATATGCCGAGGGTAAGGTTGAAGTGACAATTCCTTATTTGGGCTATGTTGTAAAATTTCTGCGATATACGGCGGTCAAGGTCGCCATCGCAATAATATATGTCGCATGGGCGGCGATTGAAATCGAGCTGTTCTTGGCGGAAAGGAAGAAGGCTAATGACTAAAAGAATAATTGCTTTTGTCGCATCGTTGGCGGTGCTTATCGGGCTTATGAATTGCGGAACTTCGTATGCATGGTTCGTGACCTCTCTTGAAAAGAAGCAGAGCATATTCGTTTCGGTAATCAGCACGGCGCAGACGGCTAAGCTTACCGACCTTGACAGCGAGGAGAAAAAAATAATTCTGCCCGGCGATAATCTTGTTAATCTTGACGGACAGGGCGCAATGCTCAGAATAAACAACAACTCGACGACCGATGTTCAAATCAGACTTATGATCGAGTACACAAGCTATGCTTCCGGAAAAGCGGAGCAGAAGATTTATTCGGGCAGCGGCGATGATATAGATGTTGTTTTTGCGGCAAATAAATGGTCGAAAAACACAAATGCAAGCGGCGTATGCTATTTCTATTATATGGGCAGCGGCTACAGCTCGTCCGAGATTTATGACATAAATTCCGTTCCTGCCGTAAGCTCCGATGTTTCATATGTTGACGCAATTTCGAGCATTGCATATAAAACGGGCATTTCAAAGGCTTATGCAGGTCAAGCTGTAAACATTAAGGTAAAATTTGAAGCCAAGCAGGCCGATAATGTTACATGGAGCAGCATTGATTCCTATCAGCTTTACGGCACTGCCGCATGAAAAACGGCAAGGTAAAGCCGAAGGTCGGCAATGTTCTGTTCAATATACTTGCGATAATAACCGTCATTTCGGTCGGTTTTATTGCTTTCAATATCCTATCCGGGGCTAAAGGCTATGCTGTCACAAGCGAAAGCATGGAACAAACGCTTTCCCGCGGAGATATCGTGTTTTCAAAGGAAACAGACTTCGACGAGCTGAAGGTCGGTGATATTGTGACCGTCGGTTCGCAGGAGCTGGACGAATATTTTACCCACAGAATAGTTGAAATCGACAGAGAAAACAAAACGATTACAACAAAGGGCGACAACAACCCGGAAAACGACCCGATGGCAACGCCGGCGGAGAAAATTGTCGGTAGAATGTGGTACAGTGTGCCGCTTCTCGGATATTTCGCCATTGCGCTCGGAGGCTTTTCTCAGACCAAGGGCTTGATAATTTTAGCGATCGTTGCGGTTGCGATGGTTGCGCTTAATATGATTTTTACACACGCTAAAGACAAGAAAAACGGAGGTGGCGGCGATGAATAAAGTGAAAAGAATATTGACTCCCGTGATGGCAATTGTTCTTGTTCTTTGCGTCGGTTATTTTTCGGGAATGTCAAAGACCTCCGCATGGTTCTATGACAGCGGCGTTATTGACAGCGGCGACAGCTTTGTTTTTGGAAATCTTTCCGTTAACACAAAGTTCGTTATAAATCACAGCGTGCTTTTTGACGCAACAACAAAGCTTGCCGATGAGGGCGAGAAGCTTTTTGACAAGGCTGTCAACTATGACGATATCAATGTTACCAATTCCGGAACGATTCCGGCGAGGGTTTACCTCAATGTTGATGTTACGAACGGTGCAAGCGGATATCGCTGGTTCATGTATACCGAGGATATGCTTGTCAACGGCAGTGTCAGGGATACGATAAAGGCGAATCTTGCCGCTCTTACAAAGTCGGAGCTGGATAAATATAACAGTTCAAAATATGTTCTGTTAGCTCCGGGCGAAACGAAGGTTGTGAAAATCGCAAGCTGGGTTGAATACGATGATGTCAGCGCAACGCTTGAAAAGGGCGGCTCGCTCACTATCGCAACAAGAATTTACATGACCGCAACGCAGAACACGGACGGTATAATTGGTTAACGAAATCGAGGTGACGAATATGTCAAAAAAGATAAGCAGAAAAGCAATAGTCATTATCGTTGCGGCTATCGCAATAATTGCCGTTGTCGGCAGCTCGTTGGCGTGGTTCGTTACCCAAACCTCTAAATCGCAAAGCTTTATTCTTTCGGGAATCAAAACCTCGGCATATGTCTATTTTGCAAACGGCAAGAAGAATGTTGACGCCGAAAGCTTTAAGGACGAAAACGGACTTTACACACTCAGCCTGAACAAGGACGATGAAAATTACATCGGCAAGCTCAAGGTGGT
The DNA here is from genome assembly GCA_963625295.1 of Bacteroides faecis. Taxonomy (GTDB): domain Bacteria; phylum Bacillota; class Clostridia; order Oscillospirales; family Acutalibacteraceae; genus CAG-488. The sequence goes on from CAVFTC010000003.1 coordinate 27,600, forward strand.
TATAAGCCGAAGCGGCGCAGCCTGCTGCCTCAGAGTTAAAACGGTTTTTGAATGGCAGCTTCCCGACGGCTCGGTTTCGCAGTTTTCGACGAATGTCCCTTATATATTTTTTGAAGGCTGGTATGATAATCGCAGCACCGATTATTGCGTATATTATATGGGCGACGACCGCTCGGGCAAGACGAGAGCCGAAACGCTCTACCTTATAAACAGCTTTGACGAGAGCAAGCTTGATCTTTCCGGTGTGGAAGACGGAACATCGGTCAAGGCTTTAATTGAAATTGACGCAGTTCAGACGAACCGTTATCCGCAGCTTTGGAATATTGAAAAATTACCGTGGGAATGATGAAGGCTGATATCTATGTCGAATAAGAAAAATGTGCCTGCGGCAGGTAAAACTGTTGCAGGCAAAAATAATTCCAATAAAAATAAAGAGGCGTTGCGAAAAAAAGCCGAGGCCGAAAAAAACGCCAAGCGTGTGCTTGAGGAAAAGCAAAAGAAGCAGAAGCAGCGTGAAAAAAGAAGCGAAGAAATCCGCAAGCAGAGGCAGAAGGCTTCAACCAAGCAGAAAAAATCCGCCGAGAAAAAAACGAAAAAAGAAAACGCAAAAGCCTCTCGCAAACGCCGCAGAAACCGTTTTGTAAAAAAATTCCGATACTATACAAGCAAAAAATTTCTCTCATCGTTGAATTATTTTCGGATTTTTACCTGCATCATTTTGCCGATCGCACTTATCGTTACGGCGAGCGTGAGCTTTTCCCGTTCGGTCTTTATGAATGTTCCGTCGTCGATCAGGTCAACCGAATTCAACGGAAGGCTTGAGAGCGAAACGACCGCCGCAGACAGCGTTTTCAATATCCAACAGCAGCAGGTTTTCATTGACGCTTTGAAGGCGAGAGGAAGCAGAAGCTTTCATTTTTATTTCAATTCCGTTGTCAATGTTGATGATGATTTTTCAACGGACGACCTTTGCTTCGGCAATCCGAAAACCAACGACTGTGTGCTGATAGCAACGGTCTACGACAAGGACGATACCGTGCTTTACCGTTCGCTTGGGCTTGAACCCGGCAAGGAGATAAACAGCGTGAAGCTTTTTGAAAAACCGAGCTACGGGGTACACGATGTTAAGGTTGCCGTAAATGCTTACGACAGAAAAACAAACGAAAAAATCGGCACAAAATATGCAAAAATAAAAATTGCGGTCGGTGTGGAATATAATGGCGAAGAATAAATCGAAAAAATCAATATTGATTGCAATAATTGCCGCTGTGGCGATTGTGTTGAGCGTCGTTGCATTGACGGGCAGCGCACCTCGAATAAGGCTGTCGCTTTCAAAGGGCGGAGAGGTCAGCGACGGAATCTTGACCGGAGTTGATGCCGATGCGCATATAACGAGCGTCCCTGAAGGCGAGATACGCTACCTGATAAACAAACGCATCATGTTTGAAAACAGCTATTCGCTCGGCAGCGTTATGCTTGAAAATCCCGAGAGCTGCCGATATGATATCAGGTTTATTATCTACAAGAACGACGGCGAAATGATTTACACCTCGCCGATGATAAAGCCGGGACAGTGCCTTGAAAAGGATAAGCTTTCAGCTGTGGTTAAGTCGGGCGAGTACAATTGCTCGTATTCTGCGCAGGCATATTTGGACGGCGAATTGCAGGGCGAGGTCACCGGTGTTGTTACCGTGATCGTAGGCTGAATTGAATAAACAAAAAACACCTCGGAGGACTTAATGCAGACCTCCGAGGTGTTAGCTTACGGTGTGATTTTATTTGTTGTCGATTTTGTAGATCGCATAAGCGAGGAACTGACCGTTGACGAAATCGCAGCCGTTTGTGATTATAAAGTCGTTATATGCCTGAACATAAAGTCCCTCAGACATTGTGCCGGGATTTGACTTCTTTGTCGGGTGAGTGAAGCTTGTCGTTCTCGGAGCAGCCGAGCTAGAAACATGAACCATGGTTGCGGTTGTTCCGTCGTAGTCAGAGATGTTAAGGTCGGGATTGTAGCACTCCATGTGGTATGCCCAGTGAGAGTGACCGTTGAAAAATACAACATTCTGATACTTTTCAAGAAGTTTTCTGAAGCGTCTTTCGTCCTTGTTGCCCTTGAAATAGGGAATCGTGTAGAAAAGACCCCAGTCGTTATAGATGTTGCCTTCGCCGAGGAACGGGTTGCCCTTGGGTGCGTTGAGGAAGGTGTGGAAATAGAGATAAACTCTCTTGTCCTTGTATTTCTCAAGCATAGACTCAAGCCAATCCTGCTGCTCGTCGGTTACAAGCTGAATGAACGGAACATATGCGTCCCTGATCTGGCTGAAGAAGATGAAAACATCGCCGTTTGTCTCGTCACCGGAATAAACGAAATCATATCCGTTGTCGGCTACATCGAGGACTCCCTCGGGCTTGTTGTCGGAAAATACGCCGACATTAACATTTGCCTTCCATGAATCATAGTTGAACTTGTCTCTGCAATCGTGGTTGCCCTTGCAGGAGAAAACATTGAAATCATGCTGATCGTTATATTTGTGGAAGGATTCATAAGATGAGGTTTCACCCTCGTAAGAAAGATCGCCCGAAACACCGACAATCGAAACACCCATGTCGTCAAGGAAGTTAAGAGCACGGGGGTAGGAAGTGTCCGACCAATCGTTGCCCTCGTCGTCAAAATATCTGCCGAAGTGAACATCGCTGAGCGAACCGAAGCTGTAGGTCATGTCGCCGTAATCGGGAATGTTTTCCTCAGGGATCTTATCCGTGTCGAGAAGCTGATCCTGATAATAAAGAAGAATGGTTTGCGCTCCGTCGGGAATGGCAAGGAAAGAGTTTGTTTCGTGCTCGCCTTTGCCCTTTTTAACATCAACCTGAGCGAACCAGCTATACGGGATGGTCTTGCCGCTCGGTGAGCTTGTTGTAAGCTTGTTGCCCTGTGCGTCGCCCCAGTAAAGCTCATAGGTTGCGTCAAAGTTCGCTGTAACCATAGCCGTACCTTCGGCAGAGCCTGCTTCCTCGTTGGCAAAAACAAAATTTGCGTTTGCCTGAACTCCATCCGAGGGGATCGGAACAGGAGCAATAATTCCGGCGGAAATGAGTGCCGAAAGTATGAGTGCAATAAGCTTTTGCATAAAATTGACTATCATAAGTTTTTCCTCCGCTTTTTATTTTTGTATCCTTTGATACGCAAACATTATACCATTTTTTCGCAGCTAAAATCAATACCCTATTGACAATTGTGCTATAATTGTATATAAGATAATATCGCACACCCCAATTGTGAGGTATTGCCTAAAAACAAGGAGGCATTGTTATGAAAGATTTTTACGATATCGTCAAATCACGCAGAAGCGTGAGGGGCTACAAAAGCGACGAGATTCCTGCCGATAAGCTTGCAAGAATTCTCGAGGCAGGCACATATGCTCCGACAGGCAGAGGAAAGCAGTCGCCACAGATCATAGCGGTTAAGGACAAGGCGACAAGGGACAAGATTTCTGCGCTCAATGCCGCCGTCATGGGAACAAGCAGCGATCCGTATTACGGCGCACCCGTGATAGTTCTTGTGCTTGCGGACGGAAATGCGAACACCTTTGTTGAGGACGGTTGCTGCGTTCTCGAAAACCTTATGCTTGCCGCAGAAGCCGAAGGCCTTGGCTCGGTTTGGGTTCACCGTGAGCGTGAAATTTTTGACAGTGAAGAGGGCAAAAAGCTGCTTCGTGAGTGGGGTTTGCCTGAAACGCTCAGAGGCATAGGCTCAATCGCTCTCGGCTACTCCGCTGTTGAACCGAGAGAAGCCGCACCGAGAAGGGACGGTTACATTAAGTATATATAAGGCGAGCTGAGGTAAATCGACGCTGAAATTATTACAAATTGTAACCTTTTGTAACTTTTTCAATTTTGTCGATTATAACTAATCACTCAAGCGAATATACGCTCAAATTACAGCTTAATCAACAATAAAAGCTTGATTCTTAGCTATAACAGCCGTCAAATATGGATTTTAAATCTCATTTTCGGCAGCTGAAAAGTTGACATTTGTAACCTTTTGTGCTATACTCCTGTCCGTTGTACAAAAACTACCGACAGGAGTTATTTTTATGAAAACATTGATAAAAAGAATAGTGCCGGTTCTTTTGGCAATAGTTACTATTCTTACGATCGCTTCCTTTAACACAGCGAGCGCAAAGGAATACAATTGTACGAGTGAAAAGCTTCAGCAGCTCATAGATGAGTGGGACGGCGTTTACTGGACGGGAACATTCAGAACCGCAACCACCTGCAAGGGCTTTGCAGACATGATGTTCAACGAGCTTTACGGCAACGGCGGCGTCGGCGCTTACAATTCGGGCGCATACAGCTATTATGTACCGACTCCCCGTAAGGCGACCGAGATTGCAAGACTCAGCTCGGCCGGCTACCAGGACTTTTACAACATCATGCACAAGGCGGCTTCGGGCGACTATATTCAGTGGGCAACGGCTTATTCGCAGCATTCGTCAATTTTCCTTTCGTGCGATGAAAACGGCTTCTATGTTTTCGACAGCAACTATGTTGAGCCGTATCTTTGCACCGTGCACTACATCACTTATCAATATATAAGCGATGTAACATACGGCGTGTCGCTTTACAGATCGACCTCCAGCGAGGCGGCGGTAACAGCGGAAGCGAAAAAAACTGTTGCAAAGAAGGAAGAGCCGAAGGTTATTCCTTATGAATTTGAGGAAAAGAATGTTGCTCTTTCATATATGGAAACCTACACCCCGACCCTTAAAGGCGACAAGAAAACCGCAAGCTGGACTTCGTCCGATGACAATGTTGCCGTAGTAAGCGACGACGGTATAATTGAGGGCGTTTCGGGCGGAACTGCGGTAATCACCGCAATTAACACAGAGGGCAAGTCAACCCAGATGACAATAACGGTTGAGGACACCTCGGTCAAAAGAATTATTGGTGTGCTGCTTGAAGGCTTTAAGCCGATGGGCGTCAGCGACCTTATCGCCTAAAACCATAAACAGATAAAAAGCGTGACCCTGCCGTTTGCGGTGATGGTCACGCTTTTTTGATTGCTAATCAATGAGTTGAACGAAACTTATATTCTTCTGTCTTTGTAATAAAATTCCTTATCGTGTTCGCCAATCTCACGCAGCACCCGGCAAGGATTTCCGACTGCAACAACATTTGACGGAATATTCTTCGTGACGATTGAGCCTGCACCGATGACGGAATTGTCGCCAATCGTAATACCGGGCAAAATGACCGCACCTGCACCTATCCAAACATTTCGGCCGATATGAACATCGACATTGTATTGCAGGGCTTTTTCACGCAAGGACGGGAGAATCGGGTGTCCTGCCGTTGCTATCGTAACATTCGGACCGATCATCGTTTTATCGCCTATATAGATGTGGCCGTCGTCAACGAGCGTCAGATTGAAGTTTGCATAGACTCCGCTTCCGAGATGAACATGTGCACCGCCCCAGTTCGCATAGTACGGCGGCTGAATGAATGTGTTTTCGCCTACCTCGGCAAACGAGAGCTTCAAAAGCTCGGCTAATCGCTTGTCGTCTCCAAGGCCGAGGGTATTGTATTCCTTCATATATTGAACGCAGCCAGCCTGAATTTCTAAAATTTCTTTAACACCGCTGTCGTATATCAGACCTTTTTTCATTTTTTCGGTTTCTGTCATTAAAAGACCTCCGTTTTCGCAATTTCAACTTAGTATACCAAAATATAATTAGCCGGTCAAGGAAATGTTGACAGAAGGAATAAAAAGGAATAAAATACAAATGAAAATATTTCCGATCAGGAGGAATTGTTGTGTCAGAAAAAATTATTGCTGCTGTCAAGGCTCTTATTGATGCGCCTTCGTGCTGCGTCGAAGCGAAGCAGACTGCAGAGGACTGGCTTGCCGCAGTCGGCACGGACAAAGAGGCGGAGCAAACAAAAAAGCTTGTCGCAGAGCTTGAGGAGGATATAATGCCGATCGACGGACTTGTGGCGTTTGCAAGCTCTCCGCAATGCGCAGAGATTTTCGGCGATAAGGCGGAAGGCTTTTTGGCTCACGCTGAGGAGCTTAAAGCATCCGGTGCAAAATATTGCGATTGCCCTGCCTGTGCCGCTTGCGAAAAGATTCTTTATTTACTCAAGGCGTAGCCTTAGCTTTGACCCGGTCAAACGAACAAACGAACAAAAAAACAGCACCGCGCATTTCAATTTGTGCGGTGCTGCTTTAATGTTCGTAAATATGTTTTTTGCTCATCGGTGATTCGGTAGCTTTCAATCGCTTTTTGAATCGTTTTGTTGTGCGTCCAAAGTTCAAGGCGGCTACTTTCGATATACGGAATTATTTCGTCGTAATTTTTAGCCAGTGCGGTTGCAAAATACCACGCAACCATCATTCTGACATAGTATTCGTCACGGCGAACGAAGCAAACACGCTCGGCGCATTCAGCCGTAAAGCTTTCACCGAGAAAAAAATCCATCAGCATTTTTATTCCGAACCGCACGGTATACGGATTGTCGGCGACGAGCCATTCGGGAATTTTTGAATAAAGCTCGGGCAAGTGCTTTTTAAAAGCTGAAATCCTCATCATGTCGCAGGTCGCCCAGTTATCGACAAACGGAAGAAATTTATCAAGCAATTTTATAGCTTTTTCGTAGTCCTTTTCAAAGCCGATCAGAGCAGCATGGACATTGTTTTCCTCGTAATATTTGTGCGGCAGGATTTTCAAAAAGCTTTCGTAATTGCCGCTTTTGTAGAATTCTTTTGCAAATTTTTTTAGCTGCGGCGAACGCACACCGATAACATTTTCCTTCTCAACCGTCGGCATCAGCGACGCATGAAAATCACGGTATTTTTCGTCCCGCAATTCAAATAATTCTTGCTGAACATAATTTTCGATTTCATTCATTTTATCAAACGCTTTCCAAAAAATCTTCAATAGCTTTCACTCTTTTTTGAAGTGAAAAATCCGGTGCTCTTTTCTTTTCTTCTTCACTGAATTTTTCAAGGAGCGACGGACTTTCAAGAACCGTTTTCATTGCATTGTAAAGTCCGTCCTCGGAATTTTCACAAATAATTCCGCACTCGTTCTTGCCGAAAATTTCTCTCATTCCCGAGCATTCGGTTGCAATTACGGGAACGCCTAAAGCCACAGCTTCACAAACCGCAGTGCTGTAGCCCTCGGCGTATGAGGAACAGACATAGACATCGGAATTAACAATGTATTTGTATGGATTTGTTTGAAAATCAAGGACTTTTATTGTGTCATCGAGTTTTTTTTCGGCGATTATTTTTTTTATTTTTTCCTTTTCTTCGCCGTCACCCATTATAAGAACGGAAAAATTTTCTCCGTCGTTTTTTAGTCTTTCACAGACATTTATAAATCGGTCAAAGCCCTTCACTTTTACAAAGCTTCCGGCAAGAATAAATTTCAGCCCGTCACCGAAATTAAAGTCGTTTTTTTCTTTGCTTTTTTTAATTATACTGTCAAAATCAATCGGGTTGTAAAGAACATGAACCTTTTCTTTCATGCCGTACTTTTTCACAAAAGATTCTTTCATTGTATCGGCAACACAGACGATTGCATCGAAATTTTCGTAGCATTTTTTTTCTTCTTCGGCTGAACCGAAAAGAATTTCACTCCACGGATTTTTAATCATGTCGGTGTGAACCCATGCGATTTTTTTGCAATTCTTTTTTTGAGAATTACCGATGATTTTCGTTGAATATCCCTCACAAAAAGCAACTTCAATGTCGTAGGTTCCTTTGATAAATTTCTTCATTACAAAATCGGGAGAGGCTAATAAAGAAATCTTGATTTTCAGCTTGTTCAAAGCGGCTTTTGCAGTTGAGGTTGTTTTGCTCACCATACAGCGGTAATTGGAATGTGACTTTACGATATCTGTGTAAACCTCGCCGTCAGTCTCGGTGAAAACATCGTATTGATTTTTTGCGTTTTCGATGAATGTTGCGAAAACTCTTTCCGCACCGCCACGACCGAGGGATTCGATAAAAAATAAAACAGACCTCATAAAAGCATCTCCGTTAATTTGATAGTTAAATTATATAAAATATAAATGATTCTGTCAATGAAAAAAAGACTGCGCCGAGTGACGCAGTCTTTAAAAACTTTTTGATTATTTGTACATCGGGCCGTAAACCTGGCATGCACGGTAGTCCTGACCCTCTTTGTCCATACCGAAATAGTTCCAGTTTGCAGGACGGAAGATTTTCTCCTCGGGAACATTGTGAAGAGAAACGGGGATACGAAGCATTGAGCACATTGTTATGAGGTCTGCGCCGATGTGGCCGTATGTTGATGCGCCGTGGTTTGCGCCCCAGTTGTTCATGAGGTCGTAAGCCGACTTAAAAGCGCCCTTGCCGTTGCAGATCGGGGTGAACCATGTGCAGGGCCATGTGTAGTCGGTTCTCTTCCAGAGAGCGTCTGTTACATCATCGGGAAGTCCGACATAGTAGCCCTCGCAGATCTGGATTGTCGGTCCGATACCCTTAACAAGGTTGATACGGATCATTGTTGCCGGCATTTCGTTCTTTGTAACGAAGCGTGAGGAATATCCGCCGCCACGGAAATAGCCGTTGTCGGCAGCGTTCCATGTTGTAGCCTTGAGCATTGTGTCAACATCCTCGTCGGTTACATCGTACCACGGCTTCATGCAAGCCTCTCCCTTATCGTTCTTCAGCTCGCCGCAAGCGTCAAGACATGATGCGCCGGAGTTGATGAGGTGGAGGAATCCGCCTGCCTCCTTTGCGTGACCCTCAAGCTCGTAGCCAGTAACTCTCTTAACGGACTCTGCACTCCAGTGGGTGCGGACATCGGAGAACATTGACGGCTGGTTTGTGAGGAGCTTTTCAAAGAGCATTGAGATGCCGTTGAGAACATCGTTCTCAGTTGCAAGGATATAAGGTTCTCTTACGCCGTTCCAGTCAAAGGAGGTGTTGAGAAGCGCCTCGGAAAAGTCTGCGTTCGGCCAATGGTCTGTCCACTGACGCTGACCCTGGAAGCCTGCGGCAATGGCATTGTGACCTGCCATTTCTTCCTCTCTGCCCTCGGGAAGATTCTTGTTGCCGTTCATGAGATCCTTGATGATGCACATCATCTTGACAGTGAACTCCCAATCCTTTTCCTTCTGCTCGTCCGATTTTCTTACGAAGTCGGGGTTCTTGTCGAAGCCCTCGGGGCAATGCTCCTTTGTCCACTTGTAAGCCTTCTTGTATTCTTCCTCGTCATAGATGTTTTCTTCCATTCGGCGGAGAATTTCAACCTCGTCAACGGATTCAACTCTCATGCCGAGATATTCCTCGATGAAATCGGGGTCGATTGAAGAACCGGCAATACCCATGCAGATCGAGCCAATCTGAAGATATGACTTGCCCTTCATTGTTGCAACGGCAACAGCAGCACGGGCAAAGCGAAGAAGCTTTTCTCTGACATCGTCGGGAAGATTCTCGGACTCGTCAGCCTCCTGAACCTCTCTGCCGTAGATGCCGAAAGCGGGAAGACCCTTCTGTGCATGAGCCGCAAGAACGGAAGCGAGGTAAACTGCGCCCGGACGCTCCGTTGCGTTGAAGCCCCAAACGCCCTTGATTGTGTTGGGATCCATGTCCATTGTTTCCGAGCCGTAGCACCAGCAGGGAGTTACGGAAAGAGTAATGGCAACGCCCTCTTTCTTGAACTGCTCGGCGCAGGCTGCCGTTTCTGCAACACGACCGATGGTGGTGTCGGAGATAACAACCTTCACCGGTTCGCCGTTTGAATACTTGAGGTTCTCCTCAAAGAGCTTCTTGGCCGCCTTAGCCATGCCCATTGTCTGCTCCTCAAGAGACTCTCTGACCTTGAGAGGTCCTCGTCTTGCGTCGATGATAGGACGGATACCGATTACGGGGTATTCGCCCAGATATCTGTTTTCTGCCATATTAAATTCATCCTTTCGTTGAATTATTTTTTATATAAATCTGCAAGCAGATTTTTAACTTAAATTGTTTGTTTAAAATTATCAACAACAAAAGTTTCCATGTCCCCTATCGAATCAAGGTCAAAATCATAGAACCAAAGATAATAAATTGTCTTTTCACTTTCCGACATACCGATAAAGCCCATTTGCTTCGGGTAGCCGAGCTTGCCGCCCGTAACAGCTCTGAATATAGCAGAGTTATATTCAAACGGTTCGTTGCCGAAAAAGTCGGTTTTTCCATACTTGCGAACTATATCGGCTTTTAATGACCCGAAATTTTCTGAGTCTGTAATTTTCATGGTAACTGATTCGGATTCAGATATTAAGTGGAAACGATTATTTTTCACAAAGTACACATCATCATAGTTTTGATAATCGGTCGGGAAAAAGTCCGTTGCTCCGTATTTAGCAACTTCTTCGATTGAATCAACTCTTGTTATTATCCCATGATTATACCAGTACACGAGAAAGCTACATGCCGATACGGCTAAAAGAACAATCACTAAAATCGGGATAAAAAATATCTTTTTTGATTTTCCATAAAATCCAACCCCTTTATCCGTAAAGCTCAGCCGATGTAACCTTGCCGTTATCATCGTGGGTGATTATGAATTTTTTATATCCGGGAAATTCCTGACCGATTATATAATAGAATTCGTTATCTTCGGGAGAATCGCAGCTACTTTCGCCGAGAATATTTTTAACCTCTTTAACATCCATACCGACAAGTCCATACTTGCTTTTGATATCGTCGATCATGTATTGACGGCAGTTATAATATTCGTGGTCGTTCCAGATTTTTTGATTAAAGGTCTGATATTCCTTGGCAACAATAACTGTGTTAGCAACGCTGAGCGCAGGAATAATGCCGATTATAAGGAGAAAAGAAACGATTCCGCCAATAAGCCTTTTCTTTTCAGAAAAAATTGCAACGCACACACAAAGATATGCCAAAACAAGAATGACTGCGGCAATTATTTCTCCGAGATGACTGTATTTTCCTGAGCTTACCGCAGGGCCGATAAAGGACAGCTTCGCTATGTAATAAATTCCGCAAAATATTCCTGCGAACAAAAGAGCTAAGAGAATTTTAGGAGTAATTTTCAATCCTTTTTTCTTATCCATTTTTGTTTACCTCCTTCAGGCTCACAGCCCTGCACTTGCACTAAGACCCGTAAAATAAATATTGCCGATTTTATAGCAAGCGATGAAAGCCGATTTATTTCTAACCCATCCATCACTGCCCTGTTCGCCGTTGTCGTCGTACCATTTGCTAAAGAATTTTTCTTTCGGCTTCACGGAATAGCTTGCGTGGATATATCGAGTGTTATCGTACAGAACAATTTGTGCGTCGTCAACCTTATAATCTTCAAGCTGGAATTGCTTTTCCAGATAGCTCTCGGCAATTTTTGTCGGTGAGCCGTCTGAAATATAAACAGGGTGAGCCCAAATGACAAAGGCGGCAAGTGCCAAAACGCACACAACAGAAATTAGGGTGATTTTAACGCCCTTTCTCATCGGCTTGCGCTGTTTTTTCTCCTTGTGAACCTCAAGCCTGTCCATTTTAAATCACCTTGATAAAATCCTCGTAAGCCTTTGCCCACTTGTCCGTGTCCTTCGGCTCAAAGGTTTTAAGCTCTGAGGAGTCGGCGACAATTTTTCTTGCCTGTCCGATGTTTTCAACCGAGCCGTCGGACATGAGCTGAACCGCAACATTGCCCATAACGGTTGCCTCGATCGGTCCTGCCTTAACTGTGCGGTCGCAGGAGCTTGCGGTCATCTGACAAAGCAATCCGTCCTTTGTGCCGCCGCCGATAACATGGATAACCGGATAATCACGCTCCGTACATTCACGGAGCTTTTCAAATGTCAGCCTGTATTTCATGGCAAGGCTTTCGTAGATACAGCGCATGATTTCACCGACGGTTTCGGGAACATACTGACCTGTTTTGCGGCAGAATTCACGCACACGCTCGGGAATGTTGCCGTGAGGAACAAACTCCGGCGCATCGGGATCAATGAAGCACTTGAACGGCTCTGCGGCAAGCGCAAGCTTTTCAAGGTCGGCATAGGAATACTCCTTGCCCTCTCGCTTCCACTGCCGGCGGCTCTCTTGAATGAGCCAAAGTCCGATTATGTTCTTGAGGAAGCCTGTCGAACCGTCGAAGCCGCCCTCGTTCGTGATGTTTATGTTCATTGAGGTTTCGTTGACTATCGGCTTGTCAAGCTCTGTGCCGAAGAGCGACCATGTGCCGCTCGAAAGGAAGGCAAAGTCGCCGTCCTCGCACGGAACGGAGGTGATAGCCGACTGAGTGTCGTGACCGCAGACGGAAATAACGGGAACGGGGTCAACGCCGCATTCCTCGCAGATTTCCTTTGAAAGCTCGCCGAGAACCGTGCCCGGCTGAACGAGCGGAGCGAAAATTGATTTCTTGATTCCGAAAGCGTCAAGAATGTCCTTTGACCATGTTCTCTTGTCAAGGTCAATGAGCTGTGAGGTGGAGGCTATCGAGTATTCGGCGCACATTTTGCCCGTAAGCATATAACCGAAAAGGTCGGGCATAAAGAGCATTTTGTCCGCACGCTCAAGCATCCACGGTCTGTATTTTTTAAGTGAAATGAGCTGGAAAAGGGTGTTCAGCTCCATAAACTGAATTCCCGTAATGCCGTAAAGCTTTTCTTTCGGCATGGTCTTGAAGGCTTCGTCAACAAGGCCGACGGTTCTTGCGTCACGGTAGTGAACCGGATTTTCCATCAGCTTGCCCTCTGAGTCTATAAGTCCGAAGTCAACGCCCCAGGTGTCGATTCCGATTGAATCGAAGCCGCCTGCGATTTTTGCCTTGACAATGCCCTGCTTTATCTCGTAAAAAAGGCGCAGAACATCCCAGTACACCGTGTTGCCGACGCTTACGGGATCGTTCGAGAAACGATGAACCTCTTCCAATGTAATCTTTTCGCCGTCAAAGCAGCCGATTATCGCTCTGCCGCTTGAAGCGCCGAAGTCAAAGGCTAAAACTCTTTTAGTCATTTATAACAACACCCTTTTGGAGAATAATATTGGCGTAAATCGCTGTTTCGCCTGTTGCGACGATTGCAAAAGCGTTCTTCGCCTTGTCGTAGAAATCGAAGCGTTCGATAAGTCCGATGTTCTTGTCGCCCTCGTTCTTTTCGATGATCTCTTTGTAGGTTGCCCAGATCTCGGGACGGTTGTTGGGATCGTCGTTGTCCATGAGGGAGACGGGAGCGTCAACATAAGTGTCAAGCGGCATAAGCTTGAGAATTGCGTCGAGAATTTCGGGTACGCCGTGACCGTCAAGACGAACAAGACGCTGAGCGTTTGTTGCAGCGGGGAAATTGCCGTCGCCGATTACGATGTAGTCGCCGTGACCCATCTCCATAAGGATTTTGAGAAGCTCGGGCGAAAGAATCGAAGGTATGTTTTTAAGCATAATAATATACTCCTTTTGTTCATATTTAAGGCAACGCCGCAAAATCGGAAGATTGCCTTATACCATTATAACTGATGTTTAAAGAAAAATAAAGAGAAATACAGGAAAAAGTTACATAAAAACAGAAAAGAAATTTTGTTTATAAGGTTGTTTACTTATCGTTCCGCAAGCTTGACCGATCAGCACTCAATATGTTAATATATTAAAAGGATTAAGGCGATACCGCACAATTAAGGCGCACGCCTTGCTTGAATATGTTCCCGTCATGTTGCACAAAAAATTTTTGACTTGCGACAGCAAGCCTGCAAATTTTTTGTATAACCTGACGAGAAATCTTACTGCGCAATCCGCACACCTAAATTGTGCGGTATCGCCTAAAGCATTTGAAAGAGGGATGGATAATGTTTGCAAAGGTCAACAGCATGGGTATTTTCGGCATGGAGGTTTTCCCTGTCAGCGTCGAAGCCGATATTTCGTCGGGATTACCACGCTTTGATGTGGTCGGTCTGCCCGATTCCGCAGTCAGCGAATCCCGAAACAGAGTTCACTCTGCAATAAAGAACAGTGGCTTCGATTTCCCAGTGAGCCGCATTACCGTGAATCTTGCCCCTGCCGACCGCCGCAAGGAAGGTCCTCTCTATGACCTTGCGATTTTTGTTGCTTTGCTTATGGCTTCGGAGCAGCTGAGAGTTGATACGGACGAGTATGTTTTTCTCGGTGAGCTTTCGCTTGACGGCAAGGTGCGCAGGGTGAACGGAGTTTTGCCGATGGTTATCGGTGCGTGTCAGGGCGGATTTAAGAAGTTTTTTGTTCCCTCGGATAACGCCAATGAAGCTGCGGTAGTCGAGGGCGTTGAAATATATCCGGTTGCCGATGTCTTTGCCGTGCTCAATCATCTGAGAGGCTCAAAGCCTATCGAGCCTGCAAAGCCGACGAGAACCGACGGGGCGGAGGCTTTTGACTATATGCCCGATTTTGCCGATGTCAAGGGACAGTTTGAAGCCAAGCGTGCCCTTGAGGTTGCGGCGGCAGGCGGTCACAATACGCTGATGATAGGCAGCCCCGGTTCGGGCAAAAGCATGCTCGCCAAAAGAATTCCGTCGATTCTGCCGTCAATGACATTTGAGGAAAGCCTTGAAACGACGAAGATTTATTCCATTTCCGGTGCGCTGAAAAATAATTCAAGTCTTATAACTCAACGACCCTTCCGTGCGCCGCATCACACGGTTTCGACTATCGGACTTGCCGGCGGCGGTGCGATTCCGAAGCCCGGTGAAATTTCGCTTGCGCACAACGGCGTGCTGTTTCTCGATGAGCTGCCGGAGTTTTCCCGTCAGGCGATGGAGATGATGCGTCAGCCGCTTGAGGACGGAAAAATTACGATTTCAAGAGCCTCCGGAGCGTCAACCTACCCCTGCTCCGTTATGCTTGTTTGCGCAATGAATCCATGCCCGTGCGGCTATTACGGACACCCGACGAGGAAATGCACCTGCCGGGACGGAGCTGCGGCGAAGTATCTTTCAAAGATAAGCGGTCCGCTGCTTGACCGAATTGATATACATATCGAGGTGCCTCCGGTGGACTTTGATAAGCTTGCCGATGAGCACAGGGGCGAGCCGTCCTCGGAGATAAAAAAGAGGGTTGAGGCGGCAAGAAAGCTTCAGCAGGATCGCCTCGGCGGAACAACGGCGAACTGCAACGCTCAAATGAATGCGGCAATGACCCGTGAATTTTGCAAGGCGAGCGATTCGGCGATGAAGATGCTTCAGGTTGCCTTTGACAGACTCGGACTTTCCGCCCGTGCTTACGATAAAATACTCCGGGTTGCAAGAACGGTAGCCGACCTCGATAATTCGACGATAATTGAAGCATCGCACATTGCCGAAGCGATTCAGTATCGTTCGCTGGACAGAAAATTCTGGACAAGATGAGCAAATCGTCAAGACTGCAAATGTTGACACAAAATTCCGTTGTGATATAATTAAGGCGACACCTCAATTTTAAAATATCTGAGAAGGGATTTCTATTTATGTCAAAAAATAAAAAGAATATACCCCGAAAAATTATATATTACGAGAATGAATTGACCGATGATTTTGCAAAAATGGGCATTGAAATAAAGCCCTTGCGTGAGAATTATCGCTATATTCACCGAGGACTTGTGTGGCGGACGGTTTCGTTTGCGCTTTACAGGGTCATCGGTCAGCCGCTTGCGTGGCTTTATACTAAAATTGTACCGCTTCATCGCTTCAAAAACAGAAAGGCGATTTTTAAGGTCGGGCTGTCCGGCGCATATGTTTATGCCAACCATACTAATTTTATCCTCGACGCTTTTCTGCCGAACCTGCTTCGGCATTTTCGCAGAGGATATATTGTTGTAGGTCCCGACACCATGTCCGTTCCGGGACTTAACAACATCGTTGAAATGCTCGGCGCAATTCCTCTCGGCTCGACTATCAAGCAGAAGAAGGAAATGGTCAAGTGCGTCAAAACACGCATACGCCAGAGGAATTTAATCACGATTTATCCCGAGGCGCACATGTGGCCGTATTTTACCGGTATACGCCCGTTTACCGACGCTTCGTTCAGCTATCCTGCGCATACGGGCACTCCCGTTTTTGCAATGACGACCTGCTATCAAAAAAGGAAGCTCGGCAGCTTCCCGAAGACTGTCACATTTATAGACGGTCCGTTCTATCCGGATGAGAATTTGCCGATGGCGGAGAGGAAAAAGGTGTTGAGAGATCAATGCTATAACGCCATGAAGGCCAGAGCGGAAGAAAACTCAACATACGAGTACATCGCATACAGAAAGAAAGAGCAAAGCGAAACGGAAGAATAAGGAAACAACGCACATTCTTGATATACAAAATGAACTGTTTGTAAATTCTGTTTAAGTTTTGTTATAGATATTGATTAGTCGGATATTTATGATATAATAAGGACAGGCGATACGGTTGTTTATCGCAAAAGGAGGAATCATCATGACAAGACAACAGATGAAAGCAATGGCAAGGGCGCAGCTCGGAAATCAGATTTTTGGCAATTCATGGCTCATCGCCGTTGTAGTGGTCGTAATTCAAATGGCAGTCACCTATTTGGTCAACGCAATTCCCTGCGTCGGACAGATTGCGGCGATTTTGCTTGCGGGACCTATTTCTTACGGCGTTGCTTCGATGTTTCTTAAACAGACCCGCACGGGCGAGAAGATGGATATTCCCGATATCATCAACGGCTTCAAGGAGGATTTTTCAAACACCTTCCTTATCGGATTGATGACATTTGTCTTTACATTTTTGTGGAGTCTGCTTTTTGTTATCCCCGGTATTGTTAAGTCATATGCTTATTCAATGGCAATGTATATCAAGGTTGATCATCCCGATTATGATTGGAAGCAGTGCATGGACGAAAGCCAGCGCATGATGCAGGGTCACAAGGGCGAGCTTTTTGTAATTGACCTCAGCTTTATCGGCTGGTTCTTTGTCGGAGCTTGCTGCTTCGGCATTGGCACGGTATGGGTAACGGCTTATAAGGAAGCGACCCGTTCGCAGTTCTATGAAAATCTCAGAAGAACAGAGCTTGGCAATGATTTTAATGATGTTGAACCGCAGGTTGATTTTGATTCTGCGCAAAATTGAAGTTAGGGCAATACCGCACAATTGAGGTGTGCGGTATTGCCTTAGACAGTCCGCCTGTTTAGGATTTTTCCCTAACAGGTGTATTTTTTCGCAAAATAAACAGAAAAGGTGATTTATAATGATACATGTAAGCGAACCCATGACCGACCTGCCGAGGGAATACAAAACGCCATTGCAGGAAATGACATACAAATTTCTTGACGAAAACAAGATACCGTTCAGCCGTGTTGAAAACGACGAAGCCGTAACGATGGAGGACTGCATTGAGATTGACAAGGCTCTCGACATGAAAACCGTCAAAACTCTTTTTCTCTGCAACCGTCAGAAAACGAGCTTTTATCTTTTCGTAACGGCAGGGGACAAGCCTTTCGTAACAAAGGATTTCAGCTCGGCGCTCGGTATTTCCCGTGTGTCGTTTGCCTCTGCGGAAAAGCTTGACGAAATAATCGGCACAAAGGTCGGCGCAACGACAATTTTCGGCGTTCTTCGACCGGAGGCAGAGGATGTCACGGTTGTGTTCGACAGAGCTGTGTGCGAGGACGAATGGTACGGCTGCTCCGACGGCACAACGACGGGCTATATGAAGCTGAAAACCGAGGATATTCTAAAAAAGCTTTTGCCGTATTCAAAGCACAGATACACGGTTATTGATGTCTAAGCTGACCGTCACTAACCGAAAAGCACCGCCGACAAGCAATATTTTCTTGCAATTCGGAAATATTTGTTGACAATGCTTATCGGCGGTGTTAAAATGAAGTTGGCAGTTAGCGATGGCTAACCGCATTATTATAAGTTGCAGTTAGCATAGGCTAACAGAATGTGAGGGATCTATGGCTATTGTTGAATTCAAAAATGTCAGCCGTGTTTATCAAAGCGGTGACCATCAACTGAAAGCATTGGATAATGTCAGCATGAAGCTTGACGAGGGCAAATTTGTTGTTGTACTCGGTCCGAGCGGCGCAGGTAAAAGCACATTGCTGAACCTTTTGGGCGGACTCGACAGCCCGACGGACGGAAAAATTTTTGTTGAGGGCAAGGATATTTCCGCTCTCTCGGACAACGAGCTTGCCGAATACAGGGCAGAAAAGGTCGGCTTTGTTTTCCAGTTCTACAACCTTGTTCCGACGCTGACGGTTCACGAAAATGTTGCGCTTGTTAAGGAGATTGCGCCCGATGCTCTTTCGGCAACAAAAATGATTGAGGAGGTCGGGCTTTCCGACCATTTGAAAAACTTTCCGTCAGAGCTTTCGGGCGGCGAGCAGCAGAGAGTATCGATTGCCCGTGCGCTTGCAAAAAATCCGAAAATTCTTCTTTGCGACGAGCCGACGGGTGCGCTTGACTCCGAAACAGGCGTTATGGTGCTCAAGCTTCTTCTTAAAATGGCTCGTGACTACGGCAAAACTATCGTAATTGTTACCCATAACCAGAATATCGCAAAAATGGCAGACGTGGTCGTGCGGGTCAAGAACGGAAGAATCGTTTCGCAGGAGGAACAGAAGAATCCCGTATCTGCCGACAGTATCGACTGGTAAAGGGGTGATGATATGTTGTTCAAAAAGCTTTGGAGGACGATGGGTCTTTACCGTGCGCAGTTTATCTCTATGATTATAATGATTGCGATTGGAACGGGAATATTCGTCGGCTTCAATATGGAGTGGTACAGCATTGAGGGCAACACCTCGCCCTTCTTTGAGGAAACAGGCTATGCCGATTACAGGATAATTTCGGAAAAAGGCTATTCTGATGATGATTTAAAGAAAATTTCCGATATTGACGGAGTTGACGCAGCCGGCCGCTATGTTAATTTTGCAGCCGATGTTAACGGCAGAGAGGGTGACGCTGTTTCACTCGCAGTCACAACGGACGAAAAGGTTTCCGGTATGCTGGTAACGGACGGCGAAAAATACGACGACGAGAGCACCGACGGAGTATGGCTTTCCGATAAATACGCTGCCGTCAATGATTTTAAGGTCGGCGACAGCATAACCCTTGCCTATAAAGGAATTGAGCTTGAGGGAACGATTAAGGGTCTTATAAAATCCGGAGAGCAGCTTGTCTGCGTTCGTGATTCCAGCCAGCTCATGCCTGACTACAACACATTCGGATTCGCATATATCTCCCCCGTTATGTATGAAAAGGCGATCGGCAGAGACTTTTATACGCAGATCAATGTTATTTCTTCAATGTTCAAGAAAGACTTTACAAAGAGTGTTGACGACGCTCTCGGCAACACTGCGCTGGTCATCATAAAGGATGAATCCGCATCATATGCAGCCGCACGCAGTGAGGTTGAAGAGGGTCAAACGATGGGCTCAATTTTGCCGACGCTGTTCCTGCTTATCGCTGTTTTGACGATGGTTACGACCATGCATCGCCTGACGGCAAAGGAAAAAACGCAAATCGGAACGCTTAAGGCTCTCGGCTTCAAGAACAGGCGCATTCTCATGCACTACACGACCTATGCGCTGATGATTGGAATCATCGGGTCGGCGATTGGTGTGGGACTTGGATTTTTCATCGCAAGCTATATCATGAACCCCGACGGAATGATGGGAACATATTTTGATATGCCGGAATGGAAGCTTTATGTTCCGGACTTCTGCTACTACATTCTTGCTGCAATAATCGTCGTTCTTACGCTTATCGGCTTCCTCTCGGTCAGAAAGATGCTCAAGGGCACGGCGGCGGACGCACTCAGACCCTACTCGCCGAAGAAGATGAAGCCGATGCTTATTGAAAAAACAAGGCTTTTTCACAGGCTGTCGTTCGGCACACGCTGGAATCTGCGTGACATTGTGCGTCACAAATCCCGCACGGCAATGAGCCTTGTAGGAATTGTCGGCTGTACGCTGCTTGTCATGGCGTCGTTCGGCATGAGAGATACGATGAATGCCTTCCTTGACACATATTACGACGGCGCAATGAAATATTCCTCAAGGATATATTTCACGGAAAACGCAACGGACGAGCAGAAAAACAAGCTTGCCGAAAAATATGACGCCGATCTCAGCGTATCGGTCAGTGCTCAGGCGGACGAAAAAACCGTTTCGGTCGATGTTTACAAAATCGAGCATGAGCTGATTGCGTTCCCGGGCGATGATATGGACTATGTAAAGCTCCCTGACGATGGCGCATTGATCTGCGAAAGACTTGCAGAGGAATTCAATGTCAAGGAGGGTGACGAGCTGACATTCAGCCCATTCGGCACGGACAATGAGTATACGGTGAAAATCAGCAGGATTATGCGAAGCGTTTCTGAAAGCATTGCGATAAGCTCCGATTACGCAAAGGAAATCGGGTTTCCGTTCAACTTCGATTCCGCATACACGAAAACGCAAAAATCAGATATTTCAACCGATTCAAGCATTAAAAGCGTTCAATCAAAACAGATGATAATAGATTCGTTTGAAACATTTATTGATATTTTCAACACGATGATAGTTGTTCTTGTTCTCGGTGCGCTGGTTCTCGGCGTAGTCGTTCTCTACAACCTCGGCATTATGAGCTACACGGAGCGTTATCGTGAGCTGGCAACGCTTAAGGTTGTCGGCTTCAAGGACAAAAAAATCGGGCAGCTTCTCATCGGTCAAAACCTGTGGCTTTCGATTATCGGCGTTATTCTCGGAATTCCTGCCGGCATAGGTACGCTCGGTTACCTGCTGAAGGCTCTTGCCGGCGAATACGAAATGGAAATGCAGATTAGCGTGTTCTCAATTGTAATCAGTGTTGCGTTGACGGTCGGAATGTCGCTTCTTGTCAGTCTGATGGTTTCACGAAAAAACAAGCATATTGATATGGTAGAGGCTCTTAAAGGTGCGGAATAATGGAATTCAAGGAACATATTCAAGCAAGGCATGCGTCATAATTGTGCGGTATTACCTTAATTGCGGCGGCGGTGACGGGTGCAACTTTTGCTTGCACAACAAAAATAAAAGCGTTATTATATAACATAACAAACGGAAAGGATGATACGAATGTTGAAAATCACAATGGGAATTGACGGCATGA
>CAVFTC010000004.1:0-44314 GCA_963625295.1 Bacteroides faecis
GTATCGTTGCATTTGTTATAGTGTGTGTCATTGCTATAACTGTTGGTTCAATAAATGAAAAAATACATCCGGAACCTCAAACCACAACGGAATTTATTGAAACAACAAGCATCGCAAATACTGATGAATCAATTACTGAAACGACTACTGCGAATACAACAGAAACAACTGCGACAACGACTGTAATTATAACTACAACTACGACCACTACCGAAAAAGCCACAAAAGAAACCACGGAAAAAGCGACTAAGGAAACTACTGAATCTACAACTTCTCGTTCAAAAAAGATTGTTTATGGTTCAAGAACCGGTAATCATTATCATCTTGGAGGTTGCAGATATGCAAATGGTGATAAAATGACTTTGGCTGAAGCTGAACAAAAAGGTTGGGAACCTTGTGCTGTTTGTAATCCATAAAAATTGTTTTATTTATGTGTGGTCACATTTTCAAGTGCAGGGTCACATTTTTGGACAGGTGGTCACATTGTATCAAATATATGGTACAAAGACATAACGACTGTGTGTAAATCGCAGTCGTTTTTATTTTTATCCGAAAATCCGAAAATCACCGATTGAAACGCTCGTCAATCGGTGGTTAAATTTATACAAACAGCGTGCAGCCTGCCGCCTTGAATTGCTCGATTTTTTCTTCAAGCAATTCCTTTGAGCAGTCAAATTTTTCGGCAAGGCAGTTTATGCACAAAAATTCCGTCGAGCCTCGGTTGATAAGCTTTTTCGTGAGGCCTATATCGTTCCCGTCAAGCTCTTTTCCGCATTTCTTGCAGCTGCTCATTATCTGTCAACAACCTTTGCACGGTAAACTACGCAGCCGTGAGCCGGAAGCTTTGCGGCTACGGTATCGTTGACGGGCTTTGAAATCTTACCCGTCCAAACATCGGTAAGCTCAAGCGTTTTGCCGGTGCAGAAGCCAAGACCCACCGCGTCGAGCGTGAAGCAATCATAATGCTCGTTATCCGTGAAGTTGAAGAAGCCGATAGCGATATCGCCGTTTTCGAGGTGGCGAACAAGGACGGGCATATGGTCGGGATACCAGCTGTAAAGCGGCTCGTCGCCCTTTCTTTCGTTGTTTGTATTTCTGTTTCCGTTGACGAAATACGGCTGTCTGTACGCCGCATCCTGATCGATTCGGATAAGCTCCTTGTTCTTGAGGATAGCCATAGCCTCGTCGTCGGCCTCTCTGAGGTCGCAGCCGATGATAAGCGGCGAGCCCATCATTGCCCAAAAGGCAAAGTGGGTTTTGTATTCTTCGGTCGTGCAGCCCTTAAGTCCGACATGACCCTTGCCCTTCATTCCGACAACGAGCATATCCATGTCGTTGAAGCAGCCGCAGCCGTTATATTCGGCAACCTTATACTGCGAAAGGGCAAGATCCTTGATCGACTCCCATGAATCAACAATATCGCCGGTCGAACGCCATGTGTGCGCACCCGTTTCCTTGATCCATGTCTTTGTGTTTTCGCTTCCCCATGAGCAAGCGGCAAACACGATATCCCTGCCGCAGTTGGCAAGGGCAAGACCCATTCTCTTGTAGAGCATATGACCGTAGGTCGTGAACGGGTGATAGCAATAGTCATACTTGAGGTAATCTACGCCCCATTCGGCAAAGCATTTTGCGTCGATAAATTCATGGTCAAGGCTTCCCGGATAGGCGGCGCAGGTCATTGCTCCGGCGCAGGAATACATTCCGAATTTAAGCCCCTTTGAGTGAATATAATCCGAAACATATTTCATGCCGTGCGGAAATTTTTCGGGGTCGGGAACGATCTCGTGCTTCTCGTTCCTCTCTCTGAGACTCCAGCAGTCGTCGATGATAATATATTCGTAGCCGCAGTCCTTGAGTCCGCTTTCAACGATGAAATCGGCTGTTTCCATAACTACTTTCTCGTTTATATTCTCAGCAAAAGTATTCCATGAGTTCCAACCCATGGGCGGTCTGTTGATTATCATATTTTCAAGCTCCTTTTTGTTTGGTAAAAAGATTATAGCAACTACATAGAAGGCTGTCAAGGCGATACCGCACAATTTAGGTGTGCGGTATTGCCTCAATAAAAACTCCCCGAGTTTCCCCGAGGAGTTTGATGATTTTCGGATTATTTCTGCTTGTCGGCAATGATGTTTTTGATGAACTGCGGGCAAACGATGTCGATAAGCTTGCCGAGCCATGTTGCAATAACGGGTGAGAAGAGATCCAACGGATAGAAGTTGATCTTAACATCCGAAACATCGTTATATGTTACGAGATAAGTGTTGTAATTTGCAACATCATTCTCATCGATCTCAAAGATTCTTGCCGAACGGTTACCGCCCTTGCCGTATGTGCTGAAGCCCGAACCGCCGTTGTAGCCGAGAGTGATTCCTTCATCGGTAACGCCCATGAAATTATTTACATGGTCATGGGAGAAGAATGCGCCGATGATCTCCTTATGCTCAAGCCATGCTTCATATTCGCCTGTGCTGCCGTTTACCGACTCAGAGCAAGGAACTTCGCCGAGTGTGCCGCTTGTAGCCTTGTCGTTAAGCTTATACCACTGGCCGTCATCAAGACCGAAAATGCAGTCTGTATGATCCGCATTGAAAGGAACCTTGTCAATGAACTGATAAATCTCCTTAACGGGAACATGCTGGAAAACAAGAGAGGGAACATAGCTGCCGGTAGCTTCCTTGAGAGCATCGCGGGTATCCTTATACCACTGAACCTGCTCCGGCTTGAGTCCCTGATAGCCTGTAAGGAGGCCTTCGCCCTTAACCTTATTGTTGGAATCCATAACATAGATGTTGAGCGGAACACTCTTGCCGTCCGAGGATTTAACGGGGATATAGTATGTACCTACATCGCAGCCGTTGTTAACGATAGCACAGTTGGAATACGACTTGTAAAGCTCCATCTGCTCCTCAAGCGGGAAAATGTCCTCCCAGTCATGGTCATGGTTACCGAATGTGGCTACGAAAGGAACTCCGATTGAGTTGATCTCGTCAAGTGCATTGGTAAGGCACTTCTTGAGCTGAGCCTTGGTTGCGCCCGGGAAAAAGTCGGTGAGAAGGTCACCGTTCATAATGATGATATCCGGATTCTCCTGTGCAGCGATCTTTTTAAGATAGCTTGCCTGAAGAACATCCTTGAGGATAACATCCTGTGTGTCGTTGATCATCATAATCTTGAATTTTCCGTCCGAATTGAAGCTGAACGCCGAATCAGTGCTGACCGCAGCAAAGCTCGGAACAGCAAGAAGCACGATCATAACAATCGAAAGAAGAATGCTTATGACTTTTTTCATTGATATAACCTCCGAAAAATAATTTTGTGGCTTAATTATACATCAACAAAATCATAAAGTCAACATAAAGCTTTAGACGGTAAATAAATTTTTCGACATGTTACACAAAGACATCAAACCGTCGGCATTTCATCGCATTTCCTTGTTTCCCTTAATTTTTGCTAATTTTTGCTAATTTTCAAAAAAGTATTGACAAAACGGAAAGTATGTGTTAACATAACTAAGCTGTTCTTTTTCAAAGACAGCAGGTGCGATCAGCATAATGGTTTTAACGAACCGCCTGCCGAGAATGGGAGCATACGATGACCGAATTTTCGGTTTAATATTTGTATGTTATATCTCTGTTCACGGTGAGTGGGCAGGGATAATTTTCGTTTTTAAGCACCTATTTCAATGCATGAGAGGTGAAAAAAATGCCAAGTGCAAGCGTATTGGAACAGAAGAAGCAGATCGTTGCTTCCGTTTCCGAAAGAATCAGCAATTCATGCGCAGGTGTAGTTGTAGACTACAAGGGAATTTCCGTTGCCGACGATACAGCTCTTCGTAAGGAGCTTCGTGAAGCAGGAGTTGAGTACACCGTTGTTAAGAACACTCTTCTCAAGCTCGCAATCAGCGGCACTTCTTTGGAAAGCATGAACGATGTTCTTGACGGAACAACAGCTCTCGCAACTTCCAAGGACGACTATGTAGCCGCAGCCCGTATCCTCAACAAGTATGCCGAGGATCACGAGAACTTCAAGCTTAAGGCCGGTTACCTCGACGGTGAGGTAATGTCGATGGAAAAGCTCAAGGATCTTGCAAACCTTCCCTCGAGAGAAACCTTGCTCTCTATGGTTGCGAATGTATTCAGCGCACCTATCGCAGGCTTTGCCCGTGCTGTACAGGCTATTGCCGATAAGGCAGAGGCTCCCGCTGAGGCTTAATTTTCAGCGAAACTAAATTTAAAAAATTACTAAAATTATTATGGAGGTACATTACCATGGCATCAGAGAAAATTAATGCTATCGTTGAAGAGTTGAAGACTCTTTCAGTTCTTGAGCTTTCAGAGCTCGTACACGCAGTAGAGGATGAGTTCGGCGTATCGGCTGCAGCAGCAGTTGTAGCAGGCCCGGCAGCAGCAGGCCCGGCAGTTGAGGAGAAGACAGAG
Organism: Bacteroides faecis; assembly: GCA_963625295.1. Classification (GTDB taxonomy): domain Bacteria; phylum Bacillota; class Clostridia; order Oscillospirales; family Acutalibacteraceae; genus CAG-488. The sequence goes on from CAVFTC010000004.1 coordinate 4,443, forward strand.
TTTGATGTTATCCTCAAGAGCGCAGGCGCACAGAAGATCAAGGTTGTTAAGGCAGTTAAGGACATCACAGGTCTTGGACTTGCTGAGGCAAAGGCTCTTGTTGACGGCGCACCGAAGGCTGTTAAGGAAGGCGCTTCTAAGGACGAGGCTGAGGACATCAAGGCTAAGCTCGAAGAGGTTGGCGCAGAGATCGAACTCAAGTAAGTTTGTTCCAATAAAAATTAAGGCAACACCGCACAATTGAGGTGTGCGGATTGCGCAGTAAGATTTTTCGTCAGGTTGTATAAAAATTTTGTAGGCTTGCTGACGCAAGTCAAAGAATTTTTGTGCAACATGACGGAAACAGCTTCAAGCAAGGCGTGCGCATCAATTTGTGCGGTATTGCCTTAAAGCTCTCGGATTTTTCCGGGAGCTTTTTGTTGTTATGGCAATACCGCACAATTGTGGTGCGCTCCCTGTGCCCGTTATGCTGCGCAAAAATTCCTTGACTTGCGCCGGTAACCCTGCAAAACTTTTTTCAACCTTCTATTGAAAAAGGTATATTTGCCTTATTTTACGCTATAATATTATTGACAATATCACGATATCGTGATATAATGTGAGCGAAAGGAGAGATTTTCCGATGCCTGTATTATCAAGATTTTACGGAATTGTTATCCGTATGTATTTTCAGCAGTCAGAACATAATCCACCGCATTTCCATGCAATTTACGGCGACCACATGGCTGCAATTTGTATTAACGACGGTACTGTTTTAGAAGGAGATCTTCCCAAGAAAGCACTCGAAATGGTTCTCGAATGGTGTTCTATGCACAAAGATGAGCTTTTGAAGATTTGGGAAACACAGGAGTTTATCGCTCTTTCTCCACTTGAGTAAAGGAGGCTTGTATATGTTCCACAAAGTAAAAAATGTAAATGCTCTGCCTGATTACAAGCTCAGCGTGCAGTTTGCCGAGGGCGTAACAAAAATTTATGATGTTGCGCCACTTTTTGAAAAGTACAGTTTCTTTTTACCGCTTAAAGATTCAGCCGAGCTTTTCAGTTCGGTAACCGTTGACCGGGGCGGCTACGGCATTATATGGAATGATGATATTGACATCTCTTGTGATGAGCTTTGGGCAAACGGCGAAGAAATCGACACTCCTTTTGACGGTCTTATGGCTTTCAGCGACGCAACATTCCTCTGGAATCTGAATGAAAGCACACTCCGCAAGGCTATAGCATACGGTAAGCTTGTAAACGGTGTCGATGTATGCAAATTTGGTAAACAGTGGATAGTTTCAATGGAAGCTATGAAGCGAGAATACGGTGAACCGGTAAGAACATAAGCTTAAGGCAATACCGCACAATTGTGGTGTACGGTATTGCCTTATTATAAATCTAATTTGCAAAAGGGAATTCGCCATATCCTGCCATGCCAATCTGTCCGTCAGCCCAGCCTTTTTGCCCGTCCATTGTAACCTCAACCCACTGATGTGTGTATTGGTTTTCGTTGACATGCTTCCACGAATAGCCCATACATTCAAGCAGCATGCCTAATGCTCGTGTTGAACCCGCACAGGAATATTCTCCTTTTATAAAAACTCCATATGCGGTTGCGTAATCCTTGCCTTCCATGGTATAGGTTGCCCGACTGCTGTAGTCAGCTACTATTTGAGCTGCCTGATATACACGCTCCAAATCATTTGACCCTGTTATTCCTGCCGCAAGCTCCTCCGCAACGGCTCGTGCCTGATTATACTTGCTCTCTGCCGATAACGCAGTCGTTGTCGGTTTGGTGCTGCCGGTCGTGGTTTTTTTCGTTGTTTTGTTTTGTGCGGTTGTTTTCGGCTTCTCTGCCGCTTCGGTTGTTTTATTCCTTACTGTCGTTGTCAACTCAAGCTTTGTTGTCGGTTTTACGGTTGTAAAAGCTTCAGTTGTTTTTGAGGTTGTTTGACGAATCTCACTTGTCGGAGTTGTCTCCGATACATCGGTAGTATCGTAGCTTTTGGTTTCCTGCAAAGTCGTTTCTGCGTTTTTTCGATTTTGTCCAAAAACTACAACCGCAACCACAATTACGACAACAAGCAATGCCGAAAGTACAGCAATATACTGCCTTTTCATTAACTTCACTTCCCCAATTATTCCATTTTCTTTTTTCTCTTTTACTCTTTATCCTTGTTTTTATTCTTCTTGTCCGAGTCGTCCTCGTCCTCGTCTTTTTCCTCGACGGGGAGAATTTCGACCTTGACCTTTTCAATGCGTCGGTTTTCGACCTCAAGCACGGTGAATCTTATGTTTTCAAACATAACCTCGCTGTGCTCGCCCTGCTTCGGGAGGTAGCCGAGCTGGCTTATGATGTAGCCGGCAATCGTGTCATAATCGCCCTCCGGAAGATCCTTGCCGATTATTTCGTCAAGCTCGTCAATATCCGTCAGGCCGTCAATCGTGAAGGTCGTTTCGTTTATCTTTGAGATTTCCTCTTCCTCGTTGTCATATTCGTCCTGAATATTTCCAACGATTGCCTCGATGATATCCTCAATTGTGACAAGTCCTGCCGTTCCGCCGTATTCGTCAACAACAACAGCCATCTGCGTGTGCTTGCTTGTCATTTCCTTGAAGAGATCGCCGCAGCTCTTTGATTCCGGAACATACATCGGAGTGCGCATGATTTTTCTCATGGCGTGCTTCGGAAGGTCCGTTCCTATATATCTGAGTAAGTCCTTAACATAGATGATACCGATTATATTGTCCGGGTCGTCGTCAAAAACGGGAATTCTCGAATAGCCCGAATCAATCGCAGTCTTGACAACATCCATTATCGGGTCGTTGACATCAACCGCCGTCATATCGGTTCTGTGGGTCATAATATCTCCTGCGTCAAGATCGTCAAACTCGAAAATGTTGTTTATCATTTCCTTTTGAACATCCTCGATAACGCCCTTCTCGCCGCCGACATCAACCATCATTCGGATCTCCTCCTCGGTGAGGATCTCCTCATCGGCATGGGGGTCATATCCCAAAAGCTTTACGACGGCATTGGTCGAAACGGACAGCACCTTGACAAACGGAGCAAAAACCTTGGAGAAGAAAAGCAGAATTCCAACAACTCTGAACGAGATTTTTTCCGGAGCCTGCATGGCTATCTTCTTCGGCGTAAGCTCACCGAGAACAAGCGAGAAATACGACATAATGATCGTGATGATAACGATCGAAAGTCCGCTTATTACGCTTGCGCCGAGAGCGTTGTAAAACGCCGTGCCCTCAAGAGCCTTGACTATCATATCGGCAAAGGTTTGCGACGCACTGGCAGAGGTAAGGAAGCCGGCAAGAGTAACTCCGATCTGTATCGTCGAGAGGAACTTGCTTGAATTTTCGGTCAGCTTGACTACCTGCTTTGCTTTCTTGTGGCCGTCCTCGGCCATTTTTTCGATTTTGTTGTCGTTGAGGGATATTACCGCAATTTCACTCATTGCAAAAAATGCGTTGACTAAAATAAGTAATAAAAGTAAAATCAGCTTGAGTATAATCCCACCCGGGTCATCCATTGTGGACAAACTCCTTTCTAAATAAAAAATTTTTGTTATTATATCACATAATACACAATTAGTCAACTGTTATGCATTTTGTTCTTGTCAAACCTTATTTTTTATTATATAATTGTATGCAACCGGGAGGCGATAAAATGTCAGTGCCATTAGCTCAACAGCTCCGGCCGCAAATCCTTGACGAGGTTGTCGGTCAGCAGCACCTCATCGGCAAAAACAAGCCGCTGAGAAATATAATCGAATCGGGCGAGCTGCCGAATATGATCTTCTACGGCCCGTCGGGGGTCGGCAAAACGACCGTCGCTTCCATCATCGCAAGGGCAACGGACAGAAAGCTCTGCAAGCTCAACGGAACGACAGCCGGAACGGCGGACATCAAGGCAATCGTAGCTCAGCTCGACACCTTTGAAGCGCCGAACGGGATTCTGCTGTACCTTGACGAGATTCAATATTTCAACAAAAAGCAGCAGCAAACGCTGCTTGAATACATCGAGGTCGGTTCAATAACCCTCATCGCCTCAACAACGGAGAATCCGTATTTTTATGTTTACAACGCCATTCTCAGTCGCTCGACGGTTTTTGAATTCAAGGCGGTTGCGCCGGCTGATATCGTTCCTGCCGTGGAACGGGGATTCAAATTTCTTGAAGAAAAACGGGGAATGAGATTTGAGCTTGACCCCGATGCGATAAGGCATATTTCCTCCGCTTGCGGCGGCGATGTGCGAAAGGCGATGAACTCGGTCGAGCTTTGCGCTCTTTCGACCAAGCCGAACACAGACGGAGTGATTCATATCACAGCTGAAACAGCCCGTTCACTGACCCAGCGCAGCGCAATGAAATATGACCGTGACGGCGACGAGCATTACGATATCGTTTCCGCCTATCAAAAATCCATGCGAGGCTCTGATCCGGACGCAGCTCTGCACTACCTCGGTAGACTGCTTGACGCAGGGGATCTGCCCTCGGCTTGCCGCAGGCTCATGGTTTGCGCCTGTGAGGATGTCGGCCTTGCGTATCCGATGATAATCCCCATCGTAAAAGCAGCCGTTGATGCGGCGCTGATGCTCGGCCTGCCCGAAGCGAGGATTCCGCTTGCGGATGCGGTCGTGCTCGTCTGCACATCGCCTAAATCCAACTCGGCTTACATGGGAATCAATTCGGCAATGAGCGATATTAAAAAGGGCAAAAGCGGCCCCATTCCCAGACAGCTCCAAAACAAGCACTGCGACGGCGAGGATAACCCGAACAAGGGTCAGTTCTATATTTATCCCCACGATTACGAAAATCACTGGACATATCAGCAGTACCTCCCCGACGCCATAAAAACCGCAAAATACTATGAATTCGGCGACAACAAAATGGAACAGACGGCAAAGGCTTATTGGGACAGAATAAAGAAAAACAAATAAAAGAAAACAACACCGTACAAGCTGAGTATATCTCAACCTGTGCGGTGTTTCTTTAAACGGTTTTTCCCGATACGGCTTCAAAATGATATTTCACGATTCCGAAATCGAGCTTTGCGTAAACCCCTTTGCCGCAGGTCGCTTTCACGCTTTGATTCGGCAAAAGCTCAAACCTGAACCGTTGCAAATTCATTGCCGTGGGTGCAAGGAGAGCCGCCTCAACGCTCTTTGCAAACCAGTCCGGCGTTCCTTCTTTTGCACAGTTGCTTACGTACTCTGCGGATTTGCTTTTGTGCGCAGTCCCGTTTGTGCAGCCGTAGCCCAAAGCGATCAGGCAAACGAGCTTTTCGCCTTTGTTTATTACCGCCTTGCTTTTGCCGTGGTTCAACGCCACCCAGCAGGTATTCAGCCCCAGCTTTTGCGCCTCCAGAACTATCATCTCGCCATAGTAGCCGAGAATTTCATCTGTTTTTGAGGATTTTTTGCCAACGAGGGCAATATAATTGTTTACGCCTCTGAAGCTGCCGTAATGAGAAATTATGGAATTGAAGCAATCGGGCTCATCGTAAAGGATTTGAATATGCAGCCCTGTTTTTTTATTGATTTGAGCAGCAAGCGCATTTAGCGTTTCTCTTTTTCCCGTTTCTATCCTCCTGTCGGTGTACTGCCTTACGCTGTGTCTTTGCCTCATAATTTCAAGCGTTTCCATCATAATCAACCTCCAAAAGCTGTTCATTTACCTCGGGGTCGTGATTTACAAACACACCCTTGCACATTGGGTCGGCTTTGCATTTTATGAGCCAGTCAAGCGACCTTTTGCTCCACTCGTCGTTCACCGAAAAGCCGGGAATTATCCGTTTGGTAAAGCTTTCAGACAGATACGCAGCGTCGCTACCGAGAACAATGTATCCGTCCGCTCCGTTTATCAGCACGCTGAAAAGCCCGTAGCTGTGTCCCGGAGTGTGAACGAGTAGAACCGAGCCGTCGTCAAAAACATCGTAGCTCCTGCCGAAAGGACCCACGCCGCTTTCGCAGTATTCAAAGGCTTTGACCTCACAGATTCCGCTCCATGCGTCAACATATCTGAACCCGAATTTGTTGCACGCTTTCCATTCCTCCCTTGAGGTTCGAATATCCGCTGCGCCTCCGACCAGCCTTAATCCGCTCACATGGTCAAAATCCATATGGCTGATGAAGATATGCGCAATATCCTTTGGCGAAAGTCCGATTGAATTTAGCTTGGTGTCAATACCCTCGTCAGCTTTTATTATCGGGCTGCTGACTTGATTTACCATGCCGAAAAGCTGCTTCGGCTTGGCGTTTGCATATTTTGTGTCCCAGCCGGTATCAATCAGAATATTCCCTCTCGGGTGCTTTATCAAATATGCCGACACGGGCAAAACCATTTTCTTTTTCTCGCCTCGAAACAGTCCCGTCAGCGCAAACGGATTTTTTTCGTGAAGCGGAATGGCTCTGTCAACACTAACCTTTCCCGTATGAAAAATATACACCTGGATTTTATTCATCTTTTCCGCTCCTGTCGGGCAAAAGCTTCGTTATCGTGACGATCAGCTTCAACGCCTCCGAAACCTTTTTAAGCATCTTCATGTCGGGGTCGAAATAATAATAATTTTTCGTGCCCTCGCTTCGGCAGTTGATTATGCCTGCGTCCTTCATGATCTGCAAATGGTGCGAAACGGCGGGTCGTGAAAGATTTGTCCTCTCCGTAATTTCGCCCACACGAACGCCGTTGCAATCGTCCATTTTCAGCATTTCCAAAATAATATGCTGTCTCGTTTCGTCGCCGATGGCAATAAGAGCCTTGGAGCAATCGGAAAAATCGGCGGCAAGCTTATCTATTTCCTTTTCCAATATTTTATGCATTTATTTTCCTCCTTTACGGCGCAACCCGTACAGCAAAATCTGCGCAATATCACTTCAATTTATTATACCACATATTTTGAAGGAATTTCCATCGGTAAAGAAAATCGAGACAAAGCTTAAGGCAACACCGCACCGATACACAGCACGATATTGCCTTAAATTTATTTAATTCCCACTGCCTTGCGAATCGGCTTAACGCTGATGAGGACAACCGCCATTACGATTGAAAGAATCGTTTCGGGAATGCTGAAGGTTGCGTTGTAAATCAGCGAATAAATTGCGCCGAGAGCGTTACCGCTGAAGGAGGAAAGAATCTTTGAGCCGTAGGACATTCCGCCGCCCTCGGTGAAGAACCATTCAGCCCAGCCGCTGAAAAGAATATAACCCGAGAAGAAATGCGAAACATACTTGAGCACGCAAGCGAAAAGTGCGCCAAGCGCAAACGAAGCCTGCGGATTTTTGATCGACTTCTTAAACACGCCGCTGAGTCCGAGCACACCGAAGGCTACAAGGTAGTCAAGGAGCGCACAGAGAACAAACTGCCACCATTTGAAGCCTGCACCCGAGGTTGCCGAGCCTATTCCGAAAATCATCTGGAGGATTCCGTGAACAAGTCCTGCGCCAAGACCCCAGCCGACGCCATAGGCATAGCCGACAAAAAGAATCGGCACAAAGCTAAAGAGCGTTACGGAGCCGCCGTAAGGAAGCTCTGAGAACTTGATGAATGACAGCACCGTTGCAAGTGCAACCATGATTGCGCTGACCGTAAGCTTTACGGTTGTTTCGTTTGATTTGTCCATTGTTTTGCTTTTCATAAAAAATAACTCCTTTCACAGCATTACCTGAACAAGAAAATCGCCCGACGGATATACCATCGGGCGTAGATTTTACTTCAATAGCTTCCTACGTCGGTATTATCCGAATCAGGTTAAGGGTATAATCTCAGCCGATTTCTCAGCACCCCTGCTGTCAAAGATATATTACATCAATAATATTGATTTGTCAAGGGAAAATTAGTCCATTTTCGGCAGACCGGCAAAGCCCTTTTCAAGGTCGGCGTCGGTCGGAATATAGTCGGACATTGTGCCGTCGTTGAAGGCTTCGTATGCGTACATATCGAAGTAGCCCGTGCCCGTCAGTCCGAAGAGAATCGTCTTTTCTTCGCCTGTTTCCTTGCACTTGAGAGCTTCGTCGATAGCAACTCTGATGGCGTGGCTGCTTTCGGGAGCGGGAAGAATTCCCTCGACCCTTGCGAACTGCTCCGCCGCCTCAAAGACCTTGGTTTGCTCAACGCTTCTCGCTTCCATAAGTCCGTCATGATAAAGCTGGCTGAGCACCGAGCTCATGCCGTGGTAGCGAAGTCCGCCTGCGTGATTTGCCGACGGAATAAAGCCGCTGCCGAGTGTGTACATCTTTGCGAGTGGACAAACCATGCCCGTGTCGCAGAAATCGTAAGCGAACTTACCTCTCGTGAAGCTCGGGCAGCTTGCCGGCTCGACTGCGATGAAGCGATAATCGGCTTCCCCTCTGAGCTTTTCGCCCATGAACGGAGAAATAAGTCCGCCGAGGTTTGAGCCGCCACCTGCGCAGCCGATGATAACATCGGGCTTGATGCCGTATTTATCCATAGCGATCTTTGACTCAAGGCCGATAACCGACTGATGCAGAAGAACCTGATTGAGAACGCTGCCGAGAACATAGCGGTAGCCCTCGTTCGTCGTTGCAACCTCAACCGCCTCACTGATAGCGCAGCCGAGGCTTCCCGTTGTGCCGGGATGCTCCGCAAGAATTTTCTTGCCGACCTGAGTTTCCGTGCTCGGGCTGGGAGTGACCGACGCGCCATAGGTTCTCATGACCTCACGGCGAAACGGCTTCTGCTCGTAGGAGCACTTAACCATATAAACCTTGCAGTCAAGTCCGAGATATGCGCACGCCATGCTGAGCGCCGTACCCCACTGGCCTGCACCCGTTTCGGTCGTAACGCCTTTAAGTCCCTGCTTTTTGGCGTAATATGCCTGAGCAATCGCACTGTTGAGCTTGTGGCTTCCGCTGGTGTTGTTGCCCTCAAATTTGTAATAGATCTTCGCCGGAGTGTCAAGCTTCTTCTCAAGGCAATAGGCTCTTACCAGCGGAGACGGACGGTACATTTTGTAAAAGTCGAGAATCTCGTCCGGAATGTCAAAATAAGCTGTGTCGTTGTCAAGCTCCTGCTTGATAAGCTCGTCGCAGAAAACGGGACGAAGATCCTCAAAGCCCATCGGCTCATGTGTGCCGGGGTTGAGAAGCGGAGCAGGCTTGTTCTTCATGTCCGCACGGACATTGTACCACTGCTTCGGCATTTCCTTTTCGTCGAGATAGATTTTGTACGGGATTTTTTCTGTGTTGCTCATAGCTGTCTCTCCTTTTCAGAAAATATTTTTGTCTGAGCCGTGCCGGGGCATAAAAACAAAAAACTCTTGTCCCGACAACATTGCCGGGACAAGAGATATACTCCTGCGGTGCCACCCTGCTTGACACATTTTTGTGTCCACTTAGCTCGTACCCCATTATACGACGGTTATTGTTAACGGAGTGCCCTCTCCGGCTCGCATACTCTTGATTCTGCTCGCCCTCGGAAGTCCATTCAGCTCTGCTTCCCACGCTGTATCGCACCAAAACTACAGCTCTCTGAAGTGTCCGTCGGAGCTTACTTACTCTTCCTCATCGGTTTACTGCATTGTAGTATAAAAAAATGTGTTTGTCAATGGTTTTTCCGAAATTTTCAAAAATTTTATGCCGCTCTCGGCTCGCTGAAGCCTCTCGGTCCGAAGAAGTAATACAGCATTTCACTTGCCGTCTTGCAAATGAAAAGAAGTGCGTCGTCCTTGGTCGTGTCCTTCTTCTCATAAACGCCGATTTCGGCAAGAGCGTTGTAAAGCTCCTCCTCTGCGGCTTCCTCCTCGCCCTCAACGACTATCGTTGTGGCAAGAATTGCTTTTGCGTCCGCAAGTGCAGCCGTAATTCTCTGCGCATTCTCCGGGCTGACGGTTGAAAGGTCAACCTTTTCCGCCTCGGCTATATATTTCTTGAGATCTCTTGTGTTTCTGTGACCGTTGAACTGCGGATACTCAACCGTTGTGAAAACATCCATGTCCTTAACGAGCAGCAGCTCCTTTGCAAGAGAAATAACAACATCGTTTCTTGCAAGCTTTTCATGATCCTGATTTCCGAAGAACCATGTCGTATACGGGAATGCGCAGGTCGAAGCGTCAACCTGACCGTCGGGGGAAATGAAGTCGGTATCCGTATACTCCTTCTGGGTGTAGCCCTCGGGAAGCTTCTCGTTGACCTTGGCGAAGGTTGCGCCAAGAGAGGTCGAAGCGGAATGGATTATCTTGTCGGAATTTGAGTCGGAATCAATGAGGCTGTAAAGCTCAAGTCCGTAGCCGCAAATGTCATATATCTTAACTCCGTTAGCGGCATAATTCTTGAGATTTTTTATGTAGTTGACCTGCGAATTATGGAATCTTTCAACATCGTCGGCAAACTTGGTGCCCTTGACAAGATATTTTGCGGCAAGCTCGTCATACATCGACGACGGAACAAGTCCCCACATCGTTGTAACCCTTGCAAGAGCCGAATCGGCAAGACCCGACGCAACGCCGTCAAGAAGTCCGACAACGACGCTCTTCGGCAAAACTCGGATAGCGATATTGATAAGCCAGCCGGTGTAGGTATCCTCACCGCAGAGCTTGGTGAACATATTTCTGTAAAGTCCTGCGTCGCTGTAGTCAAGCTGACCGAGCATGATTTTTCCGACGATCTCCGAACCATCGGCGGCAGGAACAACGAGCACGATCTTGTTGATATCCTCGCCCTGCGGATGCTCGCCGACATATGCGACGGAAACTGCGCCGCCGAGGCTTATAGGAAGAAGATTTACCTTATCCTTGCCCGTGTCCTTCTTTGCTTTTTCTATCAGCTTTTCAAGGTTATCAACGATCTCGTACATATCGCCGAACGAATTATATGAAAAGTAATAGAGATATTCCTCTCCGACCACATCGGTATAATCCTTGATGGGAACATGGTCGTAGATTGTTTCCTTTTCCTCCTCGGTGCACTCGGCGACCGAGCGGTTATCGTAATTTTCAACACGGAACTCGTTCTTCGGTGTGCCGTCCTCGTTATATGCGATATAGTCCAGCGCATCGTAGACCGCATTGTAAGCAGTCTTTGAAAGTCCGCAATCCTTTTGAGTGATGAGCGAAAGAATTATCGGAACGATGAGCTTGACAACAAGCTCGGGAACATAGAAATAAAGCGGCCAACCGGTTATCTGCTTGCCGTCGGGGTCAACGGCATCGTTGCCGTCCTCATCGAGCATAAAGGTTTTTGCCTGACCGATTCCGTGAATGAGAATCGTCGGATAAACCTCGTCCTGTTCAAGGTCGGCGACATGCTTGCTGTTAAGCAGCTCGTCCGTCGCTTCCTCCACGCTGCCGACCTGGGTCATTATGCTCCCATTGGCAGCAACTGCGGCAACCGCACATGATGAAACGGAGATAACCACCGCAAGAATGATTGAAATGATCTTTTTTTCTAAGCTTTTCATAATCTTTTACCTCACTGTCAGATTAGTTATTGCCATGTCTTTTTCAGCCGTTATTATAAATCCGCATTCAGCAGATTCGCCTGCCGCAATCTCCTCGCCGCCGACGGTAACGCCTTTGCCCTCGACAAACGAATTGCAATCCCAGCTCTTAGTCAGCGAAACCACTTCCTTGTCAAAGACAACTGCCGCCTTCCACGAATCGGAATCGGTGTCGGAATCGTTGCGGAGAGTCAAATTGACCTGATAGGAATGTGTTCCGTCGTTATTGTCCCACTCGTTGACAATCTGAGCCGTTGCGGTAAAGCTGCCGCCGGTGACGGTTTGCTTCCTCTTGAATGAGCTGTTGAGAAGGCGCTCCTTCTGCTCGTCATACGGAATCGACGAGATGTCGCCGATGGAATACCTGAGAATCAGCAGCGCGTCGGAGGAATTGACCTCCTCGTCAAGATTTACATCCGCATTCTTAATCTGGGTTTCAAAAAGATCCTCACCCTGACCCACCATATACTTGAGAACAAGCATGGCGTCGCCGGAATTTATCTTGCCGTCGCCGTTGATGTCGCCCACGGCGCAATTTGCATAGGAATCGCTCGTCACTCTTGTTGTGAAATGAATTATAACCGCAAGGGCAGCGAACAAAACCGCCAGCGAAAGAAGGATTATACAGATCTTTTTTGCATTAAGCTTTTTCTTTTTTCGTTTTTTTACGACAGTCTGATTTATTCTATCCATATCCATCCCCATTTTTATACTTTTTCTATGATTATAACAGAGAAATTATAAAATTTCAATGCACATATAATAAATACTGCCCGATTTTTTACCAATTTTTCTGCTAAATCTGCGCCGTAAAACTTGACTACCGACCGATAATATATTAGAATATAATAATCAAAACGCATATGTGGCTCGAATTTTTGCAAAATCGGCGCAACCCCCTGCGGGATTTTGCAAGAACTCGAACCACGGAATTATGAAAGGTGATACTATGTCAAAAAGAGAAAACCTCCGAAATGTTGCCATCATTGCTCATGTTGACCACGGCAAAACGACCCTGGTTGACGAGCTTTTGAAGCAGAGCGGAACATTCCGTGAGAACGAGCAGGTTCAGGAGAGAGTCATGGACTCCAACGACCTCGAAAGAGAGCGTGGAATTACAATTCTTTCAAAAAATACGGCAGTTCATTACAAGAACACCAAAATAAACATTGTTGACACCCCCGGTCATGCCGATTTCGGCGGCGAGGTTGAACGAATTCTCACCATGGTTGACGGCGTTCTTCTTCTCGTTGACGCATTCGAGGGCTGTATGCCGCAGACAAGATTCGTTCTGAAAAAGGCTCTCAATCTCAAGAAAAAGGTTCTTGTTGTCGTTAACAAAATCGACCGCCCCGGTGCAAGACCCGACGAGGTTATCGACGAGGTGCTCGACCTCTTTATCGAGCTTGGCGCAGATGAGGATCAGATTGAATTCCCCGTTGTTTACGCTTCGGCAAAGGACGGCTATTCCTCGCTCGACCCCGATGTTCGTGAGGGCGATATGCGTCCGCTGCTTGACGCAATTCTTGAGCACATCAGCGCTCCCGACGGCGACCTTGAAGGTCCGCTTCAAATTCTTTTCTCCAGTCTTGATTATGACGACTATATCGGCAGAATCGGCGTAGGTCGTGTTGAAAGAGGTAAAATTCTTCGTGGTGAAAGCGTCGTGCTCTGCAAGCAGGACGGCGAGCAGGAAAATGTTAAGATTTCCCGCCTCTACCAGTTCGAGGGACTTAAAAGAGTTGAGGTTGACAGCGCAATGATGGGCGATATCGTCTGCGTTTCGGGTATTGCAGACCTCAACATCGGCGAAACAGCCTGCGACCCTGAGTGCATTGAGCCGCTTCCTTTCGTCAAAATCGACGAGCCGACAATTTCAATGAACTTTATTGTCAACGACAGCCCCTTTGCAGGCCGTGAGGGCAAGTTCGTAACTTCAAGAAATATCCGTGACCGCCTTTTCAAGGAGGTTGAAACAAATGTCAGCATGAAGGTTGAGGAAACGGACTCGACCGACACCTTCAAGGTTTCGGGCAGAGGTGAGCTTCACCTTTCCATTCTTATCGAAACAATGCGTCGTCAGGGCTATGAATTTCAGGTTTCCCGCCCTGAGGTTATCTATAAAACTATCAACGGTCAGCTTTGCGAGCCGATGGAGCTTCTTATCATCGAGGTTCCGGAGCAATATGTCGGCTCTGTTATCGAAAAGCTCGGCTCACGCAAGGGCGAGCTTGAAAACATGGGCGCAAGAAACGGCGGCGCAACTCACCTTGAGTTCAAGATCCCTGCAAGAGGTCTTATCGGCTACCGTTCGGAGTTCATGACCGACACCAACGGCAACGGCATCATGAACCAGCTCTTTGCCGGCTACGAGCCGTACAAGGGAGATATTCAGACAAGAGAGCGTGGCTCAATCGTTGTTCACGAAACGGGCACAAGCACAGGCTACGGACTTTTCAACACCCAGGACAGAGGTCGTCTTTTCATCGGCCCGGGCGTTGAGGTTTACGAGGGCATGATCGTCGGCGAATGCTCAAGGAACGAGGATATCGTCTGCAATGTTTGCAAGAAAAAGCAGATGACGAACACCCGTGCCGCCGGTAGCGACGATGCGCTTCGCCTTGTTCCCCACTCAACTCTCAGCCTTGAGCAGTCAATGGAATTCATCAAGGACGACGAGCTTCTTGAGGTCACTCCGGAGTCGCTCAGACTTCGCAAGCGTGTCCTTTCCAAGGAGCAGCGCATGAAGCAGATGTTCAGAAAGAAATAATCGGATAGGAAAGCTGCTACACGGTGATACTATGACAGACAAAAAAAATGCAAACAGAACAGCGGTTGCGCTCGGCAACTTCGACGGTATGCATGTCGGTCATACGGCTGTGCTTGATGCGGCAAAGAGCTTCCGAAAGGATGGTCTTGCTCCCGTCGCACTGCTCTTTGACGAGCACAGCATAAAGGCGATAACCGGCAATGCACCGCCGATGCTTATGACTGTCGGCGAACGCAACGAATTTATAGAAAAATACGGGCTGAGAATCGAAACAATTATATTTAATGAAATAAGAAATCTTTCGCCGGAGGATTTTGTTGAAAAGATTCTTGTTGAAAAGCTCGGTGCAGGCGCAGTCTGCTGCGGCTACAATTACCGCTTCGGCAGGAATGCGGCAGGCTCGGCGCAAACCATGCTAAATATTTGCCGCCGGCTCGGCATTGAGTGCAAAATCGCAAGCGAGGTCGATGTTGCCGGCTGTGCAGTCAGCTCATCGCAGATTCGCAGCTTGATAGAGAGCGGAGAAATGCAAGAAGCAAACGCAATGCTCGGCCACAAATTCGGATTTTCCGCCCCCGTCATCGACGGCGACAAGAGGGGAAGAAGGCTCGGGTTTCCGACGATCAATCAGGAATTTCCGCCTGAGCTTGTGCTGCCGAAATTCGGCGTTTATCAAGCCGAGGTTACCGTTGAGGGCAAGCTTTACAAGGGCGTGACCAATATAGGAAAGCGTCCGACCGTCGGAACGGAAAAGCTTCTCAGCGAAACATATATAATTGATTTTCACGATGATATTTACGGAGAAAGCGTTGACATCCGCCTGATAAAATTTATCAGACCGGAGAGGAAATTTTCTTCCTTTGACGAGCTTTCCCGACAGATAAAAACCGATGCAAAGGAGTGCGCCGATGTATAACGACTGGAACGAACTTAAGGCTGCCTGCTGCGGCTGCAACAAATGCGAGCTTGGAGCGACAAGGAAAAATCTTGTTTTCGGCGTCGGCAACGAGAACGCAGAGGTGCTTTTCATCGGCGAGGGTCCGGGCGAACAGGAGGATCTCAAGGGCGAGCCGTTCGTCGGAAGAAGCGGACAGCTTCTTGACAAATACCTTGACGCCATCGGACTGGACAGAACAAAAAATATTTACATAGCAAACATGGTCAAGTGCAGACCACCACACAACCGTGACCCCAAGCCGGACGAGCAAAACGCCTGCATTGCGTGGCTCAGAGAACAGGTTCGGCTTATGCGTCCGAAAATCATCGTCTGCGTCGGAAGAATTTCCGCACAGCGGCTCATCGGACCCGATTTCAAGGTTACGAAGCAGCACGGCGAATTTATCGAAAAAAACGGCGTGCTTATGATGGGCACTTTCCACCCGGCAGCCCTGCTCCGTAACCCCAATAACAAGCCTCAGGCACTTGAGGATTTCCTCAAGCTGAGAGATAAAATTAACGAAGTATGTGAGCACACATACTCAACATGAGAGAGGAGAAGAAATCCCATGAAAAAACTACTTTCAATTCTTGTGGCGACCGTAATGCTTTTCTCTACCCTTGCAATCGGCATTTCGGCCAAAAAATCCGACCCGTCGCTTCGTTTTAATGAGGACGGAAAATTCAGAATTTTGCAGCTTGCCGACCTGCAGGACGACACGGTTCTCAACTCCGTTGCCAAGGACTTCATCAGAACGACAATCGAAAATGAACAACCGGATCTCATTGTTCTTTCGGGCGACAATTTCTCAGGCAACTCGGTAGGTACAAATGTCTCGCACTGCATCGACAAGTCTCTTGCAAAAAAAGCAATCAACGAGTACATGTCCATTCTTGAAGAATACGGTATCCCCGTGACGATGGTTCCGGGCAACCACGATGACGACAAAATCAAGCTCACCAAGGAAGAGGAGCTTGAAATGTACGAAAAGTACGATTGCTTCATCGGCTATGACGCAGACCCCGAGATCTACGGCTGCGGCACTCACAATCTTCCGATTTATTCCTCAAAAAATCCGTACAAGCTCGCCTACAACATTTGGATGTTTGATTCAAACACCTATGACAGAGAGCTGGGCGGTTACGACTATGTTCATGACGATCAGGTTGAATGGTATGTGAACAAGTCCAATGAGCTTAAGGAGGCAAACGGCGGAGAGGTCGTTCCGTCAATTGTATTCCAGCACATTATCGTTAAAGAAATTTTTGACATTCTTGAAGAGTGCCCCGAAGGAACCCCGAACTCAATGCCCAACAACGGCACATTCTACAAGTTTAAGGACGAGAACTACAAGACCGGTAACTTCAAGGAGTGGCCGTGCCCCGGCACAAGAGACAGCAAGCAGTTCAGCGCAATGGTTGACCAGGGCGATGTTGTTGCAATGTTCTTCGGTCATGACCATAATAACTCCTTTGAGGTAAACTACGAAGGCATTGACCTTATTGCAACTCCCGCTTTCTCTTTCTCAAGCTACGGCAATGAGGACAGAGGCTTCAGAGTTATCGACCTTGACGAGAACGATACCTCAACATATGAAACTCATATTGTTCATTGGCAGGACTATTACGGCTCAAGCAAAATGGCTATGAACCACTACAATATGTACGCCGAAGAAAACAGCGATTGGGTAAAATTCATCTCAGCGCTCAGGTACATCCCGTTCGCACTTCTCAAAGTCCTTTTCGGTTATATTTTCTAATTATGGCAACACCGCATTTGTGCGGCATCACCTAAAAAACGAATCCGTCGGAGAAATCCGGCGGATTTTTTATGCCCGTTATAGGTAATGCAACCTTAAGGCAACACCGCACAATTGAGGTGTGCGATGTTGCCCTAAAGTCTATATAACCTCCGCAGTTGCAAAAAAACAAAGTCCGAAAGCAACCACTTCCGAACTTTGCAAAATTTTGAATTTTTATCTCTTTGAGAACTGCGGTGCACGACGAGCGCCTTTGAGACCGTACTTCTTTCTTTCCTTCATTCTCGGGTCACGAGTGAGGAAGCCTGCCTTCTTGAGGGCGGAACGAAGAGATTCGTCATACTGAAGAAGGGCTCTTGAAAGACCGTGACGGATAGCACCTGCCTGACCGGTTACGCCGCCGCCGTTTACACGGCAAACGATATCGAACTTCTCGGTTGTGCCTGTAAGCTCGAGAGGCTGACGAACGATAAGCTTGAGTGTCTCAAGTCCGAAATAATCATCAATGTCTCTGTCGTTGATGGTTACCTTGCCCGTACCTGCATAAACACGAACACGAGCTACTGATTTCTTTCTGCGGCCTGTGCCGTAGAAATAAGGATTAGAATCGTACATTATTGTTGCCTCCCTTCATTAAAATGCCCACTCTTCGGGCTTCTGTGCAGCATGCTTATGCTCTGCGCCTGCATATACACGAAGTCTTGTGAGTGCTTCACGACCGATTGTTGTGTCAGGGATCATACCCTTAACAGCCTTCTCAACGGCGAAGGTCGGCTTTGTACGCATAAGTGTGCTGTACTTAACCTTCTTCATGTTGCCGATGTAGCCTGTGTGATGATAATACATTTTCTGATCGAGCTTGTTGCCTGTAAGAACAACCTTCTCAGCGTTGATTATGATAACGTGATCGCCGCAATCCGCATGAGGTGCAAACTGAGGCTTATGCTTACCGCGAAGAAGAACCGCAGCCTCAGCCGCAACACGGCCGAGCGGCTTTCCCGCTGCGTCAAGCACATACCACTTGCGGACGATGTCGCCCGACTTAGGCATATAAGTTGACATAAACTTACCTCCAAATAAAATTTTACTGCTCGAATATATTAACACAACCCTTGCGTTAAGTCAATAGCTTTTTCTCAATTTTTTAATTTAGCGTTTGCAAACTCGTTTATGCTCGTTTTTTCTCCGTTTTTCATATGATTTGCTCATCAATAATTTACAAAAATTTTTATCGGCGAGAGTAAATATCCACGGACAAGTTTATTGAATAACGCAAAATTATATGCTATAATAGCCTATATCGGAGGGTTGAGTATGGCAGATGTTACTTTAAATATTCCTGCGAGAACACCGCATCTTTGCTCGGTGCTGACGGGTTTTCTTATGCTGGAGAAGCAGGGCAAGCTTCACCTGAAAATAAATACGGCTGCCGAAATGCCCTCGTTAACCGTTATGGAAGCGGTCGTCGGCGGCAAACGCCTGGCTTACGACATGGCGGACGGCTACAATTTCCGCAGCACTGCCAAAATTGAGGAATATTTAACGACCTGCGATTTTTATTTTAAGCGCAGCTTTTCCGACGAGCTGAACCGCCGCTTTTTCCCGAATCAGGCAGACAAAATACACAGATGGGGATTCAACTATCTTGCGACCTGCGAGGGAAATTATTATTACAATCGCAATCCCGAAAAAAGGCTGAGTGAAGCCGTAAATTTATTCAGGGGAAGAAAGCCGTCAAGATATTTTTCCTACCGCCGCTTTGAAGAAGCTCCGAACAAAAAGGACGAGCAAAAAATCCTGTTTATGACACGCCTTTGGAGCGATCGACAAACGACCTCAAAAAATATCAACGAGATAAACGCCATACGCATCGGCATTGTCAAAGCCCTGCGAAAGGAATATCCGAACAAATCCGTTGCGGGAATCTACCGCAGTGAGCTTGCGAAAAAGCTTTGCCCCGAGCTTATCCTGCCCGACAGCCTGACAAAAAGGGAGAAGTATATCGAAACAATGAAAGCTTCGGACATCTGCATCGGCAGTACGGGACTGCACAACTCGATCGGCTGGAAAACCGGCGAATATGTCGCCGCCTCACGGGCGATTATAAACGAACGGTTCTGCTACGAGGTAACGGGCGATTTTGAGATCGGAAAAAATTATCTCGATTTTGATAGCGTTGACAGCTGCATGACCCATGTTGAGGAGCTTCTCGGCAACCCCAATGCGGTTTACGAAATGAAGCAGCGCAATCACGACTATTACCTCAACTATCTGCGTCCCGATGTTCAGGTCGCAAATTCGCTGAAGGAAGCAGGAATAGGAATTTAAATACCGCACAAGTTAGCTGTAGCTTAGCCTGTGCGGTGTTTTTTTATGTCAATTCAATTTTGATTTCTTCTTCTTTGCCTCCGGGGAAATACTCCGGGGCAATATTGTTTTTGTCGCAAATTATGAACAGGAGAGTCGCCATCATTCCGTAAGGTATCGGACAAAACTCGCCCGGATTGACAAGCGACATCATGAACAAGCCGGCATAGGAAACAAAAAGAGTCAGGTTAAACACCGTTATCTTCTCCCATATGACCTTCATTCTGTTATACAGCTGCAGGGTAAACGCCGCCACGCCCACCAGTCCGAAGCTGCCGATAACCTGAAACGGTGAGGAATGATACCAGCAAATAGCAAACTTTGCCGGATCGTGAACATCCGTATTGCCGTTGTAGCCGAGTCCCCTGCCAAACAAAACATTCGACTTGAAGTCCTCCAGCGCACGGTGGATAAGTCCCTCCCGAATGTCGTCACCGTCGGCAAGACGGGTCAGCACAGGCTCAAAGAAATGCATGAGCGGCATTACGAAAACGGAAAAAGCAACGGAAACAAGGGTTGCAATCGTGATAAGCGTTTTCTTTCGATTCTTCTTGTCGCAATAAACCAGAACGATCAGGCATAAGGCACATTCAACCGTTCCGCCGAGTGCGCCGCCCCGTGAGCCGGTGAAAAGAATTGCGATATACTGAAGTCCGCCGATAAAGAAAAACGGGTACTTGTGAATCGAAAGATAAAACGCAAACGGCATTGCAAGCATAAGCAGCGTCGAAGCGTTGTTGCGCCACTGGAAATACAGCGGGCTGAGCTTTGACATAAAATTCGACCAATACATCAAATAATGATGGAAAATCATGAACACCACAAAAAGCCCCATGAGCATCATTACAAAAGAAAAACGAATTCGCAGAACATACTTGTCGCTTGCGTGATAATGGGTGTTCATCAGCATATAAAGCAGCAGCATTCCGATTCCGAGGCCGAAGGTGTAAAAAAGAGCCGTTCCGCTGAAATATTCACGAGCAGTTATTTTGCCCAAGCCTCCGAGCGTTACCGCCACGGCAACCGCCGCCGCACCCGGCCATGTTTTTCCCATATCGAGCGGCTTTCGGTAAACAACAAAGTGGAAAATCAGCGCCGCCGCAATAATCGAAGCAAGCGGAGCAAGCCGAATATAAATATCAAAGGAATTGTAGCACTTTATGGAAATGCATGACGCCAAAAGGAATGGCATCAGCGTTGCAACAAGATCCTCGCAAACAACAAGAATGAAGCAGAGAATCGTGCCGAGCAAAATGTTGCCGTAAACCAGCGGCATAATATCGCCCTTATCCTTCCAGATAACAAACATTGCGGCGATAACGCATTGTATCACCATAAACCCTTTGGAGCACAAAAAGCCTCGAAGCTTTTCGAGCGTTTTGCTCTGCTCCATTTTTTCGCTGAGTCTCGTTTTCGTAAGCATCCCTCTTTTCATATTCAAGCAAGGCGTGCGCCGCCTTAAAATTCATCGTTAAGAACGGCGTGCGCACAGCGTATTCCGTCAACTGCAGCGGAAACTATGCCGCCGGCATAGCCTGCACCCTCGCCGCAGGGGTAAAGTCCCCGCACCTTGAGCGACTGATAATATTCGTCACGAACTATTCGCACGGGCGAAGAAGATCTTGTTTCGGGAGCGGTCAGAACAGCGTCGGGGCGATCAAAGCCTTTGAGCTGAGTTCCCCATTTTTCAATCGCCGCCGCCATTGCTTCGGTCACCTTTTGAGGAAGCACACGGCGGATATCGCCGAGCTTAACCCCCGTTGCGCAGGAAGGATTGACGCTTCCGAGCTGAGTGGATTTTACATTCTGAAGAAAATCGCCGACAAGCTGAGCCGGAGCGGTATAATCTCCTCCGCCTGCGGCAAAGGCCTTTTCTTCAATCTCCTGCTGAAGCCTGAAGCCGGCAAGCGGATGCTCGCTGCCGAAATCCTCAGGCTCAACGCCGACAAGAATTGCCGAGTTTGAATTTTCACCGTCACGGGCATAGTTGCTCATTCCGTTGACGACAACTGCGCCGCTGTCGCTCGTTGCGGCAACGACCGTTCCTCCGGGACACATGCAGAAGGTGTAAGCACCCCTGTGGTGGAGGGAATGATTCGCAAGCTTATAATCCGCAGCACCGAGAGCCGGGTGTCCGGCAAAGTCGCCGTACTGTGAGCGATCTATCATCTCCCTCGGGTGCTCGATCCTCGCTCCGACGGAAAACGGCTTTTGCATTATGTCAATGCCCTTGCGATACAGCATTTCGACAGTGTCCTTTGCCGAATGTCCGACGGCAAGAATAACGCTGTCGGTTTCAAGGTCAACAAACTCGCCTTTTTCGTTTTCATATGTAATTCCGTGAACCACGCCGTTTGCGATGATAACATCCGTCAGCTTGCATGAAAAAAGCACATCGCCGCCGAGGCTCTTGATTTCCTCACGCATATTTTTGACAATGCTGACCAGCTTATCCGTTCCGATATGCGGCCGCCACGACCAGAGAATATCCTCCGGTGCGCCGAATTCGACAAAGTCGAGAAAGACCTTGCGGCAAAGCTTATCTTTAATTCCCGTTGTGAGCTTGCCGTCCGAGAAAGTTCCTGCGCCGCCCTCGCCGAACTGAACATTCGACGCTTCGTCAAGCTTTTTCGCCGTCCAAAAGCGGTTGACATCGGCGGTTCTTGCGTCGATATCCCGTCCTCTTTCGAGCACGATCGGGCAAAGCCCTGCCCTTGCAAGGGTGAGAGCCGCCCACATTCCGCCCGGGCCGAAGCCGACAACAATCGGGCGAAGCTCACTTTTTCGCCTGTTTTCCGGCATGATATATGTATACGGTTCAACTATCGCCGCTTTTTTATTTCTGCTTTTTGTGAGAATTTCTTTTTCGTCGCCGTCAACGGTCACATCGACGCTGTGAACGAAAAAGAGGTTCTCTTTTTTTCTTGAGTCGAGGGATTTTTTGACGATTTCAAGCGAAAGAATTTTTCTTTTTGGGATGCGCAGCGCCTTCGCCGCTCCTGCCGTCAAATCGTCGTACATTCCCTCCAACGGAGTTTTGATTTCATTAACTCTTATCATAAATTTATCTCGCTAAAAATTTTTAGGCGATCCCACACAATTAAGGCGTGCGCCTTAATTGTGCGGTATTGCCTTAGTGTATTTCAAAATCCGCATTCCGTGGTTCTGCGAATTGTACATCACCTGATAAACGGTGTGCCTGCCCGATTCGGGAAGCGTGTTATACGCCTTGCCGTCGCAATCGTAAAAAATATAATAATCGTAGCCCGAAGCGTCAACGAGCGAATATTGCAGCTCCTTAATTTCTTCCGGAATTTCGCTCAGCCACAGAGGGGATTTTTCAATAAAGCTTTCAAATTCCTGCGTCTGCTCAGGCTCATAGATCACATCCGTGCATGAATAAAGCTTCTCTCTTTTCAAAAAAGACTTCAACGAAGCGAAAATATTATTGTTTTCGTTTTCCAGACCGACTCCGTCAACCGTGGTTGCGCTTCCGCCGGACGGAAAATCTATTCCTATCACATTCGACGCCTCGGTAACATAGCCGAAGTCCGAAGAAAAGCCCTCCCTGCCGAGAGATATCTGACTTGAATCAATCGGCGAAAAAAGATTTGATATGTGCAGAATACAAACGGCGAAGCAAATGAGCTTTATTATTCGCTCGCTGCCTATTCTGCCCATATAATAATAGATAAAAAACAGAGAGCCGAGCGGTATCAGCAAAAAGACAAGCGGAATCCACACGGGCGTTGTTCCGTGTACGCTGTACCAGCTTTGCAAAAACGAGCGTGCAAAAACAAGCGACGCAAGGTTAACGATAACGAGCATTACCCTCATCAGAACAGGGGAACGGTACTCACCGAGCTGCGGATCAAAATCCGGCGGTTGCTCGGCAAGCTCGTTGCCGTATCTTTTTTCGTCAATTTCACTTTGCGGCATATTTTCACCGTCCTTGTTTCACCTTTATGCTTTAAAGAAAGCGGAAAAGGCCTTGTTCGCCATATAGACATCAAGCTTTGCGATAAGCTCGAACGGAGCGTGCATTGAGAGAACGGGAACGCCGACATCAACAACATCAACATCGAGGTTTGCAATATACTTTGCAACCGTTCCGCCGCCGCCTGCGTCAACTGCGCCAAGCTCACCGAGCTGCCAGTTCACCTTCGCATTGTTGAAAATTCTTGTAACCTCGCCGACGAACTCTGCGCTTGCGTCCGATGTGCCGCCCTTGCCCCTTGCGCCCGTGTACTTCGTTACAACGATACCTCTGTTGAGGTAAGATGAATTATTTGCCTCAAACGGGGTCGGGAAGGTCGGGTCAAACGCCGCATTGACATCGGCAGAGAGGCACTTCGACTTTGAAAGAACATCCCAAACCATAAGACCCTCCGCTCTTGCAAGATCGGCGATGAAATACTTCATATATGATGAATTCAGTCCGGTGTTTCCGTCCGAGCCTGTCTCCTCCTTATCGGTGAGAACGGCAACGGCGGTGTAGTCCGGAGCTTCTTCAAGGTCGAGAATCGCCCTCAGCTCAGGATAGGCGCAAACACGGTCGTCATGGCCGTAGCCGCCGATAAGGCTGCTGTCAAAGCCGATATCCGTAACCTTTGCCGCCGGAACCATTTCAAGCTCGGCAGTGAGGAAATCCTCCTCGACCATGCCATACTTCTCGTTAAGAAGCTTGAGAATGTTGAGCTTGACAAGCTCGCTGCCCTTGTCCGCCTTAAACGGAAGCGAACCGACAATAACATTCAGCTCCTCGCCCTTGATTCCGTCGTCAAGAGTTCTCTTGTCCTGCTCCTTGGAAAGATGGGGGAGAAGGTCGGAGATGACGAACTGAGGCTCGCCCTCTTTCTCGCCGATATTGACCTCAACCTCCGTGCCGTCACGCAGAACGACAACTCCATGGAGCGACATCGGAATAGTCGTCCACTGATATTTCTTGATTCCGCCGTAGTAGTGCGTTTTGAAAAGGGCGACCTCGTTTGCCTCATAGAGCGGATTCGGTTTAAGGTCAAGACGGGGCGAATCAATATGAGCCGCCGCAATTCTTACGCCCTCGCCGACGCTCTTTTTGCCGATAACGGCAAGAATGACCGCTTTTTTGCGGTTGAGATAATAAACCCTGTCGCCGGGTGCATACTTCTTGAATTTATCAAAGGGAACAAAGCCCTTCTTCTCCGCCTCGGCAACAACGAACTTGGCTACCTCTCGCTCCGTCTTGTTGTCGTTGAGGAATTTTTTATAATCCTCGGCAAAATCCATCGCCTTTTGAAGCTCTGCTTCGTCTACAAAATTTGCGCTGTGCTTCTTGTTCATGAACAAAGCGTCGCGCAATGCGTCAACTTCAGTCTTTTCCTGTGCCATTGTGATTTCCTCCTTAAAAATTCGACCGATTTACGGTAAACTTATTCTTTTTCGCCTTGCCCGAACCGACAGTTTGCGCAGGGCGATTGTTTTATAATTCATTCAGCTGCTCGGACAGGCTTTCGTCACCGTTGTTGCGGACAACAATGTCTGCCCTTTCTATATAATATTGCTCATTTTTCTGCGCATTTATTCTGAGCATTGCCTTTTCACGGTCTATGCCGTCACGCTTCATTATGCGCTCGGCTCTAAGCTCCGTGTCGGCGGTCACGACTATCATTTTTGTGCAGTATTTCGTCAATTCACAGTCAAAAATCGCCGCTGCGTCAATAATAACTCCCTTGTGCTCCGCAGTGAAATTGTTCTTTATCTCCTCAAGGGCAAGCTTTGTTATCATCGGGTGGGTGAGCTTGTTGAGCTGCCGGCGCTTGTGCTCGTTGGCAAAGGCTCTTTCGGCAAGCTCGGAGCGGATAAGCCTTCCGTCGGAATCAAGAATTTCCTTTCCGAATTCCGCCGCAAGCGCATTGAGCACCTCCGGATTTTCGACGGCTCTCCTTGCAAGAATATCACCGTCAACAATCAGATAGCCTTTCTTTTTCAGCTCGTCGGCAACGGTCGTTTTGCCTGCGCCGCTTTGACCGGTCAGCCCGTAAATAACGGGCGGCTCAATGATTTTGAACGCCGCAGCACGCAAAAGACGGTTGTAAACTCCAAGCCCCACTCCCTCGGCGGACGGCGCACGGACAAACACACGCTTTGCGCCCATGTCGTCAAACTTTCGCAAATCATCAAAAAGGCTGTGCGCCTGTTCAAGCGAATTATCCTTCCTGCCGAAGGAAAGGCACGGGAGCGGAAGCTCGTTTTCCTCCCCCTCGAAGCAAAGCGCAGCGTCTCCCTCACGCAGGTCGGAGGCGATCTGATATTTAAAGCTCGGCAGACTGCCGTTTACTATATATACCTCGGCCTTCGGCGAATAATGCTTGTATTTCATTCCGGGTGACGCCGGCCGCACGCCCTCCTTGAGCTGCGAGAGCACGGCAGGGTCGATATCGACATGACCCAACACCTCTTCAAGCTGCTCATGGGTTATTCCGCCCGGTCTGAGAAGCCTCGGCGGATCAGTCGCAAGGGTCACTACGGTTGACTCGATACCGACATCGCAAGAGCCGCCGTCAACTATTGCCTCGATTTTTCCGTTCATATCGTCCATAACATGCCTTGCCGTCGTGGGACTCGGAAGCCCCGAGGAATTCGCCGACGGAGCGGCAAGCGGATATCCCGTTTTCTCGATTATCGCTCTTGCGACCGGGTGGGAGGGCATACGAACGGCAACCGTTTGCAAGCCTGCGCTCACCTCGTCGGGAATAATGTCTGATTTCGGCAAAATTATCGTCATCGGTCCCGGCCAATAGCGGTCGGCAAGCTCCTTAGCCTTGCGAGGAACGCCCTTGACGAGCTTGTATATTTCCTCAAACCGACAGATGTGCACTATCAGCGGATTGTCCATCGGTCTGCCCTTCGCCTTGAAGATTTTTGCGACAGCATTGGGATTAAGCGCATTCGCCGCAAGCCCGTAGACCGTTTCGGTTGGAATAGCGACAAGTCCGCCGCTTTTGAGAATTTTGGCGGCTTTTTCAATGTCCTTCGGCGAGCCGCCGTCTAAAATTTCAGTGTCCATATTTTCTTACTCAGCTTTCAGTTTTTCGGCTGTGTCTGCGGTGATGAGAGCGTCGAGCAGCTCGTCAAGGTCACCGTTCATAATAGCCTCTATTTTATATAAGGTCAGCCCGATTCTGTGGTCGCTGACACGACCCTGCGGAAAGTTGTAGGTTCTTATCCTCTCGCTTCTGTCGCCCGTGCCGACCTGCGATTTTCTTTCGCCGGCGATGGCTTCGTTCTGCTTCGCCCGTTCCTGCTCAAGGATTCTCGAACGCAGAATTTTCATCGCCTTGTCCTTGTTTTTATATTGGCTTCGCTCGTCCTGACATTCAACAACCGTGCCTGTCGGGATGTGTGTGATTCTGATTGCGGATTCCGTTTTGTTGATATGCTGTCCGCCTGCTCCGCTGGAGCGGAAGGTGTCTATTTGGAGGTCGGTCGGGTTGATTTGCAGGTCAACCTCCTCCGCCTCGGGCAGAACGGCAACCGTAACGGTCGAGGTGTGAATTCTGCCCTGCGATTCCGTTTCGGGAACACGCTGAACACGGTGAACGCCGCTCTCAAACTTAAAGCGGGAATATGCGCCGTCGCCGGATATCATGAAGCTTATTTCCTTAAAGCCGCCAAGCTCTGTCGGGTTGGCGTTGAGAATTTCCGTTTTCCAGCCCTTAGCCTCGGCATACATCGAATACATTCTGAAAAGCGAATTCGCAAAAAGTGCGGACTCCTCTCCGCCTGCTCCTCCTCTGATCTCGATAATAACATTTTTATCGTCATTCGGATCTCTCGGCAGCAGCAGAATTTTCAATTCTTCCTTTATTTTTTCCGTCTCGGCTCTCGACTGCTCAAACTGCTCCTGAACCATCTCACGGAAATCCTTATCCAGTCCTCCCTCGTCAAGCAAGGCTTGCGCCTCCTCAAAGTCGGCGTTCACCTTTTTATACTCACGGTATTTTTCAACGATGGGCGTCAGGTGCTTCGCCTCCTGCATGAGAGTTTTGTACTTCTCGATATCCGAAACAACATCGGGATCGCAGAGCTGAGCGTTAATATTTTCAAATTTTTCTTCAACTGATTGCAGTTTTTCTATCATATATGTTCCTCCGAAAATTATTTGTTCTCATGTGAGGAACGCTAATCCTCGGGATGAATTATCTTGCGGATATTTTTCTCCGCCTTGGAACGGGGAACCATAACCTCATGGCCGCACTTTTCGCATTTTATTTTAAAGTCCATGCCCGAACGCAAAACATCAAAGGTGTTGCAGCCGCAGGGATGATTTTTTTTCATAACGAGCTTGTCGCCTACACGAACATCCATATTATCGCTCCTTGTTATAATCCTATTCTGTTGTATTATAACACATTCCGTGTCAAAAGTATAGAGCTATTTGTCATTATCGGGAATATAAATCATATAAATTAGTAAAAAATAAGGAGCAGCCATACGGCATGATCCTAATAAAACAAAGGTGGTAAAACTTATGCTAAATTTTAAACCGGAGGGTCAAACAATTCTCACCCAATCCAACCGTGCGGCGCTTTCCTCGCCGAGTGCGCTTCATGAGGCATGCATTGCCGGAGAAACGCTGGAGGCAAGAGCCTTGCTCTGCGACAAGGAGCATAACCTGCGTGTCGATCTCGGATGCATGTACGGAATAATTCCGCACAACGAGGGGGCGCTCGGCATCGACAGCGGCTCGGTCAGGGACATCGCCCTGATTTCAAGGGTCAACAAGCCGGTCATGTTCAAAATTATCGGCTTTCAAAAGGACGACAACGGCCGTGAATATGCAATCCTCAGCCGTAAAGCGGTTCAAAGGGAATGCATGGACAGCTATATTTCAAAGCTACGCCTCGGCGATGTTATCACCGCCAGGGTAACGCACATGGAGAGCTTCGGCGTTTTTCTTGACATCGGAGCGGGTATCAACGGACTTTTACCCATCGACAGCATCTCAGTTTCCAGAATTCCGCATCCGTCCGTTCGCTTCTCCGTCGGTCAGACGATACGGGTCATTGTCAAATCCGTTGACGAGCAGGGTCGGCTGACATTTTCCCACAAGGAGCTGCTTGGCACATGGGAACAGAACGCCGATGAATTCGCACCGGGCG
Source organism: Bacteroides faecis (assembly GCA_963625295.1). GTDB lineage: Bacteria > Bacillota > Clostridia > Oscillospirales > Acutalibacteraceae > CAG-488. Next base: position 32,869 of record CAVFTC010000004.1, read on the forward strand.
AAACCGTTCCGGGAATCGTTCGCTCCGTTGAAAGCTACGGAATCTTCGTTGAGCTTACTCCGAATCTTGCAGGGCTTGCGGAATATTCCTCCGGCATTACGGCAGGCAGCCACGCAGGCGTTTATATAAAAAGTATGCTTCCCGAGCGCATGAAGATCAAGCTGATAATAGTCGATGCGTTTGAAGCGGAGTATCCCGCTCCGCCGATAAAATATTTCACCGAGCTTGACCACATTGACCGCTGGGTTTACTCGCCGGCAGCGTGTTCAAAGGTCATCGAAAGCAGCTTTTCCTGATTTTTCTGATTTTCTTTAATCATTTTTCGCTTTTCGACAGAAAAAATAAAATTCTTGCATTTTCAAGCCACTTGTATTATAATATAATCAGAATAGTATTGTGGTTTTGTTGAAATGGGAGGATTTAAAAAAATGATCTGTGATTTACACTGTCATACTAAGCTTTCGGACGGTTCGATGGGCATAGATGACATTATTGTTTTGGCAGAAAAATGCGGCGTTACCAACCTTGCCGTAACCGATCTTGATTGCCTTGCAGGCACGGTAAGAGCCCGTCTTATCGGCGAGCGTCACGGCATTAAGGTTATTCAGGGTGTTGAAATTTCCGCATATGACAGTGAAAACGGCCGTGAGGTTCATATTCTCGGCTACATGAGCGATTCGCCCGACCGTCTTGAGGGACTTTGCCACCGCAACCTTGTTGCGAGGAAAAGAGCCGCTCAGTTCATGATGATTAAGGCAGCTCAGCGTTTCCCGATAACGACCGATCTTGTTCTCAAATGCGCTCAGGGTTCAACGAATGTTTACCCTGTCCATATAATGTCGGCGCTTGTTGAAAGCGGCGTTACCACGGAGCTTTTCGGCGAGCTCTACAACGAGCTTTTCGCCGAGGGCGGAGAGAAGAGCATTCTTGTTAAGCCGAAGTTTTCCGAGCCTGCCGATGTAATTCAGGCAATACACGACGCCGGTGGAATTGCAATTCTTTCCCACCCGGGAGATTACGAAGGCACAAACATTGTTGAAAAAGCGATAGAATCGGGCATTGACGGCTTCGAGGCATGGTGTCCCGAGCACGACGACGAGACATCGGAATCCTTCGCCGAGCTTGCCAAGAAAAAAGGACTGCTCGCAATCGGCGGTTCCAATTTCCGCGGCAGACACAACAGAGCCTGCGTAACCCTCGGAACGGTCGTTACGCCAGAGGACAGATACACGGAATTTTCCAACTACAAAGCAAAAATCCGCCGCCAAAAGGCAAAGGCGGAATAATCGGAGACGGGGAAAAATGGCAGAGGACAGAGATATTAAAATTTATGAAGGTAGAGGAAGCTCGGAATCGAACGATATTCAGAAGCTTTCCGAAGATATTGACCGCAACAAAAGAAACGGAAACAGCGACAAGGCGAAGGCTCTCGGCATAAGACTTGCAAAAATCCGTCCCGACTGCAAAAAGCTCGGGCTGGATATCGGCAATATGCCTGCGTCGGAGCTTTACTGCGTGCGTGTTCTGCTGACCTTTACGGCGGAATATGCCGTGCGCAAATATATTTCTTCCGCCACGCTCGGCGACGCTGCAAGCACCTCGATGTATAACTATCTCAAAAACGAGGAAGCCGGCTATTACGACAATATTTCCGACGGCAGCGCATTCACCTTTTATCTCCTTGCCCTTAAAAAAAGCGGAGACACCGCAAAAAATCTCGGCGAGCAATTCGCCCTCAGATGCGGAACTACAAACGACGAATACATTGCCCTCGGCGCAGAAATTTTCAACAAGGCTCTTGAGCTTTACTCAAAAATCATCACGGAAACCGATTTCGTCGAGGAATAATAAGTCAACGCCTTAATCAACTCGAAAAATATCCGGAGCTGCTGCAAATTTGCAACAGCTCCGGTTTTCTTTTTGCTTTTTTCGCCTATCAATCGAAGAAGCCGAGGCCTCTCAAAGCATTGATGAAGCGTTTCATATAGTCGAATGATGTGACAGGCCACATGAATCCCATTCTGTAGAGAACCTGCATTGTATATGCGTTGCTCTTGGCAACGGTGAAGGTTTTCTGACCGTGCGCCATGTTCTGATACGCAATCATGCTTGACAAAATCTTTGCCTTTTCCGGGTCTTGCTCTGCCTTATCGAGCGCAGCCATATATTCGTCGTGCTCCGCACCCTCCGAATGAAGCCCTATCTTGTTCATCTCGGTGTAAAGATCGCCCATGATAAGGGTGTGGTTGTTGAACGGGTGGAACACCGTGCACTCCTTCGGGGCTTGCGCAAGCAGAAGAATTGCCTTTGCGACAAAGTCTACCGGAGAAAGCTCGAACGGCATTTCCATCGCCTCATAAGGGTATTTGCCGATAAGCAGGGTGGATTTCAGTCTGCCCATGAATGTGTTGGTGGTGAAGTTTATCTGATATTCGCCGTCACTGTTTCGTGCCGCAAGCGTACCGACACGCATTATCTTTGCATTGAAGCCGTTTGAAGCCTCCTCAAGTATTGCCCTTTCGGCAAGGAATTTTGACAGCGTGTATTTTGAGCCTTCATACTGACCGAAATAGAGCTGATCCTCTTTAAGCCTTTCAACGGGGCCTTTCTCGCCGACAAACATACCGCCGATGCTCATCGTTGAAACATGGACGAGCCGTGCGTTTGCCGCCTTGCAGAAATCAAGCACATTGAGAGTTCCGTAAAGGTTTACATCCTCGATGTCCGTTCCCTTCGAGAAATGCTTAACATTTGCGGCGCAGTTGATAACCGTATTGATGTCCTTGTCAAGAAGCTCGTCAAAGCAGGCACGGTTCGTTACATCGCCGTCCGCAGCAAAAACTCTGTCGGGATATTTTTCCTTGAGGCTCTCCTCAAAGTAATAGTAATAAATCGAATTCAATCGGCTTTCGGCAGGGTTGTTGTTTTTGTCACGAATCAGGCAATAAACCTTGCCGTTATATTTGTGCAGCAGCTCATAGAGAATGTGCACTCCGAGGAATCCCGCCGGGCCCGTCAGCAGAACATTACCAAGCTCCTGACGCTCTCCGTTTCTGAACGAGTCGAGGTTGTTCTTCTTCAGAAGCTCGTTGATGCTTGTGTAGTCGTAATCCGAGAGGTTTTCCATGTCGTCCTTAGACGAATCGTCCTTGCTGATGAACCTTGCAAGAGCCTGCGGCGTCGGATTTTCAAAAACCTCGTTGTATGCAAGCTCGATATTTTTCTTCGACGCTGAAATTACAATTCTGGTTGCCGTGAGCGATGTGCCGCCGATGTCAAAGAAATTCTCATCAGCAAACACGGTGTCAAGCTCCAGAATCTCCGCAAAAATATCGCAGAAGGTTTTTTCAAGCTCGTTCTTCGGGAGCTGTCCGTTTTCCGTTTTGTCAAGCTTCGGCTCGGGGAGAGCCTTTGTGTTGACCTTGCCGTTCGGCGTGAGCGGCATTGCATCGAGCTGAACATATGCGCTCGGAACCATATAATCCGTAAGGGTTTTCTTGAGCTGAGCCTTGATATCCTCGGGGTCAAGCTGCCTTTCCGCCGTGTAGTAAACGCAGATAGCGTCGGTTTTGCCGACCTTTCTTATAAGCGCAATGCCGGTTTTGATTCCGTCAAGAGCCGTCAGACATTTTTCAATCTCACCAAGCTCAATGCGCAGACCTCTCAGCTTAACCTGATTGTCGGTTCTGCCGAGAATAACAACATCGCCGTCCGTTGTCCATTTTGCGTAATCGCCGGAGCGGTATGTGCGTTCGCCCTTAAACTCAACGAAGGATTTCGCCGTCTGCTCGGGAAGATTCATGTAGCCGAGTGCCACACCGCAGCCCTGAATGAGAAGCTCGCCGACAACGCCGACCGGAAGAAGATTGTCGTCTGCGTCAACGATATACTCAGTATAGTTGCGCAGCGGTCTACCGACCGTGATAGCGTCTGCATTTGTAAGATCCTTTGCGTTTGAGGAAACGGTGATCTCCGTCGGACCGTAGGTGTTGATGATGGTTGCGTTTGTTTTTTCACGCAGGATCTTCAACAGCTTGTCGGGATATTTTTCGCCGCCGGAAAGTATGACCTTGCAGTTTGCCATTGCCTGCGTAAACTCATCAAGCTCCATGTACTGCAAAAGTCGTGACGGCGTGGAGTTGAACACATCAACATCATTTTCCTTAAAGAACCTTGCAAGCGCAACGGGATTCAGCGTTTGATCGTCGCTGGCAAAGGCGAGTGTCAGTCCGTGACAGAACGAAAGCAGGGTTTCCTTGAGCGACAGGTCAAAGCTGATTGTGGTTACCGAGCCGTATGTATGGCAGCTTTCAATAACCTTCTTGCCCTGAATGTTCGCTTTGCTGTAAGCAAGATAGTTTGCGATTCCTATATGGCGGAGCATAACGCCCTTCGGCTTGCCCGTTGAGCCTGAGGTGTAGATAAGATAAGCCAAGTCCTCGGGCTGAACATCAATGTTCGGGTTGCTGTCGTTCGTGCCGGAAAGAAGCTCCGCAACATCAACGGTTCTCTCGTATCTGTCGAGCAGCTCACCCTCCGTGATAACGAAATCGGCGTTACTGTCCTCAATAATGCTGTCTATTCGCTCCTTCGGATATTCGGGGCACGACGGAATAAACGCTCCGCCCGCCTTGAGAATACCGAGAAGCGAGGTGAAGAACCTTGAAGTTCTGCTGAGCAGGAGGAGAACCTTTCCGCCCTTTTTAAGTCCCCTTTCAATGAGGGCGTTTGCCGTGATATTTGCAAGGCGGTCAAGCTCCCTGTATGTCAGCTTGCCGTCGCAGGCAACCAGTGCCACTCTTTCGGGAGTTTTGGCGACCTGCTCCTCTATCATTTTGTGAAGTATCTTTGTTTCGACGGGAACGATCTCGCTGGACTTGAAGCGGTCAAGCTGCGCCAGCGCATCGTCGTCAAGAAGCGAAACCTTTCTGATCTTTCCGTTCGGATTTTCGATTATATGCTCAACGGCGCAGAGAACGGATTTTGCAAGCGTTTTCATAATCTCGCCGCTGTAGAGCGCATCGTTATACTGAACCACGACGCTCGGCTTGCCCTCGTGCTCCTCAATATGAACGGCTGTTTTGAACTTCGCCGTGTCCATTTCAAGGTAATCGCAGAGAACCGCATCGCCGTTTATCTTCATCTCGTCAACAACGCCGAGCTGATATTCGTACATGATGTTCGGCGCATAGCCGTATTTTGTACAAAGCTCGGTATAGGGATAGATCTCGTTCTCTATCGCTCCAGTGAAAACAGCCTTGCTCTTTCGGACAAATTCAAGGGAGGTTATGTCCTCAACCTCGATTCCGAGCGCAAGAGTTTTGACAAACATGCCGAAGCAGTTTGTGAGCCGTATATCGCTCCTGCCGTTGCTGATTGTGCTTATATACACATTCCTGCTGTTCACAAATCTTGAAACGGCATAGAATGTTCCGGCAAGGAAAAGGTGCGCCGGCGTTACTCCATTCTCGGAGCAGAATTTCTCGACCCTTGCCATATCCACGGGAACAGCCTGCGAGGCAAGTCTGCCGTCCGTCGCATGACCTCTGAGGTCTGCCGTAATTTCGCTTGCGGATTCAAAATCCTTCATCATCTCGTCAAAGAATTTTTCCGCATTTTTAAAGCTTTCGCCGTTTTCCGCCTTTACCTCATCTTCAACATAGTCAAAATATGTGTAATCCTCAGGCTCGATCTCGCCGCCCTCATACAGTGTTTTCAGCTGCTCAAGGAACAGGGCGACAGACGCTCCGTCGAAGATAATGTGATGGAAATCCCAAAGCAGATAAACCGCCTTTTCCGTTTCGACAACGGAAATTCTGAACAGCGGCGATTTCATCAGATTATGCGGCTTCACAAAATCCTTTTTATACTCTTCAAGCTGCTCCTCCGTAAGATTTTTTACGGAGATCTCCGGCTCTGCCGAATCGACATATTTCTGCTCGATCTCGTCGTTTTCAATCGTAAGCCCGGTCATGATATACGGGTGAGCCTTGATGATTTTTGCAATGCAATCGGCGAGCCTTTGTGCGTCGGTTGATTTTGAAAAAGTGATAACTGACGGAATATTATAGATCGTGCTGTACGGATTTTTCATACAGTCGATATACACGCCGAGCTGGGTTTTTGAAAGCGGATAATAATCCCTGTGCTCTTTCTTCTCTTTTTTCTCGGCGGCTTGGGGCTTCATTGCGCCGCTGAACATGAACTCCTGAAGCTCGTCCTCTATTGAAAGAACCGAGCAGCCCTTCATCATCTTTTTGACCTGCGCCTCAAAGCCAAAGGCCTTGTTAAGCTCAACAGCGAGCTTGATGACCGAAAGAGAGGTCATGCCGGCGCTGATAAGATTTTCGGAAACATCAAAGTCGTTGTGTCCGATAACCTTTTCCACAATCTCCGAAATTTTCTTTTCGAGGAAGGTAAGCTCCCTCGGTGCGGAATTTTTCTTCTTGGAGGTATCCGCCTTGATTTCGGGAAGCTTGCGCCTGTCGAGCTTACCGTTTACATTCAGCGGAATTGCGTCAATTTGCATTGTGGCGGCAGGCACCATGTACGGCGGCTTGTGTTCCAGAATGAAATCGTTGAGCTTTTGAATGTCGATTTCACTGTCGGCAACGATGTATGCGTTAATGCACTGTCCGCCGCCCTCAAGAGCCTTGGCAACAACTGCACAGTTTGTGATTCCGTCGTAATTGCGGATAATTTTATCAACCTCGGAAAGCTCGATACGGAAGCCTCTGATTTTTACCTGACCGTCATTTCTGCCGATGTAGTCAACATTGCCGTCATCGGTAAAGCGGACGATATCTCCCGTGTGATAAAATCTTTCGTAGCCCTTTTCGTCGCAGTAGGGGTTCTTTTCGTAAACCTTTGCGGTCTGCTCGGGACGGTTAAGATATCCTCTTGAAACCTGATTACCCGAGGCGCAAAGCTCGCCCAATGCGCCGACAGGAAGCCTTCTTTTGTATTTGTCGATTATATAAAGCTTGACATTATCGACCGATTTTCCGACCGGGACTCTGTCGTAGAGCTTATCAACCTTCTGCGATGTGATATAAACGATACACTCCGTCGGACCGTAAATATTGACAAGCACAAAGTTTTTCGGCGGCTCAAGCGGAACAAGCCTTTCTCCGCCGGTTATAAGATATTTGAGCGAATGATTTTCGATTTCGGTTGCGAACTGCCTTGCAACCTGCGTTGTCATAAAGACATGGGTGACGCCGTTATCCTCAAAATATCTGTTCAGCTTGACAAGGTCAAGTCTGATATCCTCATCAATGATATGGAGCTGAGCGCCGGCAACAATGGGGCAATACATCTCCATAAGGCAGGCGTCAAATCCGTAGCTGGCATATGCAGCATAAATGCTGTCTGCCGTTACATCATAATTTCTTATGTGGGTTCTGCACATTGCGTGTAAATTCCGATGCTCAAGCATAGCTCCCTTGGGAGTACCTGTTGATCCGGAGGTGTAGATAAGAATAAACAGATCCTCCGGCGACGGTCTATCGGACATGGGGGCTGCTTTCGGCAGGCTCGGGATATCCTTTGTGAGAAGAAGCTCGCCCTCGTAATTCGGCAAAAGCTCAAGCAGACCTTCGTCCGCAATCAAAAGCTTTGCGTCTGCGTCCTTGACCATGAACTGTAATCTTTCGGTCGGATACGACGGGTCAAGGGGCTGATAGGCAGCTCCCGCCTTCATAACGCCGAGCGCCGCAATCGGCATATATTCGCATCTCGGAATGAGAATCGCAACAACATCCTCTTTGCCGATGCCCTTTGAGTGAACAAAGCCGGCAATGCGATCCGTAATCTCGTTGACCTCGGCATAGGTAAGCTTCTTTTCTTTATAGACGACGGCGATCTTGTCCGGGGCTTTTTTATAGCTCTCCTCAAACAGATCGATTATCGTTTTGCTCTCGTCATACGGAACCTCGGTCTTGTTGAAACCGTCAAGCACGGCAAGCTGCTGCTTGCTCACAAGCTCGACCTCGCAGAGCTTTTCTTTTTTGAGGAACTGTTCGACTATCGTTATCATCGAGTCAGCAAACGAGCGGATGGTTTCCTCCCTGAACAAATCGCTTCTGTAATCAAAGCGCAGGTCGAATTTTTCGCCCGATTCAAATACCATGACATTTATTTTTGAAATTGCGCTCTTGGGAGGCAAAAGCTTTATTTCAAACGGTTGACCGTCGAGTTTAATTGTGTTGGCTATAATGCTGCCTTGATAAGCCATCATAATGTCGGCGGAAAGGTCATAATCCGCCGCAAGCTTCATGAACGGGTACGAATCATTTTTGACGGTTTCGGTTATGCTCTTGCGCACATTTTTAAGGAATTCGCAGATTGGAGCTTCCTCGTCAATATCTGCATGCATCGGAAGTGTGCGAACCATCATTCCGACGGTGTTTGCAAGCCTCTTGTCAAATCTTCCGTGGGTAACGGTGCACACGGTCGCCTCGTTCTGATTGGTGAACTTTGCGACTGCATACTCATATGCGCCGAGAAAAACGGTATATGGAGTTATATTGCGCTCCCATGCAAAGCTGCGCACGGCGTCAACGGAAAATCTACCCTCTGTCGTCAGCTCAAAGGAGCGGCTGGGCTTGTCCTCAAGCTCGGGCTTTTCGGCAAAATCCTCCGTGATTTCGGACTTCTCCTCAACGGCAGAAAAAATATTGTCGTAATACTCCTTTGACTCTCGGTAAGTCTCGGTGCTTTCAAGCTTTTCTTCAAAAGCAGACAGCTCAAGCTGCGTGAATTTTTCCGGAGCAAGCTCCTTTCCGTCGTAGGCAAGCGAAATATCGTTGCAAAAAACAGTGACAGATGTACCGTCAAAAATAATATGGTGAAAATCCATGACAAACATGTCTTTATCGCCGCATTCAAGAACGGCAAACCTGACAAGAGCGTCCTTCTCAAGGTCAAACGGCCTGGCAAAATCCTCTGCGGCCTTTTCAAGGTCGTCAACCTGAATAACGGGAATGTCAACATCAATGTCGCTGCGAAGCTTCATCATCGGACTGCCCGTGGAATTGTCTATAACCACCTTCATGCCGGGGTGATTGTCAACCGCTTTTTTGACAGAAGCCTTCAATCTGTCAAGGTCGATCGCTCCCTTATCAAAACGGAAGATGCAGGGAATATTGTACGGCGTGCCCTGCGGATTGTGCATACACGAAAGATAAATACCCATCTGGCTGGGTGTGAGCGGATAAAGCTCCTTTTTTTCTTCCTTGCAGGCGTCAAGCAATTCAATCAAATTTTCCATTATGGTCAACTCCGTTCGTTATGCAGCACCCGTCTTTTCGGCGGCTGCTTAAAGTTTAATTATTGTACGGTTGAAACCGATTACTCTCGAATATTCAACTTTTTCCGAAATCGCTTTTACAACGCTCAGCGGATTAGGCTCGGGCTTGCCGCTTTCGAGCGGATTGAACTCCTCGCCGTTATCACGAACCGAAATAACCGTTCCGTCCCTGTCGGAAAAAATTCTTATATCAATGTCGGCGTTTTTCTTCTTGCCGCTCATTCTTTCTGCACAGTCTGCCGCCATTTCCTCAACAGCCACCGCAATTCTGTTCGCACGAAGCTCCTCAATTCCGTTCTTCGCAAGGAAGGAGGAAAGATAGAGCGAAACGCCCGCCGCATTTTCCTTTGTTCCCTTAAACGAAAGCGAGAGAATCTCGTTGTCCTCCGTTTCTTCAAGAAGATAGAAGCTTTTATATTTGCCGCCGGATTTTTTCTTTTCGACAAGGTCAATGAAATAAACGGCGATGAGCGTTCCGAACTGCGACACAACAAGTGAAAACCAAACGCCCGTGATACCGAAAATTTTTGAAAGAAGCAATGCCGACGGTATGATAATAACAATTCCGTTTATGACCGAAATTGCGGTTGAAATCGCTCTTTTTTGCGTTGCCATATAGTAATAAAGCAGCAGGAACGAGAACGCCATTCCGGGGAAGGATATTGCGTTTATCCTCAGCGCCGGAATTGTGTTTGCAATATCGTCGGGCGAGGCGATTCCGAAAAATTTGATTATCGGTTCGGGAGCTGCGCATAAGAACAGCATGATTACCACGCTCGAAACGGCAAGCACCCTTGCCGCCTTGCGGAACGCATAGCGTACGCCGTCATAGTCCTTTTCGCCGAGGCAAACTCCAATGATGGGTATCATCGTCTGGCTTGCGCCCGTGATAAACATCGACATAAAAATCTGGCTTGACGAGCACACGGAGTAGGAAACCATGCCTGCGCTTCCTCCTGCGCTTTGAATAATTGTGTTCAAAAACAGCATCTTTACCGCTATAAGCATCGTTCCGAGCGCACCCGAAACTCCAATCGTCGTCATTCTGCCCAGAGATTTGAAAAATTCAGGCGGATTCCCAAGAATTGAAAAATCAAAGTGAAGCGTGCTTTTCTTCGTTATAAAGTGCGTTGACATTATCGCAAAACCCACAATATATCCCAGCACGGTTGCGATCGACGAGCCGGCAATGCCGAGCTTCAATGCGCCCATAAAAAGATAGTCCAGTCCCAGCTTTACAGCATTGGCAATAATCACAATGTTTGAAGCAAACTTAGGTCTTGCGTCCGCCCTGACAAAATAGACGGAGCACATCAGCAAAAGGTAAATCGGCGTGCCTATTATGAACGGAACATAGTATTGATACAGCAATGCTTTCAGCTCTGCGTCGCTCGTCAGGAGGGAGCATATCACTTCCGCCAGCGGCAGCTGAATCGCAATAAAAATCACGCTGAGCGCAACAAGCACGATAAAGGTTGAAGTGAAAACCCTATCCGCCTGCTTGTCGTCACGCTTTCCTTTTGCAAAGGAAATTATCGAGGACGCTCCCAGCCCGAAAAGAATCGTGATTGAAAAATAAAGCTGAGAGATTGGCGACATAAGGCTGATTGCCGCAAGTGCGCTTTGTCCGAGAAGATTTCCCGCAATGACCGAATCAACGATCGTCGCAATATTTGTTGCCATAGCCGTCAGAACCGTCGGAAGAAAATATTCCGCATATTTTTTGTTGACGGTCACGGCGTTCCTGCCAAGTGTCGTACTGCTCATTTTAACTCCTTATGCCTGCTCGATATCAAGAAAATCCCGCATTCCCGTCATCGTGAAAAGCTCCATTATCATGCTGTTGACATTGACGATTTTCAGGCTGCCTCCGTTGCTTTTGAGATTTTTGTAAAGCGAGAGAATAACTCTCAGTCCCGAGCTTGAAATATATTCAAGGTCTTTGAAGTTGAGCGTTACGGTTTCCACCTCGTCATAGTCAATGTCGCTTATCTCCCCGATAAGCTGCTGAGCCGTCATCGTGTCAAGGCGACCCTTGAGCGTGATGATAACATTTTGGTTGCTGATAGCTTTGTTGATTTCCATATATATATTACCTCCGGTGAGATGAATTAGCGGATTAAGGCAACATCGCAC
>CAVFTC010000005.1:0-44127 GCA_963625295.1 Bacteroides faecis
GAGGCGCACGCCTTGCTTGAATCTGTTTCCGTCATGTTGCACAAAAATTCCTTGACTTGCGTCAGCAAGCCTACAAAATTTTTGTACAACCTGACGAAAAATCTTACTGCGCAATCCGCACACCTCAATTATGCGGTGTTGCCTTAATAACAATGTTTACAAGTCTGCCCTTAACATAAAGCTCCTTGACAATGCTCTTGCCCTCGACCGCAGCAGCGATTACCGGGTCTTTCTTTGCAAGCTCGATTGCCTCTGCCGACTCGATCTCTGCCGGAATCATAAGCTTTGCACGAACCTTGCCGTTAATCTGCGCAACGATCTCGATCTCGTCGTCAACGCATTTCGCTTCGTCGTAATCGACCCAGTGACCGTCGGCAAGCATTCCGCCGTAGTTCTGAGCCGCCCAAATCTCCTCGGTAACATGAGGAGCAAACGGATTGAGAAGCGTTACGAACGCTTTAAGCTCGGCGTTGTTGATTGAGCCTTTATTATAGATATCATTGAGCAGGGTCATGAGTGCGGCTATCGCCGTGTTGAACTTCATGCCCTCGATATCCTCGGAAACCTTCTTTATCGTCTTGTGGAACGCCGACTCAAGCTCCTTTGAGTACTCGTCACCCTCTGTCAGCATGTCCTGAAGCGCCCACACTCTATCAACAAATCTCTTGCAGCCCTTGACCGATGACTTCGACCACGGAGCGGCCTTCTCATAGTCGCCCATGAACAGAACATAGGTACGGAGAACATCTGCGCCGTACTCATCGACAACATCATTCGGGTCAACAACATTGCCCTTGGACTTACTCATCTTGTCGCCGTCCGGTCCGAGAATGAGTCCCTGAGCGGTACGCTTTGCATACGGCTCGTCGAACGGAACCTCGCCGATATCATAGAGGAACTTGTGCCAGAAGCGTGAATAAATCATGTGGCGTGTGACATGCTCCATTCCGCCGTTGTACCAGTCAACCTCGCCCCAATATTTGAGCTTGTCCCTGTCGGCAAAAGCCTTGTCGTTGTGGGGGTCAATGTACCTCAGGAAATACCATGACGAGCCTGCCCACTGAGGCATTGTGTCCGTCTCTCTCCTTGCGTCTGCGCCGCACTTCGGACACTTGCAGTTGACGAACGATTCGATCTTTGCAAGCGGGCTTTCGCCGTCCGAGCCGGGTTCAAAGTTTTCAACCTTCGGCAGCTTGAGCGGAAGCTCATCATACGGAACGGGAACCATACCGCAATGCGGACAGTAAACTATAGGAATAGGCTCGCCCCAGTAACGCTGACGGTTGAATGCCCAGTCCTTCATCTTGTACTGAACGCCCTTTTCGCCGATGCCCTTTTCGCTGAGATAATCAGCCATCTTTTCAATGGCTTCTTTTTTATTCTTAATTCCGTCGAGGAAGCCGGAGTTCACGCACTCGCCCTCACCGGTGTATGCTTCCTTGGAGATATCGCCGCCCTTGATAACCTCGATTATATCAATACCGAACTTCTTTGCGAAGTCATAGTCACGGCTGTCGTGCGCCGGAACAGCCATTATCGCACCCGTGCCGTAGCCCATCATTACATAGTCGGAAATGTAGATCGGAATTTCCTTGCCGTTCACGGGGTTGATTCCTGAAAGTCCGTCTATTTTAACGCCCGTCTTGTCCTTAACAAGCTGCGTTCTCTCAAACTCAGTCTTTTTGGCGCACTCTTTTCTGTAATCCGCAATGGCGTCCATATTGGCAATGCGGTCGGCGTATTTGTCGATCATCGGGTGCTCGGGAGCCATAACCATAAAGGTTACGCCGAAAAGAGTATCGGGACGGGTCGTGTAAATTTTAAGCTTCTCGTTATCCGAGCCTTTGACATCAAAATCAACGAATGCGCCCGTGGACTTGCCGATCCAGTTTCTCTGCTGGAGCTTGATGTTCGGAAGATAATCAACCTCGTCAAGACCCTCAAGAAGCTTGTCGGCATACTTCGTTATGCGGAGATACCAAACATCCTTTGATTTTTGAACGATGTCGCTGTGGCAGATGTCACACTTGCCGCCCTGCGAATCCTCGTTGGAAAGAACGACCTTACAGGAGGGGCAATAGTTAACAAGGGTCTTGTCTCTGAATGCAAGACCGTGTTCAAACATTTTGAGGAAAATCCACTGAGTCCACTTGTAGTAATCCTCCTGCGTGGTGTCGATCACACGGGTCCAGTCAAAGGAAAAGCCCACCTTTTTAAGCTGGCTTGAAAATTTTTCGATATTCATGTCCGTAACCTTACGGGGATGAATACCTGTTTTTATGGCATAGTTCTCGGTCGGGAGTCCGTATGCGTCAAAGCCGATCGGAAACAGAACATTATAGCCCTGCATTCTTCTTTTCCTCGACACTACCTCAAGGCCGGAATAAGCCTTGATGTGTCCGACATGCATACCTGCTCCGCTGGGATAAGGGAACTCAACAAGGCCGTAGAACTTCGGCTTTTCCGAAAAATCCACCGCATGAAAAACACCCGTTTCCTCCCATTTATCCTGCCACTTTTTTTCTATTGATTTAAAATCATATCCCATTTCAATAATCCTCCGATGTGTATTGCGATTTGCTGCATAGGTTGCTTGCAAACTTACGCAAAAATAATGCAAGTCTTATGCTAAGCCTCCCCTTGTTGCAAGGAGGGGGGACCGCTTGCGGTGGAAGGGATAAATGTTTTAACCCCTCAGTCACTCCGGGCAGTTCCTCTACAGGGACGCCCACGGTAAGCACCTATGCAAAATAAATAATCAGTCCTCTGTCAAAACATCGGAAAGGTCAATCCTTGCCGCATCGCTCCAAAGGCGCTCGATGTTGTAATACTGTCTGCTTTCCGGCTGGAAAACATGAACAAGAACATCGTTGTAATCAAGCAATATCCAGCCTGTGGCTCTGCCCTCGATGTGGTCAACCTCAACGCCGAGCTTCTTCATCTCGTCGTCAACCTCATCGGCAAGCGCACGGACATGAGTGTTTGATGTACCGCTCGCAATGATGAAATAGTCTGACATTACCGTCAGCTCTTTTGTCTCGATTCCGATGATGTCTATCGCCTTTTTCTTGTCCAAAATCTTGGCAATGCTTTTTGCTTTTTCGAGTGATGTCATAAACTGTTTCCTCCCTGCTTTTTGATAATGACTTCATTGTAAAGGTCAATGCTGTCGGGGTGGATAACCTGCCCCTTTGAAACAAGGTCGGGTATTCCGAAGGTCAGCGCATATTCGATCGCCGAGTCCATGTCCTTTTCGCATAGCCTTCGCATATCCTCAACGCCGTTATAGTCCCTCTCTGCGGAAATATAATCGGCAAGGTAAACGATTTTTTCGAGCAGGCTCATTCCGGCTCTGCCCGTCGTATGGTATCTGACCGCCCTGATTATTTCACGGTCGTCGATACCCATAACGAATTTTATGTAGGCTGCGCCCGCCATTGCGTGCCACAGCTTTTTATTGGCCCTCTCAACAGGCATCAGCTCAATACCTGCCTCGCTCAACACCCCAAATTGCTCTTCCTCCGAAGCATTTTTCATCACATCGTGCAGAAGCCCTGCCGTATACGCCTTGTCCGCATCGCCGCCGTACCTGATTGCAAGCTCCCTTGCGCTGTCGGCAACATTAAGGCTGTGGTTAAATCTGTAGTCGTCAAGACGGGACTTGATGAGTGTAATGATTTTTTCGTCTGTCCAGCTGCTCAATGGGATATCTCCTTTGCCTTTAATTTTAGCCGATGTTGACCTTCTTGTTCATTACATAGAATGTTGCGTAGTAAAGACCGACGCCGAAAACAAGATAGCAAATAACCGAAACAAGGTCGGTAAAGCTTGCACCCGTAACGAGTGAGTCATAGCTTGTAACGATTGAAAGCTCGTTGCCGACGGTCGAAATGCCGAAAACGATATTGTCGGAGATTATGCCCGAAATTCTTTCAACAGCAAAGAGGACAACGATTGTGAAAATGATCGTCCAGAGAAGATATTTCTTCTGGAAGTGGCGTGTGTTCGCAAGCGAAATTGCAAAGTACATTTCAATCGTGATGACCGCAAAGCGCAGGAAATACGAAACCATTGAAATGATTACGGATGTGATGATGGTCGAAACCGACTTACCCTCAAGGAACATCGGCAGAAGCGATTCGATGGTCGAGAATGTTTCCTCGCCGATAACATCCTCCTTCACGACGAAGAATGTGATGGCAGCCGTACCCATGAGACACACAAAAGCCGCAACAAACCATACCGTCGAGGTGATGATTTTTGAAATAAGAAGCGTTGAGCCTTTGACCGGGAGCGTAAAGCTCAGGTAACCCTGATTGCCGTAAAGCGTTTTCTGAAAATTCGTTATCATCACAACAGCCGTAAGAATAAAGCTGCATGACGAGATGATGAGCAGCACTAAAATGCCGAGCATCTGACCGGTCGTAGCGGTGTCCTTTGTGATGTAATACGAGCCGAGAACATAGGCGATGATAACTGCGACGACCGCATAAAGCGCACCCATGATTCTGCCCGTGGCAATAAATTCATTCTTTAAAAGCTTACCCAACATAGCTGAACACCTCCCTGAACAAATCCTCAACAGTCTTGCCGTCAGCCGTTATCTTTGAAACATCGGTGTTGACAACAAGCTTGCCGTCCTTGACCATAAGCACACGGTCAAGCACCTTTTCGATATCATAAATAAGGTGGGTGGAAAGCAGGATTGTTGAATTCTCGGCATGATTCTTCATTATCGTGTCAAGTATGAACTCTCTCGAAACAAGGTCAACGCCGCCGAGAGGCTCGTCAAGAATATAAAGATCCGCCTTTCTGCTCATGACAAGGAGAAGCTGGAGCTTTTCCTGCTGACCCTTTGACATGGTCTTGATTTTCTGCTTCATCGGAAGCTCAAATCTTGCCGCCATGTCAAGCGCCTTCTGCGTGTCAAAATTCTCGTAGAAATCCGCCATGTATTTGATTGCGCTTTTCGGCGTCATCCATGTCGGCAGATAATTTTTCTCCGGCAGATATGCAATGATTTTTTTCGACTCAACGCCGGGTGCTTTTCCGTTAACAAGAATCTGACCCTCATAGTCGTTGATAAGTCCGACGATGGACTTTATCATCGAGGTTTTGCCGCAGCCGTTGGGACCGAGCAAGCCTACAATCTTGCCCTGTTCGATGTCGTAAGAGACTCCCTTGAGAACGACGGTATCGCCGTAGCTCTTTTTGAGATCTCTCACCTTAAGAAGTGTTTCACTCATTGATGTATTCCTCCAATCCCATTTACGGGAAAATCAGTCGTCCTGTGCTATTTCTTCTATCATTTCCTCGGGGATCGAGTTTGTCTCGCCGTGCTTGACCTGCGACATACAAAGAAGCGCAAGAGCGAAGCACGCCGGAGCGTAGAAGAAAAGCGACCAGTAATTTATTTCACCGTCGGCTGAGAATTTTTTGGTGATGTCGAACATTGCGCCGACAAGAACCGGACCGACGATAGAAGCCGAGAAGGTTGCCGTGTAATAGTAGCCGGTAAATGTTCCGACCCTGTCAAGTCCGCCGATCTCAAGAACAAGCGGAAGCGTGTTGATTGTAACAAAGGCTATGAGAATTCCGCCGCCTACGATTGCGATATAAAGCAACGGCTGGAATCTTGTAACAGCATAGAGCAGGAAGAAAACAAGAACGCCTATCCAGCCCGACATGATTGTCTTTTTTCTGCCGAATTTCTGTCCGAGCTTGCCTGCGGGAATTGCGCCGATAACCGTTGCCGCCGCAAAGAGAGTTATGATAAGCGATGCGTCGGATTCTTCAAAATTAAGCTCATATTTTGCAAAGGTCGTGAAATAGGTCTGAATGGAATCGGTTGCGTTCGAGTTAAAGAAAAGAGCAATAAGCATGAAGATAAGGCTTTTCTTTTCGCCCGATGTCAGACCCATGCTGTCGAGACTCTTTTTGCCGCCCTTGCCGGTCTTTTTCTTTTCAAATTCTCTTGCCAGCTTCGCAGCCTCCGCCTTTGAAAGTCTGCTGTCCGGCTCACGAACGAGGAACACGACAACAAGCAGGCAGATAACCATAACAACAGAACCGAAAAGGAAAACATAATTTCTTATTACCTGCTCG
Organism: Bacteroides faecis; assembly: GCA_963625295.1. Lineage (GTDB taxonomy): Bacteria > Bacillota > Clostridia > Oscillospirales > Acutalibacteraceae > CAG-488. The sequence goes on from CAVFTC010000005.1 coordinate 6,106, forward strand.
TCAGTTGCCTTGGTGATAAAGGTAATTATCTTGCCCGAAACCGTTCCGAGAACCACACCGACGCCGCCCATGATATTGATGACGGCGTTGCCCTCTCCTCTAAGCTCGGATGGGGTTGCGTCGGGCATCATCGCAACGACAGGCGAACGCCATGTTGACATAATGAAGTTGAAAACGATGATGTCGAGCATGAGTATACCGAGAAGCTGAATCCTCGGAATAAAGATGAACAGCAATGCGCAAAGCGGAACGCCGACCATGAGATACGGAGTTCTCTTGCCGAAGCGAGTGTGGGTTCTGTCGGAAAATCTTCCGAAAAGCGGCTGGAAAACAACGCCGAAAATATTGTCGATAACCATTATCATACCGACAGCGGTGCTTGCCCAGCTTAGATTTGCGATCGTGCCGTTTTCTTTTAAAATAATGGGAACATATGCGTTGTAGATGATCCAAGCTATCTGTACGGCCATGAAACCGAAACCGATGAGTGCGGTCTTGCCGTAATTAAGCTTCATTTTTTTTGCTTTTTCAGCCATAAAAACAATCCTTTCTCATTATGGATGACGATCAGCAAACATTTACCGAGCATCGTCCGTATCATTATATCACGAAATATTATAAAATCAAATGCTTTTATGGCGATTTGCGTAATTTACGGTATTATTTTTTCATCAAAATTTTAAAAATATATGAATTGGCGGAAAAGAAAGGGTAAACATTGCCTTTTGAGAGTAAAATCCTTGCCGCTATATCGGGTCTTGCAGGAGCTTGCTCAATAATTTCCTAAAGTAAATTCCACCTCAAATTTCACTGTGAAGTTTGAGGTGAAACTCGCCGAACTCGCCGCTCCGCAATTTGTGCGTTATTGCCCTTGACAAAACGGAAAAGAAAGATTATAATTTTGTTGTTGAGGGGGCGTAGCTCAGCTGGGAGAGCGTACGGTTCGCATCCGTAAGGTCGAGAGTTCGATCCTCTTCGTCTCCACCACATATAGATTTTAGATTTTAGATGGCAGATTTTAGACGAGGTTATCTAAAACGCAGAGTTTAAGGGCAATACCGCACAATTGAGGTGTACGGATTGCGCAGTAAGATTTTTCGTCAGGTTGTACAAAAATTTTGTAGGCTTGCTGACGCAAGTCAAGGAATTTTTGTGCAACATGACGGAAACAGATTCAAGCAAGGCGTGCGCCTCGATTTGTGCGGTGTTGCCTAAGGCAAAACTACCATCCGAAATCTAAAATCGAACATCTGTCACGAGGACGAGCATTGCTCGTCCTCGTTGTTTTTTGCTGACTTTAGCTGACGACCGACGGAAGAGATAAGGAATAAAAGCATATCAAGTTATTCTCTATCCCCTCCGTCGCTAATGCGACACCTCCCCTTGATTCAACCAAGGGGAGGCAGAAGATAGATGTTAGATGGTAGATGCTGGATGATAGACCGGCGCGAGGTAAAATGCTGCGTTAGAATTTACGGAGGTAAAAAAGAAAAATTTCACGGTGCGATGTGGGCATCGCACCCTACGACCGGCGACGATGAGATTTTGTTCGTAGGGCATGATGCCCACATCATGCCGCCATTTCAGATGATATTTATCATAAAATGCGGTATTGCCCTAAGATTTATTCGCCGTTTCCTCTGCTGCGATGGCGAAGCCCTGTGCGGCCGGAACGATGCAGAGCTTTTCGGAATAAAATCCGATTCCGTGGGTGTCGCCCTGCGAGAAATCAACGATTCCGTTTCTGCGGGTCACGCTCCTAAGCTTTCGTATCATTTTTTCGGCAAGCTGTTTGTATGCGTCATTCTTCGTCAGCTCAGCCATGTATGCATAGCAATAGGCAAGCATTGCGCACGCCGAGCTGTCCTGTGCAGACTTGCTGACCACGATACGCTCAACCGTGCCGTCGTCACGGATATATTTTTTCATTGTGTCCAAATGCTCCATCGTGAGCTTCAAAAGCTCCGCCTTTTCACGGTTATAGCCGTCAACCTCAAGCAAGGCTCTCAGGCTGTCCGTCAAGCCTATCGCCCACCATGCGCAGCCCCTACCCCAGCCGCACACTCCGAGCGGCGCATGAGTTTCGCTGCAAAAGCCGTGGAACGGAAGCTTCGTTTTTTCGTCAATTCCGTTCAGGCGATATTCTTTAATCTGCTTTATCGCAATGTCGATGTATTCCTTTTCATTATATGTGTTGCCGTATTTAATCAAAAACGGGCAAGCCATGCCGACAGTATCGACGAGCCGATATTTCGGCAGATTTTCGTTATAGGGAATCGAGCCGTGCTTCTCCGCAGCCAGCTTCAGCATATACGCCGAATTATTCATCGCCGGCTTTATCTTGTCGTTGTCAATGTATTTGCTCGACATCAGCTCGTAGCAAAGCATTGCGCTGTCCATTCTTTTCGGAAGCATTTTCCATTCGCCGTCCGCACTCGGAATATATCTTTCGGCAAGGCTTTTTACCTCTGTCTCAAGATTTTCCTCCATGCAGCTTGCCGCCTTGACCAGCGACGCATCCTGCCAATATGTAACGGAGGTTATCTTGCCGTATTCGTTCAATTTTTTTATGAAATTTATCTTTCTGCCGTCGTTGATACGAACCTCCGGCGCACCCTTGACTATCCACTTCAACAGGATCTTTCTCGTCTTGTCGTGCCACTCGCTTTCGGAAAGCTGTCCGACCTTTATGCGGCCGAGCCATGCAAAAAAATCCTCCCACAAGTCGTAGCCGAGTATTATAATTACAATCAAAAGCAGAATAACGATAACAATCATTGTGTTTCCTCACTTGTCAATTATTGCGTAAAGCTTTTCGATTTCCTTTTCATTTCCCGCTTCTTCATTTTTTAAATTTTCACTGAGTCTTTCTCTTTCCGCTCTGCTGTCGATCAGAAGCTCTGCTTTGTCCGCCATGTCGTTTTTATCCATTCGGCAGATAAGCCCGTTGACTCCGTCGGTTATCTGGTCGTGCACGGTTGAAAAATCCGTGACGATTATCGGACGGCAAAGGCACTTCGCTTCGTCGATCGCTATCGACTTTCCCTCATACAGCGAAGGCTGAACATAAATATCGCACTGCCCCATATAAGGATACGGCTCGGACTTTTCCCCGAGCAAAATGAAAATATTTTCCAATCCGTTTTCGGCAATTTGCTTTTCGATCTCGCCCCTCAGCGGACCGTCACCGACATGATACCATTTTATGTTTTTTCCTCTTTTTACAAGCTCGGCGCAAGCCTCGACCGCAAGCGAAATGTTCTTAGGTTCGCTGCATCTTCCGACAGTGCAGAATACCGTTTCGTCTTTTTTTGACGGAAAAGCTTCGGTGCTTTTGCTCTCCTTAAGAAGAAGCGTCCGGCTCGTTATGTTTTCGATAACGCAGACCTTGCCGCCAGCAAGAGGAAAATTTTTCTCAAGACTTTTTTTGCATTCCTCGGAAACCGTCACTATCCTGTTTGCTTTTTCAAAAATTTTTTCTGTGCTTTTTCTTTCCAAGCCGAGCTTAACTATATCGCTGTGAATATAGCAAATTTTATTTTTCGCCTTAACGCTTTCAATCACAAAACGGTTAGCGTTTCCCTCAAGATAGCCTATTGCGCAATCGTATTCCTTTTTTATTTTCGGAAGCTGTTTTTTTAAATATTTCCATTGAATTTCTTCCGCCTCATGAGCGTCGGTGACGGTGTTTATTTTTGAATATCTCCACCGGTCAAATGCAGCTAAAGCCTGTCCCTTTTTTAAAAAATATTTTGCTGCCGACAGCGCATCGCCATCAAACATTTCATACCTCTCGTTTCCGCCGATAACATTGATCTTCTTCGGAATTTTATCAAAAAAAAGCCCGTCGTGACGAAAGCAAAGAAGATCGACATCATATTTTTCACAGTCAAAAAGCGTCAACAGGGTCAAAAGACTTTTTTCCGCTCCGCCGCATCGCATCGAAGGGATAACAAAAAGTATCTGCTTTTTCATGCCGCCACTCCAATCAGATTTTCCGTAGCATTTCCCCGGCTTCCATTGCGCTTCTCATTCGCAGAGGTATGCTCGTCATCAGCTCTCTTCTGATTTCATCTTCATTTTCAACCATTGCTAAAAATTCTTTTTTCAAGGGCGCTGCGTCCGTCACAGAATTAAAATCGAGCACATATTTTTCCTCGTCGAAGATATCCTTCGCAATTCCCCTCGCCTTAACGCTGTAGCCGAGGGCAATCGTCGGCACTCCGCTTGAATACGCTGCGATCGTCGCATGAGTCCTCGCTCCGATGAAAAATCTCGTATGCGCAATATAGCCCTTATATTCTCTTGCGCCGAGCGTTGGCGGAAGAATAGCAATTCTCCCCGTGTCTCGAAATTTTTCAAAGATAGGCTTCATAAAATCATAGTCGTTGTTGTCTTTTTCCACGACATGAGGAATGAGCAGCACCTTCATCGTTGTGTTCTCAAAAATGAATTCAATAAAATCCTCGGCAATTTCTTTTACCTTTGGATTTTTTTTCGCAACAAGCGGACTTATGTTAAAGCCGAGCGTGTTCTTTTTTGTAAAGCCTTCAACAAGCTCGACATCAGCCCTCTCCATACAAAAAGCCGGGTCAGAAAAAAGAAAAATTTTGTCGTTAGCATTCTTCTCCGAAAGAAGCTTGTATGTGATAGGCTCTCTGGCAAAAATCGCATCAAAATCTTTCAGACTTTCCAGCTTTTCCTCAGTCAGATCCTCCTCGCCGATCGACACTCCCCAAAGCACGGTTTTTTTGCCGGATTTTTTCAGCTCTCTTGTGAGCACCTGCGTTGCATGATTGTCGCCATAGCAATATGTATCGCCGCCTACCGAAAGGCAGATATCACATTCCTCCGCATCAAGAACAATCGGTGAACACATTTTTTCCAGCGCATATTCCTCAGACTTGTTGATTTTTAAATCAAGCGCAGCGATTATTTTTTCCGTGAAGCTCAGCTTGCGCATTCTTGCAGGCTTCGTTTCGATTCGTTCTATGTCGGCGTCCGCTTCCGTGTCAAATGACGAGAGGACAAAGTCTGCGTTTCGGTCGCTGTTTTCGATAATATTTACCGTTCCTCTCACAAGTGCCTCGCAGCCGTGATTCCTGCTGCCCGCATGATTAAATAAAAAATACTTCATTGCAAATTCCTCATCTAAAAAGCTTTCTGCCCGGCAGGAAATAATCCGACTGATACATATTTATCTGATACGCCGTAAACCGGGAATAAAGGAAAAACATTATGATCATTCCGGTCGTATAAACCGATCTGTCCTTCGGCTTCACGGCATATGTTACGACCCATCCCGTGAAAATGATGTAATACGCCTGCAAATAGATTGCCAATCTTGCGAAAATCCAGTTGTAGGTGGAAACCATGTATATTGCCATGCAAATAAACGATATATTGATAAGTATATCGCCGATATGCCCAAGTCGTTTCATTCTGTCTCGATTCAAATATGCTATCACGACAGGTGCCGCCGCCATCACTACTCGCAGGATATTGCTGCCGCCCTCCTTGCCGTCTGTGAACCAGCCGTTACTGGCATAGCTGGAATAGCTCGTATCCTCAAGCGCATTCAAAAACGACGGAAGTATTGAATCGAAAGCAACCGTTACTACAACGCTGCCGAGCAAAATGATATAGGAGCTCATAGTCCATGCTCTACGCCGGACAACGAAATAAATCAGCAGCAATATTAGCGCACTTTGATGTATAGTGTAAGCGATAAGCACAAAAACCGCATACTTAAAAAAAGAACCTCGCTTCTTTGAAAACAGAAATCTCGTTCCGAGTAAGGTTATTGCCGCAGCCATATACTGTCTCATTCCGTCCATCATGCCGCCCAGATATCCGTAAGCAACAAACAGAAAAATTGACAGCTCAAACGGAGACGAATAAAGGTACAAAATTATCAGTGCCGGAACCAAAGATATTACGGCGCAGACAAAAATCAAAACCTGCGGATCGTCGGTTCTGTTCCGCAGAATGTTTTGAATAAATGAAAAGCCCTGCCCGTTTATTATCATATCAAGGCTTACTTCGTTTCCGCTGTCATCCATATTTTCAAAAGAATACATATAATAATATGTGTCGCCGATCGTTTTTCTCAGCCCGGCAAATGAAACATAAAACGCTATCGGCAAAATGACGGCGATAGGATTCGGCAGCGGCTGCCCAAGTCCTCCGTGAGCCTTGAGCGGAGCAGAACGAGCCGCCACCGCAATCATGCACATAACGGCAGTGGCAACCCAAACTACTATTTCATAGAAATCAAAATCAAAGTTTATCATTCCGTTCCTTTCTTTGCAAAGACCTTACTGCGCAATCCGCACACCTCAATTGTGCGGTATTGCCTTAATATATTCCTCATAAACCGCTTTTTCTTCTTCCAAAACCTTTTCCTTTAAAAAGGGCTGAACAAGCTTAACTGCGTTGTCCGAAAGGCGGTTGTATAATTCCTTATCTCTTGCAATTAAAGTGATTTTTTGAGCCATTGCTTCGTCGTCATTCGGCGCAACGATATATCCGTTTTCGCCGTTGTAACAAAGCTCACGGTGACCTCTGTTGTCCGAGAGAACAACCGGCAGTCCGCAAGCCATTGCCTCCATAACATTGACCGGCAAGCCCTCCCGAATGCTCGACGCAACGGCAATATCACTCAGATGAACAAGGTCGCTGACATCGTTTCTGTGGCCGAGAAAATCTATCCTGTCCGCCACACCGAGCGACTCTGCAAGCTTGACATACTCACCGTTAAAATTGTCCGCTCCGACAATGAGCAGTCTCATTTTTTCGCCGCTTTGCTTCAGCCTCTGCATAACACGAACGAGCATTCCCTGATTTTTGTTTGCGTTCATCTCGGCAACATAAATCAGAATCGTTTCGTCCTCGTCAAAGCCTTTTTCTCGGCGAAGCGCACGCTTTTCCTCTGCGGAAATTTTATAAAAAAGGTCGCTGTTACAGCCGACCCCGTTTATCTTTACGATTTTCTTTGCCTTAAGATGCTTTTTTGCGAAGGCAAAATCCTCACTGTTTATCGTTATCAGGCAGTCCGTCATTCCCGACATCACAAGCTCAATCGGGTAATAGATCAGCCAGTTTAAAATCGGCGCACCCTTATAAAAATGAAAGCCGTGAGCGGTATATATCACCTTTGTGCCCCGTTTGCGTTCGCCTCTTGCGGCGAGCCTTGCGAGAATTCCACCCATCGGTGTATGACAATGGATAATGTCATATCCGCCGGCTTTGATTATTTTTTTCAGTTCCCGGTATGCCCGGAGGTTCTCCCTGTCGGCAGGGGAACGCCTGATTGGAATTTCAAATTTGTTGTCGCAATACGGCAGCTCCCTGTCTCCGTGACAGGCGACATCAACCTGCCAGCCTTTTTCCTTGAACATTTTAAAGCATGGCAGATGAAAATAATAAAAATGCTCCGCAACTGTTGCGACATAAAGAATTTTTTTCATTGCAAAGCATCCTTTCTTTTTGTTGCCTTATATTTTTTCAGTCTCCCTGTTTCCTTTGAATTTTTCCATCGTGTTTTCTTTTCCGCTGTTGATTCCGTTTTGACGGATAACATTCTCAACGGTTTTTAAAAAAATTTTCATATCCATCAGGACACCGCAATGATCGACATAATAAACATCGTATGCAAATTTTTCGTCCCATGTCAGAGTATTGCGACCGTTGACCTGCGCCCAGCCGGAAATTCCGGGCAAGACCTCGTGCCGTCGCATCTGCTCGGGAGAATAAAGCTCCAAATATTCCGTCAGCAGCGGCCTCGGACCGATGAAGCTCATTTCACCCTTGATTATATTGAAAAGCTGCGGCAGCTCGTCCACGCTCGTTTTTCTGAGAAGCCTGCCGATTTTTGTCATTCTCTCAAAGTCGCTCAGTTCACGCCCGTTTTCGTCGCACTGCCTTGTTGACATCGTGCGGAATTTATACACGGTAAAAATTTTTCCGTTTTTTCCGGGTCTTTTTTGCTTAAAAAGTATCGGTCCGTCATGATTTGCCGCAATGAGAAGCGCCGACGCAGCCATCAGCGGAGATAAAATCACCAGCAATAAAAGAGCAACGGTAAAGTCCGTTATCCTTTTGACATATTTGTACACTTGCTTCACTCTCTCATGAAATATTTCAACCGATTTCCGCTTCCCTGTAGTTCGGAACAATTTCCTTTATAACTTCTCTTATCTCCTTCTCGTCGGCGTTGTTCAGCTTTTCAAGCTCCTTTTCAAAGAGACTGTCGTCCATTTCAACCGCCTTCGTGACGAAAATTTTATTGTTTGCTGTCATCTGTCTTTCGTCGCTCTCCTCGTCGAGAACAAGCTCCTCATAAAGCTTTTCGCCCGGGCGAAGTCCGGTGAATTTTATCTCGATCTCCGTATATGGCTTATAGCCCGAAAGCATGATAAGATTTTCCGCAAGCGTAACTATCTTGACGGGGTCGCCCATATCGAGAACAAAAATTTCTCCGCCTCTTGCAAGTCCGCCCGCCTGAACAACAAGCTGAGCCGCTTCCGGAATCGTCATGAAATATCTTGTTATTTCCGGATGCGTTACCGTGACGGGGCCACCGTTTTTTATCTGCTCGGTGAATATCGGAATTACGCTGCCGCTCGAGCCGAGAACATTGCCGAAGCGCACGGCGGCAAAAATCGTACTGTTTTTGCACTTGCGCTCAAAATACTGCACAATCATTTCGGTAATTCTCTTTGTTGCGCCCATGACATTGGCAGGATTTACCGCCTTGTCCGACGAAATATTAACGAATCGTTTTACCTTGTATTCAACTGCGATGCTTGCCACATTGAAGGTTCCGAAAACATTGTTTTTGACCGCCTCCTTCGGGCTGTCCTCCATGAGCGGAACATGCTTGTGAGCCGCCGCATGGAACACAATCGAGGGATGGAACTCCTCAAAAACCTCTCTGAGCCTTGTCTGATCCCTGACAGAGCCTATCCTGATGTCAATTTCGGGGTCGCCGTTGTGATAGGCGTCCAGCTGCTGCTTGAGAATATACGCACCGTTTTCGTATATATCAAAAATTACGATTTTTTTCGGATGATACTTGGAAACCTGACGGCAAAGCTCGCTTCCGATTGATCCGCCGCCGCCCGTTACAAGCACGACCTGATCCTTGAGGTAGCCGCAAACATCTCTGTTCAGCTCAACCTCGGGACGGGAGAGAAGGTCTGTAATATTAACATCCCTGATTCTGCCGCTCTGCGAGGTGTCTGTCATTTCAAGAAGACTCGGCGAGGTTTTCAGCCTGCAGCCCGTCTTTACGGCAATGCGAAGTATTTCCGTCTGTCTCTCGTTTCCGACCGACGGCAGACAGAGAATTATTGTATTGATGTTATATTTTTTTGCAAGCTCGGGGATCTGGTCGCAAGTTCCCTTGACGGGAATTCCTCTGATCCTTTTGCCAACCTTGAGCGGATTGTCGTCAACGGCTATGACGGGCTTGCCTCTTGCATAATTGTTGACCTCAAGCTCGTTGATAATGATCATGCCCATATCGCCTGCGCCGACGATCATTACTCTGTCAAGCTTTTCGTCCATTTCAAGGCTTTTTTCCCTGTAATATCTCCTGACGAGTCGATAAACGACCCTCATTCCTGCCACGAAAACTATTGTGACAAGAGTGCCGAAAACATAAAAATATGCGTCAAAGCAGCCGTTTTTCAGTTCAGATGCCGCTCCGCCGAAGCTCGAGAAGATAAGGTCAACCGCAATTCCGCAAACACCGCCGATAACGGTTGCCAGCGCAACATTCCAAACCTCACGGATACCGGCATATTCCCACATACTGGAGTAAATCTTAAAAGCATGATACAGCACGATGAAAATCACGGTAACGGGCACAGCCCTCTGCCAAACGGCGTCCATGTTCTGCTGGCCGCCGCCGATAAGCATAACAAATATGTAGGCAAGGTTTATCGCAACAATATCATACAAAACCATTAGCGCTTTTTTTATAACCGCATTTTTGAAGTCAAGCTTTTTCAATATGTATTGCCCCCTACGCAATATCATTCTTCTTTCCTAAAAACCGATCTCTGCCCCCAAATAATCGCAAATTGCCATATGCTAAAGTGCTTTAGTATTATTTTAATATATTCTTTAGATAATGTCAAGGAAACCGAGCGTTGATTTTGTTATATTTGTTGAATTTTCTTTGGTAAGCATAAACTTTTTACCACAATTTTCTTTTACACCTCGTATCGGCAAAAAGAGAGGTTGGTTTTTTGTCTATTTTCCACAATCTTGGTTGACATCTTTTCCGAAATGTGATAGGCTAAAGACAAATTATCGTGCAGTCATATCATGAGAGGAGCTAAGAAATGATAGGAATCGGAAAATGGGAAGCCTCAATTAACACAATGCTTTTCAGGGGCACGGGCAGGGTTACAATCAGCGACAACAACGGACAATACGATTTCAAGCTCGAAATAGTCGGCGAAAATGTGCCGGAATTCAGGGTCACGGATGTTGTTGAGGACGGAAACACCCTGCGTGCAATCGCAGAGAGCGATATGTTCAAGGGCAAAAAAATTCCCGTCACCGCAACCTTTGACGGCGACAGCGTTGTCGGCTCGGCAAAGCTCCCTTTCCTCGGCAACATCAAGCTCCACGGGCACAGAATCGACGGATAAAGTTAGGGCAATACCGCACAATTTAGACCTGCGATAAATTAAGGCAATACCGCAAACATCATCTATACCTGCGGCATGATGTGGGCATCATGCCCTACGAACAAAGTCTCATCGCCGCCGGTCGTAGGGTGCGATGCCCACATCGCACCGTGAAATTTTTCTATTACAACCCTGCAAATTCCAACGCAAAATTTGCCGAAATACCATATCTAAAATCTACCATCTAAAATCTAAAATCTAGTCATGGGGGTGATCGTGAGATGATCGACTTGCATTGTCATATTCTTCCGGGAATGGACGACGGCTCAAAAAACATGGATATTTCCGTTCAAATGTGCCATATCGCAAGGCAAAACGGAATAAAGCATATAGTTTGCACTCCGCACATTACCACGGTCGGGGACATAGATGATTTTGTTAAAGCAAGAAACGAAAAGCTCCGTGAATTGCAGGGAATAATCAACAACCTCGGCTTAGGCATAACGCTCTATCCCGGAGCGGAGGTTTATGTTGACGACGACATTTTTTTCTCAACGAACCTTAAGCGGCTTGCGATAAACGGCAGCAGATACATTTTGGTCGAGTTCTCGTTCAGAAATGTTTCCATGAAAAGGATCGTGGGATATCTTAACGCTATAATTGATATGGGTCTTATCCCGATAGTCGCTCACCCGGAAAGATACGAGTATTTCCAGTTTGACTACGACGGGGTAAACAAGCTGATACGAAGCGGAGTTCTTTTCCAGATAAACGCATCCAGCCTTGCGAGTCTTGACGGGCCGCAGGAATTTGAGCTTGCCTATGCCATGGCATATTCGGGCGCAGCTTCCTTTGTGGCGACCGATGCGCATTCGTCACATTACAGAATGAACGACCTGATGAATATGATAAACTTTTTCCCTCCGGATATTTCCGGCTTTAATATGCAGATGATGGTTCACGATGCGGCAAAATGTGTGCTCACCGATAAGGAAATACCGCTCGTTAACCGTGGAGAAATATATAAAAGAGGCTTTTAATGTTGACTATTTAGCCAAGATAAACTATAATTATTACAGTATAACCTTAAGGTAACACCGCACAATTAAGGCGCACGCCTTAGATTACTCAGTCCAAAACGGAGATGATTATAAAATGCAGGAATTGGACGTCGGCAAGAATATATATTATAACGAATCCGGTCCGTCTCTCGATATGGGCAGACTGGCTAAAAATCTTTTGTCAAAGCTCTGGATTATGCTGCTTGTCGGTGCGGTTTTTTCGGGAGCCGCTTTTGCCATTGCAAAGGCTACCTATGTTGAAACCTACAGGGCGTCCATGACTCTCGGATTCATGACGACGCAGTATGTTATAGTCAAGGACTATTCCAACAGCAAGGATTCATCGCCCCAGTATAAGCAGGAAACAAAGTTTTCCAGCGGAAATCAGCTTTCCTATTATCAGTATCTTATCAAGGGCGACGAAATGCTCTATAATATCCAAAAAACGCTTGCCGATGACGAGGTGGGCAAGGAATATTCAACCTCGTTTATCGAAAACAGTCTTTCAATAGACGATACGGGAATATCCGGTTTCTTTCAGGTCAATGTAACCAGCACGGATCAGGGCTATTGCGAAAGAGCCTTGAAGGTCGTACTCAAGGAGTTCCCGGAGTATGTTCAAAGCTATGACAACACGGTGTCGATAAAGGTTGTTAAAAACCCGACAGCACCCGTTATCGCAAATTCCGACGACGCCACAACAAAGGCGATCTACGGCTTCGCAGTCGGTGCGGCGATAGTCGCATTCATCGTTTTCATTATAACGATAACGACCAATACGGTTCTCACGCTGGATAATTTAAGGCGTGATGTCAATGTTACGGTTCTCGGCTCTGTGCCGCTGCTGGAGAAGAAATCGGGACTTTTCAATCAGAAGAAAAAATCGCCGCAAGGCTCTTTGCTGATTACCGACACGGCAAAGGTAAGCTTTGCCTTCGTTGAAAGCTTCAAGGCGATAAGAACCAAGATAGAGAATGTCAAGGCGGAAAAGGGCTACAAGGCCTTTGTCGTAACCAGCACCTATGAGGACGAGGGCAAAACGACCGTTTCGGTCAACATCGCCTGCTCGCTTGCCCAGAAGGGCAAATCCGTCCTCCTTATCGACAGCGACCTCAGAAAGCCCGCCGTTCTTCATGCCGTCGGCGTTAAGAGCGACACACGCTACGGACTTATTCCGATAATCAAGGGAACATCGACCTATGTCGATTCCATCAAGTTTATAAAATCTCTCGGCATCTTCGTTTTGCCGACCGGTGGTATATCGCTGAAATCGACCGAGGTTCTTGACACGGACAAGGTCAGAGCCGTTATCGAACAGGCACGCAAGGAATTCGATTATATCATCATCGACTCTCCACCGGCTCATGTCGTTTCGGACAGCCTTGTTATTGCGCCGCTTGCCGACGGAATAATCTACAATATTCGCCGTGACTATGCAAAGGTTTCGGAGATCAACCGTACTCTTGACGAAATAAGGGGAGCAGATATCGAGATCATCGGCGCAGTGTTCACCATGAGCGCCGGCGAGGAGAACAGCAGATATTATCGCCGCAAGGGCTATCTGCGCTACGGCGGATATTACGGAAGATACGGCAGGTACGGCCGCAAGAAGAAGCCAAGCGCCGGCGGCTACGGCTACGGTTACGGCTATGGATATGGCAACGGTTACGGCTACGGCGGCTATGGCTACGGTAACGGCTACGGCTATGGCGGTTACGGTTACGGCGGAGGCTATGGTTACGGTAACGGTTACGGTTACGGCTACGGCGACGCACCGAAGAAAAACGAAACGGATAAAGGAAATAAAATAGATAAATAACCCGGTGAATAATTTTTCCGAAAAGAAGTGTATCAGATGAACAAAAGAATCTATCTTTCTCCGCCGTGCATGAACGGAACGGAGCTTGGCTTTATCAATGAAGCGTTCCAGACAAACTGGATCGCCCCGTTCGGCCCGAACCTGACGGGGTTTGAAAAGGAAATGTGCGAATATGTCGGCTCAAAGCACAGCGTTGCGCTTTCCTCGGGTACGGGCGCAATCCACATGGGCTTGAAATATCTCGGAGTCGGCAGCGGCGATCTTGTCTTTTGCTCGGACTTTACATTCTCCGGAAGCTGCAATCCCGTTGCTTACCTTGGAGCGGAGCTTGTGTTTATCGACTCCGATTACGAGAGCTTCAACATGGATCCCGAGGCCTTGAAGCTTGCTTTTGAAAAATACGACGCAATGGGCAGGCTTCCGAAGGCGGTTATAGTGGTTGACCTTTACGGCAACAGCGCAAAATATGACGAAATTCTTCCGATTTGTGAAAAATATAATGTTCCCGTTCTTGAGGACGCCGCCGAGGCTCTCGGCACGACCTATAAGGGCAAAAAATGCGGAACCTTCGGAAAGATAAGCGCACTTTCCTTTAACGGAAACAAAATCGTTACGACCTCCGGCGGCGGTATGGCTCTCTCCGACGACCCCGAGGCGATTGAAAAAATCCATTTTTGGTCAAATCAGTCCAAGGAAAATGTCAATTATTATCTTCACAACGAGATCGGATATAACTACAGAATGTCCAACATCTGCGCAGGAATAGGCAGAGGACAGCTGAAAAACATGGACGAAAGAATTGCCGCAAGAACACGCAATTACGAGTTCTACAAAAAAGCGTTCGCCGACCTTCCGGTGACAATGGCTCCCGTGCTCGACGGCTGTACGCCGAATTTCTGGCTCAGCGTTTTAACGGTGGACGAGGGCTGCGAGGTTACGCCGGACGAGATAATCAAGGCACTTGAGGAGGACAATATCGAATCAAGACGGGCATGGAATCCGATGCACAATCAGCCGATTTTCTCCGAAATGGATTTCATCAGCCGCAAGCAGGGTGAAAGCGTCGGCAACGATATTTTCCGCCGAGGAGTTTGTATGCCCTCCGGAACGGCGATGACCGAGGAGGAGCTCGAAAGAGTTGCTTCCGCATTCAGAAGTGCTTTTGAAGCAGCGCCGCACAATTAAGGCGTTAAGGCAATACCGCACAAATTGAGGCGCACGCCTTGCTTGAATCTGTTTCCGTCATGTTGCACAAAAATTCCTTGACTTGCGTCAGCAAGCCTACAAAATTTTTGTACAACCTGACGAAAAATCTTACTGCGCAATTCGCACACCCCAATTGTGCGGTATTGCCTTAAATAAAAATCCGGACAGGCTATCGGTTTAAATAGCCTGTCTTATTTGAGTAGCCTCTTTAATGCGGTTACGGCAATTCATCACAGGGGTGATATTTTGGCAGTCAAAAAGGATCATATAAGAAATTTTTCGATAATAGCTCACATTGACCACGGCAAGTCGACCCTTGCCGACCGCTTGCTTGAGCTTACGCAGTCCGTTGCTATTCGTGACATGACCGAGCAGCTGCTTGACGACATGGAGCTTGAAAGGGAGCGTGGAATTACCATCAAGGCGCACGCAGTCAAGCTCAATTACACGGCGAAGGACGGCGAGGAATACGAGCTTAACCTTATCGACACCCCGGGTCATGTTGACTTTAACTATGAGGTTTCCCGTTCGCTTGCCGCCTGCGAGGGCGCGTTGCTGATTGTTGACGCATCTCAAGGCGTTGAGGCTCAAACGCTTGCAAACACTTATCTTGCGCTGGATCATGACCTTGAGATAGTGCCGATAATCAACAAAATCGACCTGCCTGCCGCCGACCCCGACCGTGTTGCCGAGGAGGTTGAGGAGGTCATCGGTCTTGATTGCTCCGACGCTCCGAGAGTTTCGGCAAAGACGGGCGAAAATGTTGAAGCTGTGCTTGAAAAAATTGTTTCCGATATCCCCGCTCCGCTTGATTCCGACGACAGCAAGCCGCTCAGGGCACTTGTTTTCGACTCGGTCTACGACAACTACAAGGGCGTAATCGTCTATGTCCGTGTTGTTGACGGCAAGATCAAGGCCGGCGACACGATGAGAATGATGGCGACTGGTGCGGAATTTACCGTCGTTGAGGTCGGCTACATGAGGGCAACCTCCATGGAGCCTGCCGCCGAGCTTACCTCCGGCGAGGTAGGCTATATAACCGCTTCGATCAAGACGGTCGGCGACGCAAGAGTCGGCGATACCGTTACGACGGCGGAATATCCTGCCGACGAGGCTCTGCCCGGCTACAGAAAGGTCAACCCGATGGTTTTCTGCGGAGTTTATCCTGCCGACGGCGCGGACTATGAGGCACTGCGTGACGCCTTGGGCAAGCTTCAGCTGAACGACGCTTCGCTCTCCTTTGAGCCTGAAACCTCGGGCGCATTGGGCTTCGGCTTCCGCTGCGGCTTTCTCGGACTTCTTCATCTTGAGATAATTCAGGAACGGCTGGAGCGTGAATACGACCTTGACCTCGTTACCACCGTTCCGAGTGTTGTTTACAAAATTCACCTGACCGACGGCTCGGTTATAGAAATAGACAATCCGACAAAATATCCCGACCCGGCCTTTATCGACTATTGCGAAGAGCCGATAACCAACGCAAACATCTACGCTCCGAACGAGTATGTCGGCGCAATTATGGATCTTTGCCAGGAGCGGAGAGGCGTTTTCAAGAACATGACCTATGTTACGCCGGACAGAGTCGATATCGCATACGACCTGCCGCTCAACGAAATTATTTACGATTTCTTCGATGTGCTCAAGTCGAGAACCAAGGGCTACGCTTCGTTTGACTACGAGATTGAGGGCTATGCACGCTCAAATCTCGTCAAGCTCGATGTTCTCCTCAACGGCGACATGATCGACGCTCTCTCGTTCATTATTCATACCGACAAGGCATACGGCAGGGCGAGAAAAATTGCCGAAAAGCTCAAGGATAATATACCCAGACAGATGTTTGAAATTCCCGTTCAAATCGCAGTCGGCGGCAAGGTCATTGCCCGTGAAACGATCAAGGCGATGCGCAAGGATGTTCTTGCAAAGTGCTACGGCGGCGACATAACGAGAAAGAAAAAGCTGCTTGAAAAGCAGAAGGAGGGCAAAAAGCGCATGAGGCAGTTCGGCACGGTCGAGGTTCCTCAGGAGGCGTTCATGTCCATTCTGAAGCTTGACGAATAATTCACGAAAATCCCATCAGATCGACGGACTGTTTCTTTGAGCAGTCCGTTTTTTGGAGAAGCTATGAAAAATATCGGTTTATATCTTCATGTTCCCTTTTGCAAAACCAAGTGCCCCTATTGCGATTTTTATTCCGTGCGTGCGGACGAATCGGACAGAGATATGTACACGGTTTCCCTCGTCGAAAGCATGGAAAATCAGTCGGATAAGCTCGGCAGGAAAGCCGACACGCTCTATTTCGGCGGCGGCACTCCGTCCTTTCTCGGCGGCGATAATATTGCGATGCTCACCCGGCGGGCAAAATTCCTTTTCGGCGTTGACGGAGAGATAACCGTTGAATGCAACCCATCTGCGGTTGATGAAAGCTTCTTTGAAACGGTCGCCGAGGCAGGGGTAAACAGAATCTCGCTCGGCGTTCAGTCCGTGATTGAAAGCGAGAGGAAAAAACTCGGCAGGTTTTCTGACAGGGAGCTTATAGAAAAAAGAATAGCTCAATGCAGGGCGGCAGGCATAGAAAATATCTCTCTTGATGTGATGCTCGGCGTGCAGGAGCAGACGATGAAAAGTCTCGGCGAAACGCTGGATTTTTGCGTAGCTTCGGGTGCGGCTCATATCAGCGCATATATGCTGAAGCTTGAAAAGGGAACGCCGTATTTCAACAAAAGAGCCTCTCTCAATTTGCCCGATGACGACACGGTTGCGGATATGTATCTTGCGATGAGCGAGCGGCTTCGCAGAGACGGATATGAGCACTATGAAATCTCAAATTTTGCCCGACCCGGCTTCGAGGGTAAGCACAATTTGAAATACTGGAGCTGCGAGGAATATCTCGGACTCGGGCCTTCGGCGCATTCGTTTATCGACGGAAAAAGATTTTACTATCCGAGGGATATCGAATATTTCAGGAACGGCGGCGAACCGATCCCCGACGGAGACGGCGGCGACGAGGAGGAATATATCATGCTTCGTTTGCGGCTGAAGGACGGGATAATTTTTGAAGATTTTGAAAAGAGATTCGGAAAAGCTTTTCCGCAGGAAATAATAAAAAGAACGGAAAAGTTCATAGAAAACGGCTTGATGAAATGCGATGAAAAATCAGCGGCTCTGACCGAAAATGGCTTTTTGCTTTCCAATTCGGTCATTGCAGAGCTGCTATGGGAGTGAAATAAAATGCTCAAAAAATTCATAAAAAAATTGCCGAAAAATGTTGACGGTGCGCTGATAGTTTCGCCCGAAAACAGAAGATATTTCACGGGCTTCGACGCTTCGGACGGCTACCTTTTTGCAACAAAAAACGGTTCGGTTTTCCTGACCGACAGCCGATACATCGAAGCGGCGACGGACAAAATAACCTGCTGCGGCGTTGAGGAGCAAAGGTCAAAGCTTATGGAATATGCCGAACGCTTCGGCTGCAAAGCTCTTGCCGTTGAAGCGGACAGGCTGACCGTTACGCAGCTCAAAAATCTGAGAAAGGCTCTTCACGGAATAAGGCTGACAACGGTTGCGACGGACAAAATTATCGACTCCCTCCGAGAGGTAAAGACCGAGGAGGAGGTTGAAAATATCTGCAAGGCTCAGCGCATTGCGGAGGCGGCGCTGGAGCACATTCTCGGCTTCATAAAAATCGGCGTGACCGAAAAGGAAATCGCTCTTGAGCTTGACAATTATATGCTAAGCCACGGTGCAGAGGCTCTTTCGTTTGAAACGATAGCGATCGCCGGAGCGAACACCTCAAAGCCGCACGGAGTTCCGACCGACAGAAAAATTGAGGACGGCGATTTCGTGACGATGGACTACGGCGCAGTCGTCAACGGCTACCACTCGGACATGACGAGGACGGTGGCGGTCGGTCATGTCGGAGACGAGCAGAGAAAAGTATACGATACCGTTTTGAAGGCTCAGCTTGCTTCGCTTGAGGCTTTAAGAAGCGGTCTGAAATGCTCCGACGGCGACAGGGCGGCGAGAGCCGTTATAGAGGAAGCGGGCTACGGCGAATTCTTCCGCCATTCGACCGGACACGGCGTCGGAATCGAGATTCACGAGAAACCTAACCTTTCGCCGAAGTCGGTCGCAACGCTCCGTCCCGGAAATGTTGTGACGGTCGAGCCGGGAATTTATATCCCCGGAAAATTCGGCGTCAGAATAGAGGATATGGCTCTCATAACCGAAAACGGCTGCAAAAATCTTACAAATGCGCCCAAGGAACTTGTGATTTTGTAAAAAAATGAGTGAGCCATAATGCTTTTTAGCCGAAAAGACTTGAAAAACGAACAATTATAGTATAAAATAATAGAGATAAAACGAGTGGGTATTCGACCTATTCATAATTTTAGAAAATAAATCGGAGGAATAACACATGATTTCAGCAGGTGATTTCAGAAACGGCGTAACATTTGAGGAGGACGGCAACGTACTTCAGGTTGTTGAATTCCAGCATGTTAAGCCGGGTAAGGGCGCAGCCTTTGTCAGAACAAAGACAAAGAATGTCCTCACCGGTTCGGTAGTTGAAAAGAGCTACAACCCCACAGCAAAATTCCCGACAGCCTTTATCGAGAGAAAGGATATGGAGTTCTCATACAGCGACGGCGATCTTTATTATTTCATGGATCCGGAGTCATATGAGCTTATTCCCATCAACTCATCGGATCTTTCCGATAACTTCAAGTTCGTAAAGGACGGCATGGTTTGCAAGATCCTTTCCTACAAGGGCAAGGTTTTCGGCGTTGAGCCGCCGACATTCGTCGAGCTTGAGATCGCAAAGACAGATCCGGGCTTCGCAGGCAACACCGCCACAAACGCAACAAAGCCGGCAACGCTTGAAACAGGCGCAGAGATCAAGGTTCCGCTCTTTATCAACGAGGGCGAGAAGGTTCAGATCGACACCCGTACAGGCGAGTATCTTGGCAGAGCATAAGCTTATGCTTATTCTACATTGAAAGGATGATTTACAATGATGACAGTTACCGAAAAAGCGGCATATCTCAAGGGACTTGTTGAGATGGCTCATTTTGAAGCAGATACGGACGAAGTAAAGATCATCAAGGCAATGGTTGACGCCATTGATGAGATGGCTCTCACGATTGCCGACCTTGAGGACGAGGTTGCGGCTCTCACAGAGGTTGTTGACGAGATTGACGAGGATCTCGGTGAGGTCGAGGAGTGCATCTATGACGATTGCTGCTGCGATGACGACTGCTGCTGCGACGATGATTGCTGCTGCTGTGATGACGAAGGAGATTATTTTGAGGTTGAGTGCCCCGCCTGCGGCGAGACTATCTGCCTTGACGAGAGCGTTCTTGATGAGGAATCAATTCAGTGCCCCGCTTGCGGCGAGACTCTTGAGTTTGATTTTGACGATGAGGACGAAGAAGACAACTAATTTTTTAAAAAACGGGGGTAACCTTGGGCGAAATTTCGTTTCCTCGGTTACCCTTTTCTTTTGGAGAAAAACATGAAGCTTGAAGAAAAAACAATCAAAACAAATTATATCTACCACGGCAGAATAATCAATGTCCGCAACGACGACGCAGAGCTGCCCAACGGCAAGCCCTGTCAGCGTGAGGTAGTCGAGCACCCCGGCGGAGTGTGCATCGCCGCATTGACGCAGGAGAACGAGCTGCTTTTTGTCCGTCAGTTCCGCTACCCGTATATGGAGGTCATTACGGAGCTTCCGGCAGGCAAGCTTGAAAAGGGCGAAGACCCCTTTGAAACCGGCAAGCGTGAGCTTGAGGAGGAAGCAGGCTGCGTTGCCGACGAATATTACGATCTCGGCAAGTTCTATCCCTCGCCCGGCTATTGCGGAGAAATTATTCACCTCTATGCCGCAAAAGGCTTGACCTATACTCATCAGCACCTCGATGTTGACGAATTCCTCAATGTTGAAAAAATTCCGCTTGAAACGGCGGTTGAAATGGTGATGAGTAACGAGATCAAGGACGGAAAAAGTCAGGCGGCGGTTCTCAAGGTCAAGCAGCTCAGAGATAAGGGGCTGTGGTGATGTCTAGGATAATTCTTGCCTCCGCCTCCCCAAGGCGCAGGGAATTGATGGAGCTTGCGGGCTACGATTTTGAGGTAATCTGTGCCGATATAACCGAGGTCGTGCCCGAGAATGTCGAGCCGCAGGAGGTCGTTATGTCGCTTGCAATGCAAAAGGCGCAGGCGGTAGCTGCCGAGCATAAAAATGCGGTTGTCATAGGTTCGGACACTGTTGTTGCGCTTGACGGAAAAATTCTCGGCAAGCCTCATTCCGAGCAGGAGGCTTGCGAAATGCTCCGCTCGCTTTCCGGTAAGGCGCACAAGGTTTTCACGGGCGTTGCAATTGTCTGCGGCGAAAAGGTAAAAAACTTTTTCGACGAAACCGATGTGGAATTCTATCCGCTTGACGACGGTGAAATAAAGAAATATGTCGCAACAGGTGAACCGATGGACAAGGCCGGGGCTTACGGAATTCAGGGCAAAGGCTCGGTGCTTGTCAAAAAAATCAACGGCGATTTCTTCAATGTCATGGGGTTGCCGATTGCAAAATTATACAGGGAGATGAGCGATTTTGTTTAATTATTTTTTGAATACTCTGGCAATAAGCGTCAGCGAGCTTGACCCGGTGCAGACCGACAACGATGAAAAGCAAAAGGTAATTTGGATAATTGCGCTTGCCGCCGTTATCGTAATTTGCATTGCGCTCAGCCGGATAAAGCTTGACCTCGGCAAAAAAATTGCGGCAAAAAAAGAAGAAAATACAAGAAAAAAAGCCGAGAAAAAGCGTGACGAGGAGCTTGAACGCCTTCACGAAATAAAAAGAAAAAATCAAAGAAAATAAGATAAAGGCAATACCGCACACCTTAATTGTGTCTTAAAAGAAATCTTTCGGCTCTTAGCAGGCGCTTTCAGACATTTTTCGGCAGATTGTAAGGGCAAAAAAGCTGTAAAGAGCTTGACAAAATTAACAAAATATTGCATAATAAATATAATAATTTGTTAATAGGGGGCAAACACAGTGACAAAGAAGATTTTAGCAGTTTTTCTGAGCGTGGTTATCGCCGCTCAGCTTTTTGTGATCGGTGCTACAGCCAAGACCAAAAAGTACATCATTACCAATCCCTACGAGGCTGTTGACTGGGACGAGTGGGGAAGCTACAAATTTCAACCGCATTGCCAGACCAATGCCAGCGACGGCTACCTGACAATTAAAGAGTTCGTTCAGATGCACTATGACCTCAACTACGATGTTGTTGCTCTGACCGACCATGGAACGATAAACAAGGGCTGGAATAAAGAGCCTGACCTTGTTCCGCTTATTCGCCTTGTCAAATATGACAGAACGCAGATGGCGCCGATCGTTCCGCTGACGGACGAGGAGTACGAGTCATACCTCAACGGCACGGCTGCATCGACCGAGAGAACGCATCAAAACGGTATGCTTGATGTTCCGCAGGGCATTGAGCTTAACATGGCAACGCCGAAGGCGGACTGCCACCTGACGGGCTATTTCTCGGATTACGGCCAGGGTCTTGCCGGAGTTTACGGCGACTACGAAACTCCGACCGAGGGCGTAAAAAAAGCAGGCGGAATCTCCATGCTCTCCCATGTCGGCGAGTATGTTTATACCGATAAGGACAGCGCAGACCATGTCGGTCAAAAGGTTGACGACTATTATGCGAATAAATTCGCCCGTCTTTTCCTTGACAACGCAGGCTCAAGCATAGGCATGGGCATCAACAGCGCAACCGACGCTCACACACGCTGCGACAGAATTCTCTATGACCAGATACTTCAAAAGACGATCCCGAACGGCGTTGTTCCTTGGGGCTTCTGCTTCTCCGACTCGCATGATGTCAGGTCGCTTAACGACGCTTACACAATGCTCATGATGAAGGATTTTGACATGGACAATGTCCGCTCAAGCATGGAGAACGGCTGGAGCTTTGCTGTTTCGCATTATTCAAACGGCGTTGAGCTTAACGGCATGGAGGAAATGCCGGGCTTTGATGAAAATAAGGTTGACGAAGAAGGACTTTATCTTCTTGACAACACGCCGATGGTTACAAGAATTGATGTTGACCAGGAGAACGGAACGATTAAGGTAGAGGGAACAAACTTTGACCGCATAACATGGGTTTCAAACGGCAATGTTATTCTGCGTGAGGAAAACATCACGGACGGAACGGCAACGCTTGATCTCTACAGCGACGACCTGCTCGACGACCCGTATCTTTATGTAAGATTTTACATCACGGGCGAGAACGGAATCTGCTACGCTCAGCCGTTCGTGCTCAATGTTGAGGGCGAGGAGTTCACCCCCGTCGAGGTTCCGGAAACGCATGATATTTCAACCTTCCTCAGAGGTCTTGCAACCGTAACCGATTGGATTTTCTTCCGCTTCAATCCGATTATCTGGGCGTTTAAATATTTTGCGCTCGGCTACAATGTGTTTGACAGATTTTTCAATCCGTATTGATTTTCGGCAAAAAATTACTTGATTTTTGAAGCTCTTAGTGATAAAATAACGGTAACAATTTAACAAAGAAACAAGACAATAAATGTCACTCTTCCAGTGTCGGACGGGAGGGCATTTATTGTCTTTCTTTTTTGAAAGGAGTAATTTTTTTGGCAGAAGAAAACACAAAGCACAGGCAGATACCGATGCCGCAAACGAAGCTGCAAAGCGTAATTTTTACGGCGGTCACGGCGTTCATTATGGTCTATATCATGACGGTGTACAACATCGCTTTGGCAAGCGGAGGACTGACGAATCAGACATTTTTGGCAGCGATAAAGGGAATGTGGATTGAATACATATTCATCTTTTTGTGCGCTTATTTCATCTCGTCGCCCATTGCGAAAAAATGTGCATTTAAGATCGTTGAACCGACGGACAGACCGATTGCCATAGTGCTCACGATTCAAATCTTCACGGTTGTTTTTCAGGTGCTTTTTGCAAGCATTCTCGGCGCGTATAAGGCGGGCGGATTTTCTGTCAATTTTGTGCCGATCTACTTGAAAGCATATTGCCTTAACTTTATTTTTGCGCTGCCGATTCAGCTTTTGATTGCCGGCCCCGTCACAAGAAAACTTCACAAAACAATATTCAGGTAAGATATTGCCTCAAATAAAACAAAAGCTCCGGCGTTTTCGTTCGGAGCTTCTGTTTATAGGGGAAGAAATGAGAGAGAATTATATTTGTGCGGTATTGTCTTTATTTAACCGCTTCAAAGCCATGACGGAGATCGGCGATAATATCGTCGATATGCTCCGTGCCGATTGAAAGACGGACTGTGTTCGGCTTGATTCCGCAGGCGAGAAGCTCGTCCTCGGAAAGCTGTGAATGGGTTGTTGAAGCGGGGTGAATAACGAGCGATTTAACATCGGCAACATTCGCAAGAAGCGAGAAAAGCTGAAGGCTTTCGGTGAACTTCTTTGCGGTTTCGGCGTCGCCCTTTATCTCAAAGGTGAAGATGGAAGCCGCACCCTTTTTGAAATATTTGTCGTAAAGCTCCTTCTGCTTGCCCGTTGCAAGCGAGGGGTGGTTTACGCTTTCAACCTGCGGATGATTCTTGAGGAAGTCAACAACCTTGAGAGCGTTTTCAACATGACGCTCGACTCTGAGCGAAAGGGTTTCAAGTCCCTGAAGAAGCAGGAACGAGTTGAACGGAGAAATCGTTGCTCCCTGATCCCTCATCAGTGTCGTGCGAAGCTTGAGAATATAAGCAAGATTGCCGCAAGCCTCAGTGAAAACAACGCCGTGGTATGACGGATTCGGCTTGGAAAGTCCGGGGAACTTGTCGTTCTGCGCCCAGTCGAATTTGCCGGAGTCAACGACAACGCCGCCCATTACCGTGCCGTGACCGCCGATGAATTTTGTGGCGGAGTGAACAACAATGTCTGCGCCATGCTCGATCGGGCGGAGCAGATAAGGCGTTGCAAAGGTGCTGTCAACGATGAACGGAATACCGTGCTTGTGGGCAACGGCTGCAATTGCCTCAAGGTCGATCACATCGGAGTTCGGATTGCCGAGCGTTTCGGCGTAGAGAAGCTTTGTGTTCGGCTGAATTGCTTTTTCAAAATTCTCCGGCTCTGAGGGGTCAACAAATGTGGTGTCGAGTCCCTGCTCCTTGAGCGTGTTCGCAAAAAGGTTGTGAGTGCCGCCGTAAAGGTTCGTCGAAGAAACGATGTGGTCGCCTGCGATGGCAATGTTCTGAATTGCGTATGATATCGCCGCCGAGCCGGAAGCCGTGGCAAGAGCCGCCGCACCGCCCTCAAGGGCTGCGATTCTTTTTTCAAAAACATCTGAGGTCGGGTTCATCAGTCTGGTGTAGATGTTGCCGCCCTCGGTCAAACCAAAACGGCCTGCCGCCTGTGCGGAATCCTTGAAAACATATGAGGTTGTTGCGTAAATGGGAACCGCTCTTGAGTCGGTTGCCGGGTCGGGAGTCTCCTGACCAACATGAAGCTGAAGTGTTTCAAATTTATAATCTGACATAGTAATTTTCCTTTCTTGTTTAAAAATTGGCAATTCTTTTGTACAAGTAAAAATTACATTCGTCCGTATCTGAAATTTTGCCTAAGCAGCTTTTCAAAAATATTGCTCATAAAATCACCTGTTAAAATAATTCCGCACAGTTGCGGCGTTAATCAAAAAACGGAAAGCCTTTTTGACTTTCCGTTAGTTTTTAAACTCATTTTTTACTATCGGAAGGCACAGCAAAGGAAGCGTATTCGCAAATACACATCGCAAAAAGCATCGAAGAAATATTTTTCATTTTGCTTACCTCCCGTTCAATTTCTTAGGTTGGGTGTATAATAGCACATATTACCTACCTTGTCAATAGGTTAAACGAAAATTTTTTAAATTTTTTTTACAGGGATTTTAATTTCGGTCACAAATTTTTCCGTATCGTTTGTAAATCCGTAGTCAATCAGCGTAATTTCACGGGAAAAGCCTGCAATTTTCAGATTGTTTTTTTCGATGTAATCCGTCAGTCGTCGGTATTGCGCCGCCTCGCCGTGACTGCCCCTAAACCGAACGCAGACGCAAAGCGTTTCGGGGAGCAGCTCTGCATCTATGTCCGTCTTGTCCTCGTCCTCGATGACGAGAAAAATATAATCGTATTTATCATAGGTGCCGCTGCAAAGATTTTTCTGCGATATGCCGAAGCCGACCTTACCGAGGAAAACCACAGGCTCGTCCACCTGTGCGCTGAGCATACTGACCGAGGTTTCTATCTCCTCCTGATTTTTAAGCTTCAGCGTTCCCTTTATTCTTATAATGCGGCATGGCGGATTGAGTGAAAGGCTGATTTTCCCAAGCTTTGAATTGCGTGCGTCGTTTATCAGCCGCAGGCGGTTGTCAATTTTCTTTTCAACATTTTCAAGCTCTTTTTTCTTCTCGATAACCCTTTGCTTTTGCGTCAGCAGCTTGTTTTCGATAACATCAATGTCCCGTTTCTTGAAAAAATCGGCAATCTGCGGCAGGGGCATATCGAGCGCACGCAGATATCGCACCGTGTTGAGAATTTCAAACTGCCGTGCGCTGTAGTAGCGGTAATTTGTCTGAGGGTCAACATATTCCGGAATGAGAATCCCAAGGTTTTCGTAATGGCGCAGACTGCCCGGGCTGAGATGAAAAATTTTTGAAATATCACCGATTGTAAAAAGTGAGCTTTTATCCATTTGAAGCACCCTCCTTTTTCTCTTTTCTGCTCAACATCACATAGGCTGCGATGCAGATTATAATTGAAAGCAGCGAGCCGATCGGAGCGGCGCAGCCCATAGGCAAAAGCGTGTCGGCGAATCGCTTTGAAGCAAGATACGAGAGGGGAACACGGGCAAAAACGATCGACAGCGAATTATGAAGGAATGAAATGCCCGATTTTTCAATGGCGCAGAAGTAGCCCGACATACAGAAATGAATACCGGCAAGAAGATAGTCCGCAACATAGCTTCTGAGGTATTGTGTGCCGAGGCGAACTACCTCCGGGCTGTCGTCAAAAATTCCGACAAGCTGAGATGCGGTAAGCTCAACGCCGCCGATTACAAGGACAGACGAAATCAGTATAAAAATTATTGCATAGCGCAGGGTAAGCTTCGCCCTGTGTGGCTTGCCTGCGCCGATGTTCTGCGCTCCGAGAGCCGAAATCGACGAGAGCATGGATGACGGAACAAGGAAAAGAAAGCCGATTATTTTTTCGACTATTCCGACCGCCGCAGCGTCGTTAAGTCCTCTGCGGTTTGCAATTATCGTGATAACAATAAACGAAATTTGAATAAATCCGTCCTGCAGCGAAACGGGAATGCCGATTCTCAGCACATTGCCGATCGTGTTCTTTTTTAGCCTTAAATCGTCCTTAACAAGCTTTATTCCCGTGTCGGTTTTTTTGATAACTATCAGCGAAATTATGACCGAAACTGTCTGCGAAAGGGTTGTGCCGAGCGCTGCACCGGCAGGTCCCATGCCCATTGCGCCGATGAAAAGATAGTCAAGTCCGATGTTGCAGGCGCAGGCGATTGCGATAAAATACATCGGGCTTTTGCTGTCACCAAGTCCGCGGAAAATCGAGCTTATAATATTGTATGCCGTGATGAATGGAATTCCTATGAAGCAGATGGTCAGATAATCGACCGTGCTTTCAACAGCCTCCTCCGGGGTGGACATGACGGAAACAATCGGTCTGACAAGAATCAGAAGAACCGCCGCCAGAGCAAGCGAGCCGAGCATGAACAGCGTGACCGTGTTGCCGACATAGCGTGAAGCCGACTTCTTATCCTGTGCGCCGACGCTTCTGCCGATCGTGACTGTTGCACCCATCGCAAGACCGACGATCATAACGGTTATCATGTGCATGACCTGACTGCCGATCGAAACGCCGGTAATGCTGTCCGTTGCGTTGAACTGACCGACTATAAAAAGATCCGCCATGCCGTAAAGCGTCTGCAAAAAGTAAGAGAGCAGATACGGCAGGGAGAAGAACATGAGATTTTTGAATACGCTGCCCGAGGTGAGATTTTTTTCCATAGTTTTTGTTAGTCGCACATCTTTCCTGTGAGGAATAACCGATTTTCGCCCCCGATGTGCGCTTCCTCCTTAATGATTATATCATAAACCTTACAATTATTGTAGAGTCAAGATAAATTTTTTTTGCAAAATTATACGCCGATTGTGCGGCATTGCATTAAAGCAACACCGCACAATCGAGCAGCAATATTTGCATTTCTACACTTTCTATGATACAATGAGCATTACAAGTAAGTATGCGGAGGTGGAAGTTGCACATGGAATGTACTCATTCTATTTCATACGACAAGATGGGGCGAGGCGAATCTGTGACAATTGATACCATTGTTCGGATCTGCTTTACTCTCGACCGTGACATAGTTAACATCGTTAAGAAAGAGGTATAATATGCCGAGCTTTACGAAACAGGTGATCAAGAACACATTTATATCTTTGCTTGCAGAGCACCCGCTGAATGAAATCACTGTGAAAATGGTAGTGGAAAACTGCGGTATCAATCGCAAATCCTTTTACTACCATTATCAGGATATTCCCTCATTAGTGGAGGAAATATTCCGGGAAAAAACGGACTCTTTGATCGCACAATACCAAGAAATTCACTCCATCGAGGAATGTCTCAACATAGCAATAAACTATCTTCTCGAAAACAAAAAATATATTCGCCATATTTATTCCGGTTCGTCAAACAACAGCACCTTTGATCGGTATCTTTTGTCCATATGCGATTATTTTGTCCGTTCTTCCGTGAACGCAAAATCCACTGAATTTGATATTTCCGATGAAGACAAGGATGTTATTACTATTTTATATCGGGGAGAAGTGTACGGAATGATATCAGACTGGCTTATGACCGGAATGAAAGAAAATATCATTGCCGAATTTAACCGTACCTGTGAACTGCGCAGAGGAATGGTCGATGAGCTTTTCCAAAGGGCACAGGATTCACGACGAACGCACAATTAAGAGGTGTGCGCCTCAATTTGTGTGGTGTTGCCTTAAATGGAATTTGCTTTCTGTTCCTTTGCACAGACGGTGAATATTCTCCCGGTGGCGCACGATCATCAGCAGGCATGCCGCCGCACACGGTATGCACACATTCGCCGGTTCTCCGAGGACGGCGAGGCTGATCGGGCAGACCAACGCCGCACAGATTACCGATAGCGACATATATCTTGTCGCCGCAAGCAGAAGCCCCCAAACGGCAAGTGCGATCAGTGCGGTGCGCCAATCGATAAACCATATTGCCGTCGCTCCGACGAGGAATCCCTTTCCTCCCTTGAAGCGATACCAGACCGGAAAAGCATGTCCCAGCATGGCACACAGCCCCGTATAGGCAGCGCCGAAGGCGTAGGTTTTTCCGCACAGCACAAACAGCGGGCAAAACACCGCACACAAAGCGACGGTTTTTAAAATATCCAGCACAAAGACGAACCATGCGTGCCGATTGCCGTAGACACGCTTAAAATTGGTAAATCCGGGGTTTTTGCTGCCGAGCGTCCGAATGTCCTGATGATAAATAAGTCGTGACAGCAGAATGGCAGGGTTAAGACCCCCGATCATATAGGAGCACAGGGTGCAAATACCCAATATCAGCGGAAATTTCACGACCGATTCCTCCTTTTTTCCTCCAACATGGCAAACAGGCTTCTCAGACGGATCGTGACAGCCCCCATGTTGGATATTTCATCGATTTTTAACTGTGTATACTCCTTGCCGGCGGACTCCAGAATGCGACGCACCTCGTCGGCGGTGATGGCATCCACGCCGCAGCCGAAGGAAACCAGCTGCACGATGTGCAGATCCTCCCGGGATTTTGCCACATATTCAGCCGCCGCATACATACGCGCATGGTATGTCCACTGGTTGCGCACCTGCGTCGGAAACCGCAGAACCTCCCGGCTCAGGCTGTCCTCCGTAATCACGGCAGCACCGAGGTCGCACAGCAATCGGTCGATACCGTGGTTTACCTCCGGATCGAGATGATACGGTCTGCCGCATAAAACAACGACCGGCTGTCCCTCGGCCGAAGCCTGTGCCCGGAATTGCTGCGCCTGTGTCCGCACAGCGTCGTGAAATGCGTGATACTCCGCATAGGCAGCTTCTGCCGCCGCAGATATGTCTTTTTTGGAGAATGGCGCAAAATAAGCGGATAATATCTCTGCGATGCGCCGCTCAAACGCCTTTCGGTCATGCACGCCGACAAAATCGGCGATAAGCGGCACGCTCTCCGATTGGGGAACATTTAGCTTCAGCACCTGAGGATAATAGGCGACGACGGGACAGTTGAAATGATCCACACCGTGCCCCTCCTCCATATTGTAGCTCATATCCGGATAGAACACTGCGTCCGGCTTTTGCGCCATCAGCCACTCGATGTGTCCGTGCATCAGCTTGGCAGGGTAGCACACCGTATCGGAGGGAATCGTATGCTGTCCTGCTGCGTATAGCTCGTGCGTTGAATTCGGCGACACGAGAACTCGGAAGCCCAGTCTGTGAAAAAAAGCGTACCAAAACGGCAGCAAATCGAAGAAATTCAGACCCATCGGAATTCCGATGGTCTTTTTTTTGCTGTCCGGCGGGTCGTGTCGGTATTTGTCCAGCAGCCCCAATGTATAAGCATACAGATTGCGGTTCTGAGTCGAGCTTTCCGGATGCAGCGGCTTTGAGCAACGGTTGCCTGCCAGAAAGCGTCTGCCGCCGGAGAACCGGTTGATCGTGAGCCGACAGTGATTTGAACACCCGCCGCAGACGGTCTGCTGCGTGGTATAGTGAAAATCCGCCAACTCCTCCGGGGTGAGCAGCCCCTTGGGCGCATGGGAAACCGCATACAGTGCAGCCCCGTATGCACCCATCAGCCCGGCAAATCGGGGACGGATCACCTCTCGCCCCGTTTCCTGCTCAAAGGCACGCAGCACACAGTCGTTCAAGAAGGTTCCGCCCTGAACAACAATATGTTGACCCAGCTTTTCCGAGTCGGCACAGCGAATCACCTTATAGAGAGCATTTTTCACAACGCTTACAGACAGTCCTGCCGCAATATTCTCCACGCTCGCACCGTCCTTCTGTGCCTGCTTGACAGAGCTGTTCATAAAGACCGTACAGCGGCTGCCCAGATCGGCGGGGGCATCGGCAAAGAGCCCCAGCTGTGCGAATTCGGCGCTGGACAGTCCCAGCGTATCGGCAAAGGTTTGCAGAAAAGAGCCGCAGCCGGAGGAACAGGCTTCGTTCAAAAACAGGCTGTCGATAAATCCGTTCCGAATCTGAAAGCACTTGATGTCCTGTCCGCCGATATCAATGATAAAATCAACATCGGGACGGAATTTTTTTGCGGCGGTATAGTGTGCCAGCGTTTCCACCACGCCGCACGGAATACCGAAAGCCGCCTGCATCAGCTTTTCCCCGTAGCCGGTGACGGCACTGCCGGCGATTTCAATCTCCGGATAGGCGGCATACAGCTCGGACAAATACTCACGGATAATCCTGACCGGATCTCCGTAATTCGGCTTGTATACAGGATAAAACAGATTGCCGTCCCGATCGCACAGAACCGCCTTCACCGTGGTCGAACCTGCATCAACGCCCAAAAACATCGAACCGTGCGGTGCGTTCAGGGTGTTGATTCCGTCGGAATTTGCCCGATGTCGTGCAGCAAAGCTCATATATTCCTCCTCAGAGGAGAACAGCGGCTCACACTTGCGGTAGGTAGTTTGCTGCGCCCGTGCGGATAGCCGCCTGCGCAGCTCACCGGGCAGAATCGGCTGCCCAATCCCGGCCGCAATGCATCCCAATGCCACGAAATACAAAGAATTATCGGGACAGAGCCCGTTCGTGCCGAGAACCTTGTCAAAACTGCGGCGCAGCTCGGGCAGAAAGGTCAGCGGCCCGCCGAGATACAGCAGATTTCCCTTGATCTCACGCCCCTGTGCCAGTCCTGCCACCGTTTGGTTCACAACGGCACGCAGAATGCCTGCAGCAATGTCCTCGTGCCGTGCTCCCTGGTTCAAAAGCGGCTGGATATCCGATTTAGCAAACACGCCGCAGCGTGAGGCGATAGCAGGGACGGCTTCCGCCTGAGCGGCAAGCTTATTCAGCTCCGAGGGAGTAACCTGCATCAGCGACGCCATTTGGTCAATAAATGCACCTGTACCGCCTGCACAAGTGCCGTTCATTCGCATCTCAAATCCGCCGGTAAGAAAGAGAATCTTCGCATCCTCTCCGCCCAGCTCAATGACAACATCCGTGCCGGGGCAATATTGCTCCGCAGACAGCTTTTCAGCAAAGACCTCCTGCACAAAGGGCAGCCCGAGTGCCTCGGAAAGCCCAAGGCCTGCAGAGCCGGATATGGTGAGCCGCAGCTCTTCCTCCGGAAATTGCTCCTCCAGCTGTTGCAGAAGCTCCGCCAGCTTTTCATCAATCTTAGCTCCGTGCCGCACATAATTCTTCTGCAGAATAGCACCTGTCTCATCGGTCAGCACATATTTGAGCGTTGTAGAGCCGATATCAAGTCCCAGCTGTTTCATGGGCTCGCCTCCTTTGCAATCGCCAGCATCAGCTTGATGCGGTTTTCCTGATTGACCCGGGAAGCGCCGGAATCATAATCCACGGGGAAAATATTTGCCTCGGGATACAGCTCCCGCAAACGGCGGATCGTACCCTTGCCGGCGATGTGATTGGGCAGGCAGCCGAAGGGCTGCGCACAGATGATGTTGGTATAGCCCTTTTCGATCATCTCCGCCGCCTCACCGGACAGCAGCCAGCCCTCTCCCATTTTCACGCCCCGGTCGATCACTCGGTCTGCCAGAGTCTTTACCCGTTCAAAGCACGCCGGAGGGACAAATTCCGGATAAGGCTTCAGTGCCTCAATGAGCCAGCCCTCCCATTCGGCGGCGATGTGTTCCGCCTTGCGCCCGGCAAGCCGCTTGACCGCACTGCCGCCGTAATAGCGATGGTCGGTCTCCACATTGGCAAAGCAATACTGAAAAAAGCCCAGCACGCCCGGAATCATATATTCACAGTCTTGTGACAGCAGAAATTTCTCCAGCCCGTTGTTGCCGAACGAGGAATATTTGACATAGATCTCCCCGACGATGCCGACCTTCGTCACGGTGCGTGGCACCTTGGGCAGCTCGTGAAAATCTCTTGCCATCGCCGCAAGGTTTTTACGCATGGCTCTGCCGGACAGCCCTCGTTTCCGACGAAACTGCTCCGTAAGACAGGTAACCCATTTCTGAACCAGTGCAAGGGTGCTGCCCGACTCCTTCTCGTAGGGCAGGCACTGGTTCTTAAGCAGCAACAGCATATCGCCGTAGATCAGGCTTCGCAACCCGATGACTGCCATTCCGGGAGTGATTTTGAAGCCGCTGTAATGCTCATATCCTCCGAAGCTCAGCGAAATGACAGGGACATAGTCCATTCCCATATCTGCCAGAGCCTTGCGTAGCAGACAGATATAATTCGAGGCTCTGCAGCCGCCACCGGTCTGAAACTGAATGAGGGCTGTCTTGTGAGGATCATAATCCCCACAGGTCAGGGCGTAAAGCTGCTGTCCGAGCATACAGATTGCCGGATAGCAGACATCGTTATTAAGCACCTTCAGCCCGGTTTCGATCACCTCGGATCCTTCGTAATGAAGCACTTGCAGGCGATAGCCGTACAGGCGGAACACTTCCTCCAACAGCTCCATATGGGTAGGGAAAATGTCCGGTGCCAATATGGTGTACTCCCTCTTCATCTCTTTTGTAAAATCCACTTTCATCATTACTCCACGATCACAATCAGGTCATATATACTCTGCTTTCCGTCAAGCTCACATAATTCCGTATTCCGATAAGAGGAGGCGACCGCCTCTCGAAAGGCCGCTCGTTCCTCCGCCGGGAAATCCGCCCCGTATACAGCGATCAGTATCTCATGCTGTTGGGTTTGCAGCTTTTTCAGCAAAGTCATTGCCGCCTCAAGCCGTTCCCCGGAGGCGTTCAAGACCGTTCCGTCGGTGAAGGCAATAAAATCGTCCTTGTTCACCCGAATGCCGTTGCAGACCGAATCCCGCACGGCACGACTGATCATCCCGGTCGCTACCCCCTGCATAGCCTCGTCGAGCAGGTCGGCAATGGTATCTTCATCGCCGCTGTCGTAGCTGAGCATGGACAGCGCCGCATATCCCTCGCCGATATTCCGGCTGTTCAGCACGCGGACAACGGCTTTCTTATAAAGTGCACCGGCCTGCTTGGCGGTCAGCAGAATATTGCCGTTGTTCGGCAGCACAAAAATCGTCTCTGCATTTACCTCGTCGAAGGCACGGATAAAATCCGCTGCGGAGGGATTTTGGGTCTGCCCTCCGTCCAGCACAGCGTCTGCTCCCAACTGCAAAAAAGCCTCACGAATCCCGTCGCCCGAAGCAACAGTGACCAGCGCGAATTTCTTTCTTTCCACACGGGGCTTTGTAGGCTCGGCGGCTTTTTCCACAAGGGTATCCTGATGCTGCAAAGTCATATTTTCGATCTTCAGCGTCAGAAACTCACCGAATTGCTGGCAATAGTTCAGAACCTCACCGGGTGTCATTGTATGGATATGCACCTTCACAACGCTGCCGTTTTGGAACGCCACGATTGAATTTCCCATCGTGCCGAGCTTTTTCAATAGCTTATCCGTGGAAAAAGCGGAAATATCGGTTTTGGCATGTTGCAGCTGCAGCAGAAATTCTGTGCAATAGCCGTATGTCATGACGGTGTTTTCGTTGAAATTTGCAAAATTAACGAGTGCTTTGGGTTCGGAGCTTTCGGGGGACTGTACAGAAATGCTCTCTCCACGAAATGCACGACGAATCCCATCGGCGATATAATACAGTCCGGCACCTCCGGAATCAATCACACCTGCTTCTTTAAGCACGGGCAACAGCTCCGGCGTGCGCTGCAAAGACGCCTGCAGCTCATCCATATATACCTGCCAAAATTCCTCCAGCGTCTTCTTCCCCCGAATGTGGGACGCAGCATCCGCCGCCTCTCTGGCAACGGTCAAAATTGTTCCCTCCGTAGGTACGGCGACCGAATCGTAGGCGAACTTTACACCGGTTTCCAGTGCCTCGGACAGTGCTGCAATATCTGCCGTTTCCTTGTCGCCAAGTGCTGAGGCAAAGCCGGCAAATAGCTGAGACAGAATCACGCCGGAGTTGCCTCTGGCACTCATCAGCATACCGCTTGCCAATTGCTGCGCAGCGTCGCCGAGCGTGTCGCAGCTATCGGATTGAACCGCACCGAGTCCGCCCTCGACAGTCATGCTCATGTTTGCGCCCGTATCACCGTCGGGAATCGGGAACACATTCAGGTCGTTGACCGTTTCTGCATGGACACGCAGATTATCCTTGCCGCCCTCAATTAGGTGCAGAAAGGTTTTTGCATCAAGTGTTTGTGTATTCATCATCCTTCAAATGTCACTTCCTTGCCAAAGCCGAAAATCGCCAGCGCATCCGGACCGACCGAAGCGCCGATGATCGGCCCGATATAACCGACATGGATCTCCCGGCAGGGGATTTCCTGCTCCACCAGCTGCCGCAGCGTCTCTGCCTCCTCGGCACAATCGGCGTGGGCAATGTAGATACACTGCTGCTCCGCATCGAGGATGGAGTCCTTCAAAAGCGCCACGATCTCCCGGATGGAGGTCTGAAATCCTTTTACCTTTTTTATTGGAGTCTGATAACCATTTTTATCGGAAATAATGATCGGCTTCACGCCGAACAGGTTGCCGAAGAACGCCGCCGAAGCCTTGACACGACCGGAACGCTTGAGCGCATCGAGACTGTGCACCGTGCAGTATTCATTCACCAGATTGCGGTCTGCCGTGATTCGCTCTGCGATGGATTTAGCGTCAAGCCCTGCGTCACGGTATTCCGCCGCACGCACGGCGAGCATACCTTCACCCATGCAGGCATTAAGCGAATCAATGCAGAATATGCTTGCCCCGGGGAAGTTCTCCGATATTTTTTTTGCTATGACCGCTCCGGTATTTACGGAGCCGGATTGCTTTAAGGAGCATCCGATATAGACGATGTCCTTTCCTTCCTCCAGATACTTACGGAAAATCCTTTCAAATTCCTCCGTCGGCACCTGCGCTGTCAATATACGGTTGCCGGCGCGCATCGTGTCGTAAAGCTCCTTGGGAGTATAGTATTCAAAATCAAGGCTTGCCCACTGTTCTTTTCCGTCCTGAATCGTTTTCATGCGAGCATAATCAATGCCGTAACGGGTACGGATCGATTGGTCAATATCGGCACAGGAATCGGTAATGATTTGAACCGGTCTCATAAAAATGCCTCCTTAACTCATTACTTTGATTTTCAGTATACCTGTGTGCAAAAAATGTCGCAATGGGCAGAAAACCTGTTTTGTGGCATTTTGGGACAAACTCAAACAAGTGAGGCAAATTGGGACAAATTGCGGTTAGTGTGGCATTTTGTAATACTCCTCCCTATTTGTCCGTTTCGGAGAGACAAAAAAATTGATATACTTAAGGCAACACTGCGTCTTAAGCTATGCAAAGGAGGTTTTTTATGCGTTCAGTTGCACCTATGAGAATCGCCAAGATCGGGTATCTGGCCATGTCAACACTGTTGTGCCTGATCGGGGTTCTTTTGATCCTGTTTCCGAATTTTTCTTTAAGATTGGCAGGTATATTCGTCAGTATCATTTTGTGTGTGTTCGGAGCAATCAAATTGGTCGGCTTCTTTTCAAAGGATCTGTTCCGATTGGCCTTTGAAAATGATTTAGTCTCCGGAATTCTGATGTTGGCGCTCGGAATCAGTATGATGTTTCATACTGAGGCCACCATGTCGTTTCTGTGCACAGTCTTCGGAATTCTGATTTTAACGGACGGCATGCTGAGAATCGGA
Source organism: Bacteroides faecis (assembly GCA_963625295.1). Taxonomy (GTDB): domain Bacteria; phylum Bacillota; class Clostridia; order Oscillospirales; family Acutalibacteraceae; genus CAG-488. The sequence goes on from CAVFTC010000005.1 coordinate 42,782, forward strand.
ATTGCCATGGATGCAAGACCGTTTGGTATCCCGCTGTGGTGGCTGATACTGATATTTGCCATCGTGACCGGTGCTTTCGGCTGCTTGCTGATCTTCAGACCAAGCGAGAGCATGAAGATCATGGTCACGATTCTCGGATTGTCTCTGATCTGTGACAGCATTCTCAATTTTATCACCATTCTGACAACTGTAAAAATCATTCGTCAGCAATATCCCAACAATATAGAAAAAAGGGAATGACCGAAAGTCTCATTTGCCGCAAGCGTTCCGTTTGGAAATTCATCTCGGATTTCAGATGGAATTATAGCAACACCTCAGTTGTGCGGTCTTACCGCAAAAATAAGCTCCCCCGAAATGGAGGAGCTTAAAATATTTATGCTAATTTCACCTAATCAATACCAAATCCAGCCGAAGAGGAGAATCTTAATCAGCCACTGACCGAAGGAGTATTTGACATTTACATTGCAGGAGTCGGAAACGGTGTTGCCGAATTCATCGGTGACGGTGCAGGTAATTGTTGCACTGCCACGCTTTGCGGCATAGATGTTGCCGTTCTCGTCAACCTTAACCGCTTTCGGGTTGGAGGAGGAGAATGAGACTTCGCAATCAATGGAGCTGCCCGTTATACCGACGGTGAGCATATCTCTGTCCTTGTAATGAAGCTCTCTGCTCTGCGGATATACGCTCACGGAAAGCTCCTCGCTGTTGGCGTAGTAGACAATAGCGGTGTAGCTCTCGTCATCTCCGCCCAGTGACGAAAAGTGAATCGTGAAGTCGGACACATCTGCGCTCTCGCCCTGCGGCTTTTTATAAATGAAGTTGACCATATGGTCATCAACGCACGCATAAGGCTCAATTGAAGCAAATGAGATTTTTCCGTTTTCCGCATTGGTTGCCATGGTCGCATTGCCGGAAAAAATCAGTTCCTTCATGCTTTCGGACTTTTCAATTTCCTTCAAGGTGTAGCCCGAGGGGCAAATCGCCTCCAAGTCGAAATATGAAAAGCTTCCCGAAAGGAGCGACAGAGAAATCTCAACGAACTCGTCGCTTTCCAATCCCACTTCGACCGCAAAAACAGCGTTGTCCTTTGCGCTTGCCTTATCCTTTGCGAAGCCGCCGACGGTGAACATTGAAATCGCCATAACCGCCGCCAAAACAATCGCAAAAATCCGCTTGAATGTTTTACTCATAACTACCCTCCGAAATTTTAATTTTTACTTGTGCCTGTTATCAATACCAAATCCAGCCGAAGAGCAGAATCTTAATCAGCCATTGACCAAACGAGTATTTAACATTTACATTGCAGGAGTCGGAAACGGTGTTGCCGAATTCATCGGTGACGGTGC
>CAVFTC010000006.1:0-43420 GCA_963625295.1 Bacteroides faecis
GACAACACTGACGACTTCGTTGCAGCTCTTGCAGCAGCTAAGACTATCCTTGACGAGCAGACAGCCGATCAGACAGCTGTTGACAACGCTCTTACAGCTCTTGAAGAAGGCTTTGCTAAGCTCACAATCAAGGGTGCGGACTATACAAAGCTCACAGCAGCTAAGTCAACCGCAGCTCTTGTAAACGCTGATGATTATGAGCAGGATGCTAACTGGACAGCATTCCAGACTGCTTATGACGCAGCAAAGGCTATTGCCGACGGTCTTGATATCACTCATCAGACAGAGATCGACAATGCGGCAACAGCTCTTACAACCGCTATCGCCAACCTCACTAAGAAGGTTGTCGAGGCAGACGCTGATTACACAACTCTTAATGCTGAGATTTCAGCCGCTCAGAAGATCGTTGACGAGCAGCAGGCTTCTTGGTACACGACCGATTCATGGTCAGCCTTCACAACGGCTCTCGCTGAAGCTAAGGCTGTTCCGGCCGGACTTAAAGAGTCTCAGCAGTCTCAGATCGACGCAGCAGCTACAGCTCTTTCGACTGCAAGACAGGGTCTTAAGGACGCCGCTGCAGATTACACAAATCTCGACGCTCTCATCGCTGAGTGCAGTGCTCTCGTTTCTTCCGACTACACTGCAGCTTCTTGGTCGGCTCTTTCAATAGCTCTTACAGCTGCTAACGCAGTTGCTAAGGATCTTCCGGCTAAGCAGCAGAGCACAATCGACACAGCTTACAATAACCTCAAGACAGCTAAGGATAACCTTGTTCCTCTCGGAGCTGCTAACTATCAGCCGATTATCGACGAGATCGCTAAGGGAACACCTCACACTGAGGATTATTACACAGCTGACTCTTGGGCAGCTTATCAGACAGTTCTTGCCGCCGCTCAGGCAATGGTAGACGACGGCAGCCTCAAGGAAGATGAGCAGGCTCAGATTTCTAAGATGGTTGAGGATCTCATCGCAGCTAAGGCAGCTCTTGTTTATGTAGACGCTGACTACACAGCCGTTGATGCAGCCCTCGCTAAGATCCCGTCAGACGACGATCTTGCAGCTTATTACACAACAGCTACAGCTTCAGCTGTTATCGCTGCAAGAAACGCAGTTGTTCGCGGATATGACAAGTCAATGCAGGGCGATGTTGATAAGATGGCTTCTGACATCGAAACAGCAGTTGCAAACCTTGTTCTTATCGCAGCCGACACAACAGCTCTTAAGACAGCTATTGATAAGGCTAACGCTGTAGATTCTTCACGCTACACTGAGGATTCCTACAACGCAATGAAGGATGAGCTTGACAAGGCTACAGCTCTCTACAACACAGCTAACCTTACCAAGAAGGACAATCAGTCAGCAGTAGACGCACAGACAGCTGCTCTTACAACAGCTTACAATGCTCTTGTTCCTGCCGGCGCTGATTATTCAAAGGTTAAGGAAGCTATCGACAGCTTCGAAGCTCTTACCGAGTCTCACTGGACTGCAGCTACATGGGCAGCAGCTAAGACTAAGTACGAGGCTGCTAAGGTTGCTTACAACACAACCTATACAGTTGATCAGCAGGCTGAGCTTGATGCATATGCAACAGAGCTTAACGCAGCTATCAACGCACTTGTTCCTGCTCCGGCAGACTTCACAGCTCTTGACACTCTCATCAACACAATGAATGTTTACCTCACTTCATGGGCAAACTATTACACTGATGAGTACAAGACAGCTGCTAACGAGGGTATCGCATCAGCTAAGACAGCTGAGTTCCGTGCTCTTACTAAGAAGGATCAGGCTACCGTAGACGCTAAGACAGCTGAGCTTCAGGCAATCTATGATTCTCAGTCCTTCAAGGACTTTGATTACACCCAGATCAATGCGGCTAAGGCTGCATATGCTGCAATCGATCGTTCGCTCTACACAGACGATTCACTTGCAATTAACGACGCTCTCTTCGCTCAGGTTGAAGAAGGATGGACAATGGATCCGAGAAAGACCGATGGATCACAAATGAGCCCCATGGCTTCACATCTGCTTCTTCAGTCCAGAATTCTCAAGTGGGAGTCCAACCTCGTTCTTAAGCCGGTTGAGGAAAAGGCTGATTACACAGACCTTGACGCAGCTATCGCAGAAGCCGAGGCTCTCATCGCTAAGGGAACCGACAACTACACCGACGAGTCTGTAAAGGCTCTCAACGATGCTCTTGCAGCAGGTAAGGCTCTTTCGAGAGATCTCCTTGCTTCCGAGCAGGCTACAGTTGACGCAGCAACAGATGCTATCAACGACGCTATGCCGCTCACAGAGAAGGACGCTGTTTACACAGCTCTTGATGAGCTTATCGCAGACGCTAAGAAGATAAGCGCTGATGATTACACAGCAGCTTCTTACAAGGCAATGACAGATAAGCTTGCAGCAGCTGAGGCTGTTGACCGCAACCTCAAGATCTCTGATCAGCAGATCATCAACGATGCAGCTAACGCTCTCAGCGCAGCTATCGACGCTCTCGAAACTAAGGCTGTTTACACAGCTCTTGATGAACTTATCGCTTATGCTAAGACAATCAACGCTGACGAATACACAGCTACATCTTACAAGGCAATGACTGATAAGCTCGCAGCAGCTGAGGCTGTTGACCGTGATCTCGGAAGCTCAGACCAGCAGATCATCAATGACGCAGCTAACGCTCTTAGCGCAGCTATCGAAGCTCTTGCTAAGAAGCCGGTTGATGTTGATGGTGCTATCCAGTTGGTTGAGTGGACTCCGTCAGAAGATGCATTCAACATCTACTATGTCACAGTTAACCATGTTAACGGCACATATCCGTGCAAGATTCAGTTCATCGATGTTGATGGCAACACAAGAACCATCACAAGACGCAGCACAGCTGCTACAGTTACAACTTATGATGCAAACGGTAATGTTTGCCATGAGCTTAGCCGTGACGCTGCATACGATGTATGGGCTATCAATGTTAGACTTGCAGTCGGCACTGAGGTTAAGGCTATTGCCAAGTATGACTTCACTTGGGAGAGCACCGAGGTTGCTTACAAGTTTGTTGTAACTCTTAAGGAGAAGACTGTTGATACAAATGTCTACAGCATTACTCCTGACGCTACAGCCGGCAAGCCGGGTCGTATCGGTGTTACAATCGTAACAGGCAAGAATGTTCAGGGCGTTCGTACCGTAATGTCAACAGGTGCTACCCTCACTCAGAAGGCATTCACCGAGGCAGACGGCAAGAAGATTTACGAGGCTCAGGCAAGCTGCTACCTTGACGGCGCAAATGTTATCAAGGTTCAGGTTAAGTATGACAACGTATGGCATGACGCCGGTTCGTTCACATATGTAGCCGCAAAATAAGCTAAACACCGATTATTCAGTGTAAAGCTGCAAAGAGGGTGCAGGGCAACCTGCACCCTTGTTTTTATGCTCTTTTTTCGATATTACACAAAAAGAAATTGTTTGTTTTTTAACAAAGTCTTTTTGCAACTTTTGTAAAAACCTACAAAAAAAGTAAGAAATATTCCTTATAATGTGCGTTTTGTATGTTGAAAATTGCACCCAAACAGGATATAATATAAGCGTAAAAAATTGATTTTTACGAAAGGAATGAATTTCAATGGAATTAACGACTAACAAGTCCGTGCTTGATTGGATCAACGGAAAAGTTGACCTTGTTAAGCCCGACAAAATCGTATGGATCGACGGCTCTGAGGAGCAGCTCGACGCCCTTCGTAAGGAGGCTGTTGAGACCGGTGAAATGATTAAGCTCAACGAAGAGAAGCTTCCCGGCTGCTACCTTCACAGAACAAAGCCGAACGATGTTGCCCGTGTTGAGGACAGAACTTTCATCTGCTCCAAGAAGCAGGAGAATGCCGGTCCGACCAACAACTGGTGCGATCCCGACGAGATGTATCAGAGACTTTATGATATAGCAAGAGATTCTTACAAGGGCAGAACGATGTATGTTATCCCGTTCTCAATGGGCCCTATCGGTTCTCCTCTTGCAAAGATCGGCATTGAGCTTACCGACTCAATCTATGTTGTTCTCAACATGGCTATCATGACCCGTGTCGGCAAGAAGGTTCTTGATGTTCTCGGCGACAGCAACGACTGGGTTCGCGGCTTCCATGCAAAATGTGATGTCGATCCCGAAAAGAGATATATTTGCCAGTTCCCGGAGGATAACGCTATCATCTCCGTAAACTCTGCTTACGGCGGAAATGTTCTCCTCGGCAAGAAGTGCTTCGCTCTGAGAATCGCTTCCTATCAGGGCTGGAAAGAGGGCTGGATGGCTGAGCATATGCTTATTCTCGGTCTTCAGAACCCGAAGGGTGAGGTCAAGTATGTTGCGGCTGCATTCCCGTCAGCCTGCGGCAAGACCAACCTTGCTATGCTTATTCCCCCGAAATATCTTCAGGAGAAGGGCTACAAGATTTGGACTGTCGGTGACGACATTTCTTGGATGAGAATTGGCGCAGACGGCAGACTCTATGCTATCAACCCCGAGAACGGCTTCTTCGGCGTTGCTCCCGGAACGAATGCGAAGTCAAACTTCAACGCTCTTGAGTCCACAAAGAAGAATACGATCTTCACAAATGTTTGCCTCAACCTTGACGACAACACCGTTTGGTGGGAGGGTCTTAACAAGGATCTCCCGACGAACGCAATCGACTGGAAGGGCAACAAGTGGGACGCTTCCAAGTTCAACAAGGCTGACAAGAGCACATATGCCGCTCACCCGAACTCAAGATTTACCGCTCCGGCAGTTAACTGCCCGTGCATTTCTCCCGAGTTTGACAAGGGCGAGGGCGTGCCGATTTCCGCAATCATCTTCGGTGGACGCCGTGCAAAGTGCGCTCCGCTGGTTTACCAGTCAAAGAGCTGGGAGAACGGCGTATTTATCGGCTCTGCAATGGCTTCCGAAACAACTGCTGCAGCTGCAGGCGCAGTAGGCGTTGTTCGCCGTGACCCGATGGCTATGCTTCCGTTCTGCGGATATCATATGGCTGACTATTTCCAGCATTGGCTCGACATGGGCGAGAAGCTCGGCGACAAAGCACCGAAGATTTTCAATGTTAACTGGTTCCGTACCGACGATGAGGGCAACTTCATTTGGCCGGGATTCGGCGACAATATGCGTGTTCTCAACTGGATCGTTGACCGCTGCGAGGGCAAGGCAGACGCAACCGAAACAGCTATCGGTTATGTTCCGAAGCCGGAGGATATCGACCTCACAGACCTTGACATGGATATTGATACACTCAAGTCGATTCTTGATGTTGATAAGGATACATGGACAAAAGAGGCTGCCGAGATCGAGGAGCACTACAAGAAGTTTGGCGACAAGCTTCCGCAGGAGCTTAGAGAGCAGCTCGCAAATCTTAAGGCTAACCTTGAGAAATAATCAAAAAGCATTACGACCGTCACGCTGATGTGGCGGTCTTTTTTTTTTGACGATTTTTCGTGATATTTTTATGTAAATTTTGGGTATTGTATTTTCGTTTGATTTATGGTACAATGATAAAAAATATAATGGAGATTGTGTAAAATGAAAAAGGAAAACTCAAAAACACGCTATATAGCTTTGCTTTGTTCATTCATCATAGTGTTCAGCATTGTGCTGACGGGCTGCGGCTCGGTAAAGAAAATTACACAGAAAAAGAGCACCGGCAGCTCGGACGAAATTCAGATCGGCGAAAACACCGATGTGCTTGAAGGTCCAACGCAGATCGTTGTCGGAGATGACGGTCAGTCCTATATTGTTGATAACAGCGGTCATTCGGTCGTTTACAATTCCAATCAGTCCGGCAGCTCATACAGCGCAAGCAGCGTGACGCCGAATAACAATACGGCTGCAAAAACCAACTCCACAACAAAAAAGATAACAACGGCAACCACCAAGGCATCCACAACAAAGAAAACCACGACAGAGGCAACAACGGCAACTCCGAGCGCAGTTTACAATGCGCTTGCCGCACAGAGAAAGTTCGGCTTCAACAAGCTCTATGACAAGGGCGCACAGTGGGTCAATTTCTATCTTCAAACAATCAGATGTTACTTCACATTTAACGATAAGGACTGGCTCATCGAGCTTTGGAAGGGCGAGTACGCCATGGCTACGGTCGGCTGTGAGGTCGGATTTTACAACCGTGACCACAATCAGGCATTGCTTGATAATCCCGGTCCGGAATGGCTGCATTATTCGAGCGTAGGCGACGAGGACGCAATGCAGGTTTCCATGAAGCTTTGGCAGTATGAAAAGTCGGCGGATTCAACACCTGTTCAGAAGATCGACTATTCAAAGCGTCTTTGCTGGTGGGCGGCGGATTTTGAGACGGGCGTGCTTGAAAATCACCGTGATCAGACAACGCTCATCATGGTTGCGACAATAGACTTCACGACTGATAAAATGATGAACCTTTTCCTTGATCAGCTTGAGGCAAAGGGCTTTACGGAGGGAACAATCAATTCCTATCACAACTATGACAGATATTCGGTCAGCGGAAAGACGGTAACTATCTGCTGGAGAAATTACAATGAAAGCTGATTTTATGCAGAAATAAGTTTTTGCTGAAATTACCGAGTTTTTTGCTTAATTTTCCCTAAATCGCTTGACTTTTGTATTAATATGGGTTACAATACCCATGCTAATAAATATTATGAAAGGATGAATTCGTATGAAAAAGTTCTTGGCAGTTCTTATGGTAGCCGCTGTCTGCGCAACCGTAGCATTCTCTGTTCGTGCTGAAAACGATGTTACTGAAGAAGTTCCCGAGACAACAACTTCCACAATCGAAGGTGCTGTTTCCGCTCTCCAGAATGATGAGAACGCTGAAAAAATCGCAGGCGAAATCGCTGATGCGATTAAGACAGGCGCTGCAAAAGAAGATGTATCTGACCTTGTTGCAACTCTTGAGAAGTACATCAACAATAAGGGCATCGGTTCTGATGAGATTCAGGATCCCGGCGCACTTCGTGATATTGTTGACGCATTCCTTACAGATGCAGGCGTAGATACCGAGGCTCTTAATAACGCTATTGCTAACAGCATGATCGCTAATAAGGCTCTCGAGCTTTACTACAAGCCTGAAGAAGAAACAACAACGACGACACAGCCGAATGATGATGAGCCTACGACTGAGTCTGAGCCGGAAGTTCCCGCATGCGGCTTCGTTGGCTGATTTTCTTATTAAATTGCAGTTTAAAGGTGATGGAAATTCCGTCACCTTTTTGCTTTATTAACTGTTTTTTAACAATTATTTAATTTGCAGGCAGTAATTTTATAGTCTAATATGATTAGGTAACAGTCGTTTGCTCGGTTGTGTTCGGCAGAGTGGGGCGGGCGATGTCCTTTTCGTCTATTTCTCTTTTCAGCGTCGGCATGGCGTTGGTGTTCAGCTCATTGTCGCTTTTGTTAAGTATCATCGTTTTTCCAAGCTCATAGTCGTTGACTGTAAGCTTAATTTTTCCCGATACTCCGGGATTTTTGAAAAGATTTCTGCTTTTTTCGTCGGAAAATCCGGTAAAAGCTTCTGTTATTGAAACGCACAGAGGCTCAAAAGTTTTTTCATTGCCGTTTTTTACGGTTACGGTGCACTGAATTATTTCACCGTCCTCGGCGGCATAAAGGCAAAGCAGAGCGCCGTTTTCCGCTTTCTTGTAGACAAAGTCATTGCCGCTTTTTGAAACGGCAAACATGGAGCTTTTCAGCTCACTGCCGGAAATAGAGTTGTATTTTTTCAGCAGTTCATCAATATTCAGTCTTTCTTGACCCACACAGGCGGTCAAAAGGCTCGTTATCAATAAAGAAAATATTATTTTGAGGGCTTTCATTTTGTTCTCCCGATAAATATTGATATTATATAGATATAAAGTTAAGGGGTGCGTTTATGCAGCAGAAAAAGAAGAAAAACAAAAAAATCATAATTCTCTGCTCGGTTTTAGCGGTGGTCGTTCTCTCTGTTGTGGCTTATATGATTTTTAAGCCCGAAGAGAAGCTTGCGGTCAGCACCGTCGAGGTCACTAAGCAGACGATCAATGAAACGCTTGACACGACCGGAACAGTCACGACGGCGTCGGAGAAATCCTATGCTTTGATCGACAAGGTGAAGGTCAAGACGGTCAATGTTAAGGTCGGCGACACGGTCAAGGCAGGCGACACGCTTGCAACCTTCGATGTTTCGTCGCTGGAAACGGCACTTAACGAAAAGGAGAACAACTATCAAAAGGCTCTTGCCGCTTACAACAAGGCGAAGAACGCTTCGTCCTCTGCAAGTCAGAAGATAACCTCCACAAAAAAGCAGATTTCCGACCTTGAGGCTCAGATAGAAAAGCTCAAGGCCAAGTCGGACACAACAACGGCGGCTTCTTCGTCGTCTTCAACAAAAAAGGACAGCGGAGTTAAGGTTTCGGACGATTTGGTAAAGAGATTTATCAAGGTTGCGAAGCTTTTCGGAGTTGAGTATGACGAAGCAACGGCGCAAAAGGTTCTAACTTCGCTGCTTTCGGCAGGTTCAAGTACCTCGGATATTTCCGGCTTGCTTGACAATCTCGGAACTATTGCCGGCAGCTCAGGCTCTTTTGACATGAATGCCTTGGCGCAAATGAGCGGCAGCTCAAGCGCACTTATCAATGCGGAAATGTCGCTTGTTCAGCTCAAGGCTCAGCTTGCGACGCTTGAATTGCAGTCGAACGACACATATCTTTCGGTTTATAAAACCGTGTATGAAAGCGCACAGTCGGAATATCAAAAGGCTCTCAGCCAAACAAACGAGATGAAAAAGGGCTGGATCGCAGAGCAGGAGGGACTTGTAAGCGAGGTCAATATCTCTGTCGGCGAAACGGTCGAGGTTCAGACGGCTGTTGACGGAAAGGATATCGACATAAGCACCATCATTTCCTCGATTTCCTCAGGGCTTGATGTCTCAAAGATGGTCAGCGCATTCTTCGGCTCGGAGAAGGTCGGCATTAAGGTTCTCAATTATCCTCTTGTCGCTGATATTTCGCTCAGCAAATATGATGTGCTTGATGTAAGCCTCAATCAGGAGGTTTCGGTCAAATCGGCAAACAATGAAATTCACGAAGGCAGAGTTTCATATGTCGGCGCAGTCGCAACATCAACGGGCAGCTCAATCGATCTCAACTCCATTATGTCCGGCGGCAGCAATTCAAACACCATCCCTGCTCAGGTGACAATTGAGGACGGAGACAAGTCCTTTATCGTCGGCACTGATGTTGATATTTCAATAATTACCGATACTCAGGAAAATGCGCTCGTAGTGCCTGTTGAGGCTATAATTATTGACGGCTCTGATGTGTATGTTTACGCATACAATCAGGAGGAATCTACAGCCGAAAAGAAAAAAGTCACTCTCGGAATCTCTAACGATACCTATTATCAGGTCGTTTCGGGTGTGAGCGAGGGCGATATTCTTATCAAGAACACAAGCGGACTTGAGGACGGAGCGAAGGTCAAGCTGAAGTAACGGAGGACTGCTGTGGATATCAGAGAAAACATACGCATTGCAATTTTCAGTATAAAAACGAATATGATGCGTTCGCTTCTGACGATGCTCGGAATTATAATCGGCGTTGCTTCGGTCATTGCAATCATAACCATCGGCAGCGGCGGACGGGACTACATTGTCGGAATGATTCAGGACATGGGTTCAAATGTTATTCAAATCGGCGTTAATACCAACACTGCCAATCAGTCGAATTACTTCACTGAGGACGATATTTCGTCAATCAAAAAGCTTGGCACGGTCACTTATTGCTCACCCTACGAATTTTCGTTCGGTCAGGCTCAGGCAGGAGATTACGACGGCTTTGTTTTCACAATCGCCGGCAATGAGGATTTGCTTTTTATCAATCAGATGGCGACCAAATACGGCAGGTCGTGGACAAAAGACGAGTATGACCAGAAACGCAATGTCTGCATTATCAGTACCATAACGGCGAAGGAGATTTTCGGCAAGGAAGATTGCGTCGGTGAAACGATAAATTACACGATAAGCAACAGGACGGTTTCCTTGAAGGTTATCGGTGTTGTCGATATGACGGAAAATTCAATGATTTCTCAGGAACAAATGGAAAGCATGATGTCGTCTTATTCCTCAACGCAAATGACAATGGGCATGCTTGCAATTCCTGCGTCGCTCAACGGCGAGTTGAACGACAGGGTGAACCGATACACCCAGCTTTATATTATGGCGACCGATGACGCAGACCTCGACAACACGGGAGAATCCGCACTTAATCTTATAAAAACAAGACACGGAAGCCTTGACGATTCGGTCTACACGATGAATATAATGGCGACCTATATTGATCTGCTTGATTCCGTTATAAGCATTTTTACAACCTTCATTGCCGCAGTCAGCGCAATTTCCCTGCTCGTCGGCGGAATAGGCGTTATGAACATCATGCTTGTTTCGGTGACGGAGCGAACAAGAGAAATCGGCATCAGGAAGGCTCTCGGCGCAAAGACCTCAACGATAATGCTTCAATTTTTGACGGAGTCCGTTATTCTTTGTCTGCTCGGAGGAGCGATAGGCTTTGTGCTCGGCGTCGTCGGAGCATGGGCGGTTGCGGAATATATCAACATACCGATAAATGTTAAGTTTTCAACGGTTCTTATCGCCGTTGGTTTCTCGAGCGCAATAGGAATTTTCTTCGGAATTTATCCGGCAAAGCGAGCGGCGCAGATGACGCCGATTGAGGCTTTGAGAAGAGATTAAGGCAACTACAAACTACACGGCTGTGGCGTAAAGCTGCAGCCGGTTAATTATATAAAGCTGATGTAATGGCATTCGTGAATTGCCGCAGGACAAAGCAAACCGCCTGAGCGTTGAACTCAGGCGGTAATTTTTATCAATATTTTCTTTTAATTTTAAGCGTTGTTGTTTTCGGGAACTCGGTGTCTCGAATTTTTGTTTTTGTAACCTGCTTGTAGGACGGAAGCTGCATGTTGATAGCACGCACATCTTTTTTGAGCCTTTCCTTGGCGTCGGGAGCTTCGGATTCGTCGAGGAAAAATTCAGCGGTTATTGCGCCATTTTCTTCGTAAACAACGACCTCTTTTATGTAGTCAACGGTCAAAAGCTTGTCCTCAATTTCCTCCGGCGAAACATTCTTTCCGTTTGAAAGAACGATGAGGTTCTTTTTGCGTCCTCTGAGGAAAAGAAAGCCGTCGTCATCCATGTAGCCGTAGTCGCCGGTCTTGAACCATTCGCCGTCAAAGGTTTCAGCGGTTGCTTCCGGTTCGTCATAATAGCCCATCATGACATTCGAGCCTTTTGCGTAAACCTCGCCTACGCCCTCGTCGTCAGGATCTTTTATCATAACATCGTTGCATTCAAGCGCATAGCCGGCACTGCCGACCTTGTAATTGCTGAGTCTGTTGCAGGTGATGATCGGCGAGCACTCCGTTGTGCCGTAGCCGTTGATTACCTGAATTCCCAAGTCATAAAGACCCTGCTCATATTTTGAGTCGAGAGCCGCGCCGCCGCAGATAATCATTTCCAGATTTCCGCCGAGGTTGTCAATGACCTCCTTGAAAAGCTTTCTTCTTATGTCGATGCCTACCTTCATCAGGGCGTTGCTGAGCTTAATACCCTTCTTGAGCTTCTCCTCCTTGCCCTCCTTGCGTGCGGTGAACCAAATCTTTTTGTAGATGGTTTCAACTGCAAGGGGAACGGCTGTTATGTGCTGAGGGTGGTAATCAAACATATCCTTTTGAAGATTTCTGAGACTGCCGCAGATATAACCCCATTCCGAAAGCAAGGGACTTGCAAAAAGTGCGCTTGCCCACGAAAGCGTATGGTTGAACGGAAGAAATGCGACCGTCTGGCTCGCCGTCATTGCACGGCAGGTTGCAATTGCGTTTGTGGCAACATTCTTCTGTGAGAGCATAACGCCCTTACTCTTGCCAGTTGTGCCCGAGGTGTAAACGATGAAGCCGAGATCGTCGGGCTTAACATTATCGTTAAGATAGCTTTCAGATCCGTTGTTAAGCTCCTCGTGACCCATTCTGACAAGCTCGTCAAAGTCCTCAAGCTTGAGATAAATCGAAATTTTGACATCGGGATTTTCCTGCATCATTTTTATTGCGGGAGCAAAATCCTGCGTGTAATAAATTGCGTCGCAGCCGCTTCTGACCATGAGGTCAACAAGATCCTCGTTCGGTAGCTTCGGGTCAAGCGGAATCGCAATCATATGACCGCTGGCGATCGAATAAAACGCCGCTATCCAATAATAGCTGTTTTCGCTGAGAATAGCGACCTTTTTGCCCTGCAAGCCGAGAGCGTAAAGATGCTGACCCAGACCGGTTGCATCGTAAAACACCTCGTCAAAGTTCTTTTCGCAATAGTTGCCGTTCATGTCCTTGAAGGCGTATTGCTTCTTTTGTTTTCCTTGCTTTGCTCCATAAACGATAATATCCTTGACAGTGTTCATGTTGGGAATATTACCGTATTTTCTGTATTTTACCTTTGCTTTCATTCTATTTCCTCCGTATTCAGAAGTTATATATTTTTAATCAGCATTTATTTTGAGATTATCTTGACATGCAATGAATAGTGTAACACAATATAGCGTGAAATTCAAGCGGTTTTGTTGTCTAAAATCTTAAGATTTGATTAAGATTTTGTCATAACTTAAAAAGATAGCATTTGTACGGTATTATCTCAAGAGATTCAACGGATTTCTTTTTCAGGTGAATAATTGACGGCACGGAAATTTAATGATATAATCAAAACGGTGATTAAATTGAGCATGAGAAAACAGATAAAATTCAACAACGGACATCTTAAGGTTTTGCAGATTTCGGATTTGCAGGACAATCGTTTTACCTGCGTTGATACGCTTCGCTTTATGGAGGCGGCGGTAAAAAATATAAAGCCCGATCTGATAGTTTTCACGGGCGATCAGCTTGATGTTGTTGACCTTTGGGGCAAGGGCGAAAAGTGCCGAAAGAATGTTGAAACGGCGATTAACCGACTTTTCAGCGTTTTTGAAAGCTTTGATATTCCATTTGTGCTGACCTTCGGCAACCATGACCGTGAAACGGGACTTCCGAATGAGGAGCAGGCGAAAATCTATGCAAGGATGAAAAACTGCATTTGCTTTGACGATTTGAACGACGGCAGACCGGACGCCGCGACATTTAATTTGCCGATCATGTCCTCCGACGGAAGCCGGACAGCGATGAATATTTATGTTGTTGATACGGGCACAAAAATAAAAGGAGCTTATCAGGGCGTTAGGAGGGAACAGCTTGAATGGCTTGACAAAACAAGCCGTGTGGTTAATGCGGAGTCGATCGTTTTTCAGCATATTCCGGTTGACGAAATATATGAATTGCTTGAAAAAGTTCCGAAGGGGACAAAAGGAGCAGAGCCTGCCTACGGAAATCGCAGCGGAGAGTTTTATAAGCGCAGGAACGGCATAAAATATATGGGCGAATACGGCGAAACGCCGGCGGCTTTGCCCCGTGAGTGCGGCGAATTTGAGCAGCTGAAAAAGCAGGGAGATGTTTTTGCCGTTTATTGCGGTCATGACCACTACGACAGCTTTGTCGGCACGGTTGACGGAATCGACCTCGGCTATTGCCCCGGTGCAGGCTACAATACCTATGGCTTGCGTCAAAGAGCGGTCAGAGTGTTTGAATTTTACGAGAATGATGTGAAAAAATATAAGACTTATACCGTAAATTACGGCGATGTTTGCGACAAGCCGCTTGCCGAGCCGGTCAAAACATTTATTTTCAGCGTATCGCCGTCGTGCACGGCGCAGCTGCCGATGTTTGCCGTAAAGGTTTTGCTGGCGATTGCGTTGATTGCCGTTTTACTTGTTCTTTTGGCTAAAGTGATTGGGTCAAAAATCGTCATCGGTATATTATTGGCACTGCTTGCCGTCGCCGTAATATACTTCGGCGGAGCGATAATTTATAATATTGTTACTAGAAAAAAGCTGATTGAGAGGTATCAACATGAACGAGGTAATTAAAACAATTCTTGAAAGACAGACGATAAGATCGTATAAAAAGGAGCAGATTACGGACGAACAGCTTGACCTGATTATGCAGGCGGCGAAGAAAGCACCGAGCGGCAGAAATATGCAACCCTGCCATGTTCGCTTCATTCAGAACAGAGAAATGCTTGATAAAATGAATACCGATTTCAAGGAGCTTGTCGGCTACGATACGCCTGCTTATACCCGCTGGGATGTAAATCCGGTTTATCATAACGCACCGACCTTTGCGGTTCTTTTTGCCGAAAATGAGAGCTACATGGACGGCGGAATCATGTGCGAAAATATTTGCATTGCCGCTCAGAGTCTCGGACTCGGAACATGCATAATCGCAAGCGTCGGCGCACTTTTTGCCGACGGAAATGCCGAAGGAAACAAATGGAAAAAATCGTGGGAGATTCCTGAAAATTATAAATTTCTCATCGCTGTTGCAATAGGCTATCCCGACGAGAAGCCCGAGGAAAAGCCACGCTTTGACGACCGTATAAAGGTAATAAGATGAAGTATTCGGTAGACAGAATTGAAGAAAATATCGCCCTGTGTGAGGACGACGACGGCAACGCTTTGAAGCTGCCGCTTAATGAGCTGCCCCAGAATATCCGTGAGGGCGACATTATAGAGAAAACGGAAAACGGCTTCATAATTGACGCCGACGAAACACAGCTCCGCCGCAAAAAAATGGCGGAGCTGCAAAGAAATTTATTTGGAAAGAAAAAATGAACTCGCACAAGGGTGATTTTATGAAAAAGCTTGAATGTCATCTTTCTTTTGACAACACATGCTGCTGGATGTGGACGCTTTCGTCCATATTTGTCGGCTTTAAGGTTTTGGAGGAAAAAGGACTTTTAAAGGTTAAATCCGTTTCAATGGACAGAAATTTTCGTGCAGACGGACGGTATCCCGACCGAATGGTAGTTGAGCTGAAGGCTGACGGAAAAACGGTTGCTTATGATATGTCGGACGGATATCAAAGTATCAACATTCCCGAATTGTTCGATTCCCAGCTGGATCGGCTTGATTATTATTTCAAATCGAGCTATGATCCGAAATTCGCCGAGAAGCTCAGAAACAGCGAAAAATTTCTTCCGCTCGGAATCGCTTATGAATGTTCGTGTCCGGGAAATTATTTTGAAAGAGCGAACATAAACGATGCGCTTAAAAATCACAGATATAAAGAATTTGTTTTCCAGTCGTTGACGAGGGCAAAGCGGCAAAAGCTGCTTTATTACAAAAACTTTGAAGGCCATGAGCATTATGATGAATATAAAATTCTTTATTGGTCAAGACTTTGGGCGGGACATGCGACCGCCGAGGGTGTTTTGAAGGTATATTCGGAGCTTGACTATAATACGGCAAAGGAAAAGGCCGAAGCTCAGAACCAAATGTTTGACGATGTCAACAATCAGAGAATTCAATGTGTGCGAATTTTGAAAAAGGAGTTTGGCTCTCGCTTTGTCGGCGGACTGAGCGACAGCGAGGACAGTCGAAGGGCAGCTCCCGAATTGATTACGCATGACCCGGCAATTGAGACGAGAGAGGAATATCTCGCTTCTTTGAAAAAGAACTACATAAATGTCCTTTCAAAGGGACTGCATGGCTGCATAGGCGCACGATACGGCGAGACATTCGCTGCCGGAAGAGCATTCATGACCGATCCGCTTGTGTATGCGCCGGCAGGTAATCCACAAAAGGATATCAATTATCTTGAATATACCGATGCATATTCCTTGGCGGAAAGCATAAACCTGCTTATCAACGATGCGGATAGAATACATGAAATCGAAAATGCAAATTTTGAGTATTACAACAATTATGTAAGACCCGATTCAAGAATATTGAACACGCTGAAAATTGCTTTTCCCGAATATTTTTAAGGCAATACCGCACACCTCAAATGTGCGGTATTGCCTTAGCTATTTCATCAGTTATTTTAGCTTTACGACAATGTAGTCGTCCGTTTCGACAATGCAGTTTTTGCTCGGATACGGATCTATGCTTGAATAATTTTTTCGGGCTTCATTATACTGCTCTCGAGTGCAATGCTTGAAATCAACGCCGAGATAGTCGCAAAGCTTATAAAGCTCGGCTTCGGGTTCGTCATAATCAAACGAGTTGGTTATGCTCCAGTTGATATATGACCAGCCGATGTAATCGTACTTATGCTTGGCTTTGGCTGCCGAATCGGCGTCTTTGGCCAAACGGTCGATAAGCTTGCCTAAATGGGATGAATCCGAAACTGAAATCAAGCTTGTTATATGTTCGGACATATCGTAACCGCCGATGAAAACAACCGGCTTGCTCATGTCGCAGCTTTCCGTCAGGCGGCTGTTAATTGTCAGAATGACGGTTTTTTCTTCCTCGAAGCGTTGATTGTTTATCCAATACATTTTGTTTGAAGCTCCGATTTGAACAATCAATGCAAAAGCAAACAAAGCGGCAAACGCTCTTTTGGCAAATGCCTTGCCCGACTGAGCATTAAGGCACAAAAGCATGGCGGTAAAGGCAACGAAGAACGGCATACCCTGTTCGGTTCGGTATTCCGCACCGCCGCCACGGTATAATGTCATTGCGAAAACCGGAATAAGCGACCCGAGGTAAAGAAGCAAGCTTGAAAATTTCTTTGTCTTTTTTATGTTGATAATAAATAAAATGAAAGATATTATTCCTGCAAAAAACAATATTGTAAATGCGGGGTTACAAAAAATTTTGAGTCCCCAATAGCTGGCATAGGAGCGGAATAAATCCCGCACTGCCTTAGAGGTGGCCGTCCACAGGCTTTGGGTCTTGGCAAAATCATTGACCTCTATTGAAAAGATTTTCATGAGGGCCTTGGTAATAACGGCTTCAAGAACAACTCCGAGCCCGAGAACCACCGCATGAAAGAGTCCCTTTGAAATAACCTCTCCGGTTTTCAGTCCGCCCTCCGAGCGTTCTTTCAGCATGAAAACAGCGAATATCATTCCGACATATGGCAGAATCATACATTCATACCACGAAAAAACGGCAATCATAAGAATCACCGGGACGAGTATGCATCTGGCAAAATCATTGTATTTAATTTCAAGATAGACGGCAAGAGAAAGCATCAGAGAGCAGCCGCCGACAGTAAGAATAGCTCCGTTATAAAGAAAATATTCAGTCAAAAGTGGGAATGAAATGTAAATGCAGGTGAATACGATCGACGGTATTATGCTTTTTTGTTTATAAAAGCCGTCAAAAACGGCAAGCATTATGAGCGTGCCGAGAATGAAGCAAACGATGCCGAGAATCGGCTCAAACCACACCGGACAATTCCACAGTCCTAAAGCCCGCTCGACGATGGTTGCGGTAAATCTACCCTGGCTGAAAAGGATGCCGCCGTAATAGCGGTCATAGGACAGCCAGTCAATGGACGGCGACGGATTAGCAAGATAAAATCCGTATGTTCCGAGAGCCGTCAAAGCGACCGCTACCAGATAAAACGGATTGGTTATTCGTTTGTATATCGACTCTTTAAGGTCAAGCTCTTGATTTGTAATTTTGTGCTTTATCATTTTATTCAGCCTCGTCATCATTAAAGTTTATTCGTTCCTCTTCAATTACGAGCGGTCTGTTCATTACCCTCGTGTTGATGTTGAGGACATATTCGCCGAGAAGTCCGATGAAGAAAAGCTGAATGCTTCCGAGAAAGCACATTCCGATAAGCACGGGTGCCATGCCCATCGGGAAGTTGTCCCACATTATGAGCTTGAGAATAAGGTAAACCATTCCGACAAGGAAGCTCACCGCACCGACGCCAACTCCGAAAAAGGTCGCAATGCGCAGTCCGATTTTTGTGTATGAGGTGAAGCTGAGCATCGCCGCATCATAGAGCGTGTAGAAATTATTGTGAGTTTTTCCGGCTCTGCGCCTTGCCTGCTCGTAGGGAATATCCTTTCGTCTGTAGCCCAGCTCGGCAACAATGCCTCTGAGGAACGGAGTGGGATCCTTGAGATTTCTGAGTACCTCGATGAACGACTTGTCGTAAAGACCGAAGCCGGTGAAATGCTCAATCTGTTCAACATCGCTCATTTTTTTAATAAGCTTATAGTAGCAGGTGCGCATGAATCGGATCAGCTTGTTCTCCTTGCTTGTTGTCTTGATGGCGCAGACAATTTTGTAGCCGTTCTCCCATTCGTGGACTAGTCTCGGAATCATTTCGATCGGGTCTTGAAAATCGCAGCACATACAAATTGTGCAGTCGCCCGATGTTTGCAGCATTCCGTAATAAGGCGAATTGAACTGACCGAAGTTTTTGGCGTTGAAAATTGCCTTGACTTTCGGATTCTTTCTGCAAATTTCACGGAGGAGCGGACGGGTGTTGTCCTTTGAATCGTTGTCGATAAAGAGAATTTCGTAATCATATTCGGGCAGGGATTTTGCCAGCTCCTTTATGACCGCTTCGCTTATCGGAACAACATTTTCCTCCTCGTTGTAGCACGGAATCATTATGCTTATTTTTTTCATGTCCAAACCCTCAATCCAAAAGTTCTTTTATTCCTGTTTCAAAGTCGATTTCGGGAACAAATCCCGTGTCCTTTGTCAGCTCGGAAATGTCCGCCTGCAAGAACATGACCTGATTGCATGAGTAGGGGATAGCACCGAAGTCGATTTCCGAATTGCTCTTGCAAAGCTCATGTATTTTTTCTATGTATTCTCTCAGCGGTGCGGACTTGCCGCTGCCGAGGCAATATGTTTTTTCGTTGTGTTCACTGTCACAGCCGATAAGATAAAACGCATTTGCGGCGTCCCTTGCACTGAGAAAATCCCAAAGCTGTTCACCCTTGCTGAATTCCGCCTTTTCGCCGGCTGTGAATTTATTTATTGCCGACTTGATTACGGAATTTTCAGGGTCGTATTTTCCGTAAACGCTGAGAATTCTCACCCATGCGTGATCGATGCCGAGCTTGCGGCATTTCAGTCTGCTGAGTTGACCTGCGGCGAGCTTGGCCATGCCGTAGCCCGTAAAAGGGAAGGTCGGTGTGCCGGGAGTCAGCGGCTTATTGCATAGGCCGTACTCCGCCTGCGAGCCTGCGCCGATAAATTTTCGGCAGCCCATTTTTTTTGCAAGCTCAACGGCGTCAAGCGTATATTCGATATTTTTCAGCTGGAGGTCTGCGTCATCCCTTGCCGCCCCCGTTGTTCCTGCCCACGCAAGGTGATAGAAGACATCATAATCGTTTTTTTGGGGAGTAAGGCTTTTTATTTCGTCAAGAGAGCAGCAGATTTTTTTAATAAGTCTGTTGTTCGGAATACAGTCTGCTCTTTTTGAACCGCTGCGGTAAAGCACGGTCACCTCGACACCTTCGCTGACAAGCTTGTCGATTATCGCACGGCCTACCGAGCCGGTTGCGCCTGTTATTACGGCTTTTTTCATAATAATATCACTCTTTTATCAGCGGAATATACATGTTTTGAGCCAGCTCGTCTCTGTCAAGGAACGGAGCGAGATCCTCAAGCGGAGGGCTGACAAGCGTTCCGTCTGCCAGACGCTTTGTGCTGCTCTTAGGCTCCCAAACCTGCTTCGTATCCGTGAAAATTTCACAGAAGACATAGCCGTCGGTCGAAAGCGTTTTTTTGACAGCCTCCTGCATTTCCGCATTACTGCTTGCGGAGAAATAGGGGAAGCCGAAGGCTTTTGCTATATTCTCAAATTTCGGGAAGGAAAGGTCGCCGCTTTCGGGACCGATACCTACCTTGGTATGCTCTTTAAAAAGGTTATTCTGAGTTATTCTGATGCTGTGATAGCCGCTGTTGTTGATTAGGAAAAGCTTGATCGGGAGCTTGTTTGTGATTATTGTCTGAAGCTCCTGAAGATTCATCATAATGCTTCCGTCGCCCTCAAGGCAGATTGTGTCCTGATTTTTGCCCGAAACGCAAAGACCGACAGCCGCAGGCAATCCGTAGCCCATGCTTGCGATCGCACTGTTGATGATAAAGCGTGAACCGTGCTTTATCGTCCAGCATTGATGACCCGCAACGCAGCAAGCTCCGTTGCTGACCGCCGTGAGTGAGTTTTCGGGGAGCTGGTCGGCGAGGTATTTGATGAAAGCGTAAACATTGGCGGTTGTGCCGTTCTCCTCCTTGTGACGGGGAAGGACGACGGGGTATTTTTCTTTCCATTCAACGCACTGTCTGCGCCAGTCGTCGCCGTCGAAAACGGGGGAAGCGTCGTCTTTAATATTTCTGATGATCGCTTCAAGAAAGTCCTTTGCGTCTGCCCAAACCGGCATATCAACATGGATCGTCGGCTTTTTCATTTCCGCTTTGTCGATGTCAACCATTATGACCTCGGCGGCTCTTGCCCATGTGCCGTAGTCATAGCCGACCTGACGAATGCTTATCCTTGTGCCGATAGTGAGAAGAAGATCGGCATTTTGAACGGCAAAGTTACCCGGACGGTCGCCCATGTTGCCGCCTCTGCCGCAATAGAGATGATTATCATTCTCTATAATGTCGATACTGTTCCAATATGTTACAACGGGAACGCCGAGAAGCTCCGAAGCTTTTTTGAAGGCTTCATATCCGCCCGAAAGTCGGATTCCGCCGCCGGCATAGATGACCGGACGCTTTGCGTTCCTGATTTTTTCGAGAATTATTTTTATGGTCTGGTCGTCGATTTTCGGCGGAAGCTCGCCGTCGTCTTCTGTCGGGTCATAGCCGTTGAGATCGTCGGTTTCAATATAGCTGCCCTGATAGTTGACGGGTATGTCGAGCCAAACGGGGCCGGGTCTGCCCGTTGTGGCAAGATGCCACGCTTTTTCAAGCATATATCTTATATCGTTGATATCCTCAAGCATGGTGGCGTATTTGCACATGCAGGAAACAGCTTTTGTAATGTCAAATTCCTGGTCGCCCACCGCCCGGAGAGGAAGCCCCTCGGTGAACTGCTCGGCATAGCGTGCCGTTGTGGTGTATTTGACCTGACCGCTGACCACGAACATCGGAATGGAATCGAGCCAGCCGCCGACCACGCCTGTGATTGCGTTTGTGCCGCCGGGACCTGTTGTAACGCAGAGGGCGGCAATTTTGTTGTTAAGTCTTGCGTAAGCCTCCGCTGCGATTGCGCTTGCCTGCTCGTGGTGATTATAGGTGCAATGGATTCGTTCATTGTGCCCGAAAGCGTCATTGAGGTGCATTGCGCCGCCGCCGACAACCGTAAAGCAGTCGGTTACTCCTCGGTCGGCAAGGAAATTTGCAATATAGTCAGCAAGTCTTATCTTCATCTTTTTCATCCTTTGCAGATTTTGATTTGAATGCCCAGAATTTGTTCATGACAAAATTGAGCGGAATTGTTATAACGAGTGCGCCGAGGCTTGCAATAAAGAACGGTATGTTGATTTTTGTAAGCAGAATTTTAACTATCGGCGAAAGTATCAGTCCGGTAATGCCGTAGCAGGCAAAGGTCTTAAAGTAGGTTTTGAAATGCTCGGAAAAGCGCTTCTTGCCCGAGCCGAAAACATATCTGTTGTTCCAAAAATAAGAGTTGCTGACGCTGATTACAAATGCAATTATCGTTGTTATAACTATTTTGACATTGTTGCCGTCGGTCGAGATGCCGAGCTGCGAAAGCAGTTGGAGAATTCCGATGAATTTTGAATTCTTGAAAAGGACATAGTAGCAGAGCATTTCTGTGGCGTAGGAAATCGCAGTGTTCGACACGCCGACAAGTCCGAATTTTATGAACTGAATCAGCGGAGCCAGCTTTTCGTTTTGTAAAAGGCTTTTTATCTTATTCATTTTTCAGAGCCTCGATAATTGTGCCCGCCATGTATCTGAGCTTTTCGTCCGTCATGCCCGGATAAACGCCGACCCAGAAGGAATCGTTCATGATCCTGTCGGTGTTTTCAAGCGTGCCGACAACACGGTAGCCCTTGCCGCTTGTGCGCATTTCGTCAAAGCAAGGGTGCTTGATAAGATTTCCGGCAAAGAGCATTCTTGTCTGAACGCCCTTGCTCTCGACATATTGAACGAGCCTGTTCCTGTCAACGCCCTCCCTGCAGGTGATGAAGAAGCCGAACCAGCTCGGGTCGGAATTCTCGTTCGCCTCGGGAAGCATGAGCTTATCGGAAACACATTCAAGAGCGTCATGAAGCACCTTGAAATTGTGCTTTCTTTTTTCGACGAAGCTTGGAAATTTCTTCAGCTGAGCGCAGCCGACTGCCGCCTGCATATCGGTTGCTTTAAGGTTATATCCAAAGTGAGAATAGACATATTTATGGTCATAGCCGAGCGGAAGCTCACCGTACTGCTTGTCAAAGCGATGACCGCAGAGGTTGTCCTGACCCGGTTCGCACATACAGTCGCGACCCCAGTCACGCATCGAACGAATGATTTTGTGAAGAAGGGGATCATTCGTGTAAACTGCGCCGCCCTCGCCCATTGTCATGTGGTGCGGCGGATAGAAGCTGCTTGTGCCGATATCGCCTATCGTGCCGGTGAACTTCGTCTCACCGGCAATTGTGTAGGTTGAGCCGAGCGAATCGCAGTTGTCCTCAACGAGCCAAAGCTTGTGCTTGTCGCAGAAAGACTTAACTGCCTTGAGATCAAACGGATTGCCGAGCGTATGGGCAACCATGACCGCCTTTGTTTTATCGGAATACGCTTCTTCAAGCATCGAAGCGTCAATGTCGGCATTAGGAAGCTTTACATCGACAAAAACGGGAACAGCGCCGAATTGTATCATCGGCGTCACGGTTGTCGGAAAGCCTGCCGCAACGGTTATGACCTCGTCGCCCGGTCTGATCGCTCTTTCCTTGAGCAGGGGAGAGGTGAGAGTCATAAAAGCGACAAGATTTGCGCTTGAGCCGGAATTGACGAGCGAGCAAAACCTCACACCGAGATATTTGCAAAAATCGCTTTCAAATTGCTTGGTATATCTTCCTGCTGTGAGCCAGAATTCAAGCGCACTGTCAACAAGGTTCACCATTTCCTCCGAGTCATAAACTCGTGAAGCGTAGGGGATTCGCTGACCCTCCTTGAATTCGGTCGGAACATTGTGATATTTGTCGCAGTATTCCTTTACCTTTTCGAGTATTTCGTTATGTAACTGTTCTTTATCATTCATCGCCGTTTCTCCTGAAAAAATCTTTTATCTGCTTATCTGTGTATTCTGCCATGTTTTCGTTGTTGGCATAGGCCTTTGTCCATTCAACGGTTTTTTCAACCGCTTGACGAGCTGACCATCTCGGCCTCCATCCGAAAACGAATTTGACCCTTGAGCAGTCGAGCTTGAGAAAGTTGGCTTCGTGAGGTCCGTCCTTGTGCTCGGCAACGAAGCCTTGACCGCCGCCCCATGCGTCACAGAAGCAGCCTGCCAGCTCGCCAGTTGTCAGGCAATCGGATTCGTTCGGCCCTACATTGTACCAGTCGGCAACATCGGCGTTATCATACTGCGCCGCAGCTATCATTAAATAGACATAAAGCGGTTCAAGCACATGCTGGTACGGACGGATCGAGTTCGGATTTCTGACCTTGATATCCTCGCCGTTCATCGCCGCTCTTACGCAGTCGGGAATGATTCTGTTTGCGGCAAAGTCGCCTCCGCCGATAACATTGCCCGCTCTCGCCGTTGAAATTCTTACATGATTATCCGCAAAAAACGAGCTTTTGTAGCTGTGGGTCACCAGCTCGGAGCAGGATTTTGAGTTTGAATAGGGATCAAAGCCGTCAAGAGGCTCATTCTCACGAAAGCCCCATATCGTCTCGTCGTTTTTGTAAACCTTATCGGTCGTGACATTGAGGAATGATTTGACCGAACGGCTTGTTCTGATACATTCAAGAATGTTGACCGTGCCCATCACATTGGTTTCATATGTATATTTTGGATTGTTATAGGATTCAAGCACGATCGGTTGAGCTGCAAGATGCAAAACTATCTCGGGTTGAACCTCGTCAAAAACTTTTTTCAGATGCTCATAGTCCCTGATATCGCCGATTACGGAATTCATCCTTTTGCCGAGCTGCGTGATTTCAAACATGCTCGGATCGGTCGGCGGCTCAAGCGAATAGCCCGTCACATCTGCACCGGCAAGCAGGAGAATGCTGCAAAGCCATGTTCCCTTGAAGCCCGTGTGACCCGTGACGAGAACCCTTTTGTTTTTGTAAAAAGAAAGATCAAGCATAATAATTACTCCGTTAGGTTTAGGCACAATTGAATTGTGCGGTCTTGACTTAGCTTTACCAAATTTTCCACGGCGCAGTCGAATCTGCCCACATTTTTTCAAGCTGTTGTTTTTCTCTGAGTGTGTCCATCGGTTTCCAGAAGCCGTCGTGCATATAGGCGTCAAGCTGTCCGAGCGAGGCGCAGGTTTCGAGCGGCTTTTTTTCAAAAACGGTTTCATCGCCGTCGATAAAGTCGAAAATTTTCGGTTCAAGCACCATGAAGCCTGCGTTGACACGACCGCCGTCATTGTCGCTCTTTTCACGGAAAGAGGATATCTTGTTGTCGTCCTCGATATCAAGCACGCCGAAGCGCTGACCGATATTAACTGCGGTCAGTGTGGCGATGTGTCCGTTGTTTTTATGAAACTTAACAAGCTCGTCGATGTTGATGTCGGCAACGCCGTCGCCGTATGTCAGCATAAACGGCTCGTCGCCGATATATTTTTGGATTCTTTTAACTCTGCCGCCGGTCATCGTGTTAAGCCCGGTGTCAACAAGCGTGACCTTCCAAGGCTCGTTTTCGTTTGAGTGAACTATCATTTTTCCGTTGTCGGTAAAGTCAAAGGTTATGTCGCTTCTGTAAAGGAAATAGTCGGCGAAGTATTCCTTGATAACATGCTGCTTGTAGCCGCAGCAGATAATGAAATCGTTGTAGCTGTATGCCGAATAGATCTTCATTATATGCCAGAGAATAGGCATTCCGCCGATTTCGACCATCGGCTTGGGGATAAGATGACTTTCCTCGCTTATTCTTGTTCCGAATCCGCCCGCAAGGATTACTGTTTTCATAAAATCGCCGCCTTTTCATATTATAATCTGTCGGTACAAAATACCAATATAAATATAACATACACAGAAGCAGAAATCAAGGGCAACATTGAGCTGTATTGCCAAAAATATTTAATTCGGCTTCATTGATTTTTGCGTGAAACTGTTATATAATACTCTGTAGTTTTACGATAATAGGCGAGGCTGAGAACGGAGGCGGTTGAATGATAAAAAATATTGTGTTTGACATGGGCGGAGTCCTGATTGATTTTAACCCGATGCGTTCGGTTGAAAATCATTTTGCTCCTGAGGAGAGGGAAGCCGTTCTCAAAAATATTTTTCGTTCAAAAGAGTGGTCGGCAATGGATAAGGGTGATATTTCCGTTGAAGAGGCTTTGGAAAAAATGACGAGCCGCCTGCCCGAAAGGCTTCATGCCGAGGTACGCAGAATGGTGCTTGAGCGTGAAGCGGAGATGCCGCCGATTGATGAAATGTACCCCGTGGTCAAAGCACTCAAGGAGAACGGGTACAAGATATATCTTCTTTCAAATTGTCCCGATTGGTTTGACGAATTCAAAAAAAGCGTGCCTGCGTTTGCATTTTTCGACGGATTTATTATTTCGGCATATTATAATGAAATCAAGCCCAATGAGAAGCTTTACAGAGCCTTGTTCGATGAGTTTTCATTGAAGCCGGAGGAATGCTTTTTTATCGACGATGTGCAGGCGAATATCGACGCCGCCAAGCGGCTTGGCATGAGTGCACACTGCTTCGCCGACCGTGATTTTGAGAAGCTTAAACAAGATATGAGAGAACATAGTATAATATAGATTGGAGCTAAGAATGTCCTGTTTTACAAAGGCTCTGAAAGGGCTTAACGAGTACCGTTCGCTGCTTTACAATGTGACGAACCGACGCTTGCCTGCAGGTGCGCTCGGATTGTCGCAGATTCATAAGGCGCATATTATTTCGGCACTTTGTCAAGACCTTTCACCTCACAAAGCAATAGTTATAACGCCCGATGAAAGCTCGGCGAATAAGCTGTGCAAAGATCTCAACGCCTTTGGCTGTGATGCTGCGATGTATCCCGCCGGAGACATATCCTTGCGCCCTGACGACATAAAATCCCGTGATTACGAGCATTCAAGACTGAGCGTGCTCGGCCATCTTGTTGACGGCAGCGTGCGTGCCGTCGTCTGCTCGGTTGAAGCGGCTTTGCAGCTGACCATTCCGCCGGAGGAGCTTATTGAAAAGAGGATAACTCTTACAGTCGGCGAAACGGTCGAGCAGGATGAGCTTATCGACAGGCTCATCAACGCCGGCTACACAAGGAGCACTCAGGTTGACGGCTCGGGTCAATTCGCTGTCAGAGGCGGAATAATCGACATCTTTTCGCCCGACTGCGCCAATCCGTACAGAGTTGAATTTTGGGGCGACAGCATAGACTGTCTGTCAACCTTTGATACCGAGAGCCAGCGGCGAATTGATTCCACCAATTCCGTGGTGATAACGCCGGCAAACGAAATTTGCTGCAGTCCCGTCAAGCTTGCCGACCTTATTGAGGAGCAGATCGCAAAGACGAAGGGCAAAGGCTCGGTTCAGGCGAAGCAGCTGCTTTCAGCCGACCTGGAGAAGCTTAACGGCGGAATTCATCTGCCGAATATCGACAGATATCTGCCGCTTATTTATCCGTGTGCGGCGACGATTTTTGATTATATTGACGAGCCTCTTTTGTTCGTCAGCGAGAGCTTTGCCGTCAAGGAGCACGCAAACGCTTCTCTTGAGCTTTTTCACGAGGAACTGAAGGCTTTCCTTGAGGAGGGCGTTATCTGCAAGGGACTTGACCGATTTATGCTTGAATTCGGCGAGCTTTTGAGAATTTACGAGGATCTCGGTGCTGTCTATCTTGACAACATAGCGAGAGGCTCGTTTGATACTCCGGTCAAGGGTCTTGTTACATTTAACGCACGGCAATTTTCGCCGTGGAACGGTTCAATGAGCGTGCTTGTTGACGATATCAAGCCGATGTATCAGAAAAAGGGACATTCAGTTTTTGTCATAGCCGGTACGGATAAATCGGCTCAGGCTCTGGCTTCCGATTTGCAGGGCGAGGGCTTTTCAACGGCGTATATGTCCTCTGCTCCCGAGGAGCTTATTCCCAACAAGGTAATTGTGCTGCCCGGCGGATTTTCGGCAGGCTTTGAATATCCCGATGCGGGACTGACCGTCATAACCTACGGCAGCCGAACGGCTCTGCCTGTGAGAAAATCCAACAAAAAGGTCAACAAGGCGGCTGTTTTCAATTCGCTTGAGGATCTTCACAAGGGCGATTATATTGTTCACACCGCTCACGGTATCGGTATTTTTGAGGGCATAACAAGCCTTGAGGCCGACGGAAATATAAAGGATTACATAAAAATAAAATACGACAAGGGCGATATTCTCTATGTGCCCGTAACCCAGCTTGACCAGGTTTCAAGATATATAGGCTCAAGGGGCGAAAACGGCACGGTCAAGCTCAACAAGCTCGGCGGCAAGGAATGGCAGAAAACCCGTTCCCGTGTCCGTTCGGCGGTCAAGGATATTGCTCAGGAGCTTATCGCTCTCTACACAAAGAGAACGCAAATAAAGGGCTTTGCTTTTTCGCCCGATATTGATATGCAGAATGATTTTGAGCGCCGCTTTGAGTATGAGGAAACGGACGATCAGCTTCGCTGTATTCAGGAGATAAAGAACGATATGGAGAAGCCGTACCCGATGGACAGACTGCTCTGCGGTGATGTCGGCTTCGGCAAGACCGAGGTTGCGCTTCGTGCGGCATTCAAGTGCGTTGCCGACGGTAAGCAATGCGCAATCCTTGTACCGACGACCATTCTTGCCCTCCAGCATTATCAAACTATCTGCAAGCGATTTGAGGGATTTCCAATAGAAGCGCAGATGATCTCACGCTTTGTTCCGGTAAATCAGCAGAAGAAAATTAAACAGGATCTCAAAAGGGGATATGTCGATATTATCGTAGGAACGCACAGGCTCATCTCGAAGGATATCGAGTTCCGTGACCTCGGACTGATAATCGTCGATGAGGAGCAGCGTTTCGGTGTTGCGCAAAAGGAGAAGCTCAAGGAACAGTATCCCACTGTTGATGTGCTCACGCTCAGCGCAACCCCAATCCCGAGAACGCTCAACATGGCGATGACGGGAATCAGAGACATGTCGATCATTGAGGAAGCACCGCATGACAGACATCCTGTTCAGACCTATGTAATTGAATACAATTTTGATGTGATCGTTCAGGCAATCCAATCCGAGCTTCGTCGAGGCGGTCAGGTCTACTACCTACACAACAGGACGGAAACGATTGAAAGAATGGCTTCAAAGCTCAAGAATTTTCTGCCCGAAGCGAATATTGCCGTTGCCCACGGTCAGATGACCGAGGATAAGCTGAGCGATATTTGGAGGGATCTGATAGAGGGCGACATTGATGTGCTTGTTTGTACAACAATCATCGAAACGGGTGTTGATGTGCCGAATGTCAATACGCTGATAATCGAGGACGCTGACAGACTCGGACTTGCGCAGCTTCACCAGATAAGAGGTCGTGTAGGACGCTCATCAAGGCGTGCAAGCGCATATTTTACATTCAGGCGAGGCAAGGAGCTGACCGAGGTTGCCGCAAAGCGACTTACGGCTATCCGTGAATATACCGAGTTCGGTTCGGGCTTCCATATTGCCATGCGTGATCTCGAAATCAGAGGAGCAGGCAACATTCTCGGAGCGCAGCAGCACGGACATATGGAGTCGGTCGGATACGATATGTATCTGAAAATGCTCGACCAGGCTGTTCGTGAGGAGAAGGGTGAGCTTCCGGTTATACCCGAAAAAGAGTGTCTCATCGACCTGCCGATCGACGCACATATCCCTGCCGATTATATTGATGATGTTCCGCAAAAGCTGGCAATGTATCGCAGAATTGCGGATATTAAAAACCATGACGACGCAGAAGATGTATTGGATGAGCTTATCGACCGTTTCGGAGAACCGCCGCAGTGTGTTCAGGGTCTTATCACGGTTTCGCTTCTCAGAAACACCGCTTTGCAGCAGGGAGTTTATGAAATAGGAAGAACGGGAACAAATGTTAAGCTCTTTATCGAAACGCTCGATATGGAAAAAATTTCAAGGCTTGCAAAATATATGCGTGGCAGGATAACGGTTTCTGCCGCAGGCAAGCCGCATATAGCCGTTAAGGTCATGCCGGGCGAGGATCAGCTTGCGGTTATAAACAAGGCTCTTGAAATAATGTCAAAAGCAGAATAAAAACACCGCAGCCCATATCTTTTTGTGAGCTGCGGTGTTGCCCTTATTTTTGAGGAACGGGACATTCGCAGTTTACGAGGATCGTATCGTCTCCGATAACATCAATGCTGTCCCACGGAATCACAATGTCCTCGCTTTTTCCGAAAACGCCCATTATCTTTCCTTTTCCGTAAATAATGATTGAAACGAGCTTGCCGCTGTTGACATCCAGCTCCACATCGTCAACATTACCTATTCTTGTGCCGTTGAGCTTGCAGATGACCTCCTTGTTTCTAAGCTCGGCGATAGAACAATTCATACAAAAATCAGCTCCTTTTTTCAGCAGTTTTTCACAAAGCCATTTTTGTTGTAAATTTACAGGTTTTGTGATAGAATTATACTCACAGAATTATATTCAGAAAGGTGATATATTATGAAAAAAGTAATATCATTGCTCCTTTGTGTCGTCATGGTCTTCACCGTGTTCAGCGTTGCTCTGACGAGCAGTGCCCTTGCGGTTGAGACGGCGACCGATGAGTCCGTTGCCGTTACAAGCTTTGACTTCGGCAGCATTAAAATCCCAACCTCGTGGGACGAGCTTGGCAACATGATGCTCAAGTCGCTTTACAAGCTGGCGGATCAGATTATTGACGCTCTTGTTAAGGGTCTTAATAAGAGTATCCCGTCGTACAAATTCGAGCAGAAGGAAAATTTCACAAGCGATATGTTCTTTGAGGGCATGGAGGATTACCTCAGCGCTCCTGCGGCAAACGCAGTTTGGAGTCTCGGCTACGGCAGTGCTTCGCTTCAGACAGGCGATGAGCTTGACGGCAAGCATTATGTCGGCGGCAGCCTTTCATTCCCGAAGTCCAAGGCGGCAACCGCTATCTATGACGATCAGCGCGTCCGTGTTATTGCCATAAACGACGGCAGCGGCAGGGGAACTCTTGTTTTCGCCGTTATTGACGGCTTCGGAATGTCGAGCACCGATGTAAGAGGTATTCGTAAGGAGCTTGCGGATTTTGCAACGGCAAACAACATCGTCGGAATAAACATTTCCGTTCTCCATCAGCACAGCTGCGTTGATACCTTCGGAATGAACGGCGATCTTGTAAAGATGATTTTTGCCAACCCCGCTCTCAATGCGCTTAACAATACATTCGGAACGAGCTACAAGCTTCTCAACGGTCAGAATTCGAGCTTCATGAAGCATCTTTATGATGTTACGGTGGATTCCGTGAAGGAAGCCGTTAATTCAATGACAACGGGCAAAATGTACTATTCCGAAATTGAGTCCGGTGACTTTATCCGTGATAAGCGTGAGCCTAAGGTATATGACACAATGGTTCACCGTTTCCGCTTTGTACCCGATAACGGCGCAAAGGAAACATGGCTTTGCAACATGTCTATCCATGCTGTCGGCAACGGTGCGGGAGGAACTGAGATTACAGGCGACTATCCGTACTATGTTGAGCAGGAAGTCAATAAGGCAGGCGCAAACTTCATCCAGATTCAGGGCGCAGAGCTTGCAATCAGCTCCGAATATGACAACCTTGAAATCCCCGAGGGAACTTCAAGACTTGATTCTCTCAAGATTTACGGCACGGCTCTCGGCAAGCATATAGTCGAGTCCGATGAAGCTGAAACAGAGGTTGCTCCTCTTCTCAACTACAGAATGAAGGAATACTATGTTCCCGTTACCAATCAGATCCTTGCATTCGCAGGCAAGCTTGGTGCGCTCACAAATACCGTTGTTGCAACGGACGACGCAAACAATGTGCTTGAGGTTGCAACGGAGCTTGGCTATCTTGAAATCGGCACAAAGCTTGCGGTTGCGATAATTCCCGGCGAGCTTGAGCCGGCAATCGCTTATGGTGGATATCTTGACGCAGACCATTCGTGGACGGGTACGGATTTTGACTATCCGTCGCTTCAGGACATCGTCGGAACGGACAAGGAGCTTCTTGTATTCGGCCTCATGAACGACCAGATAGGTTATATCCTTGAGGATAACGACTACAGCAGCATTCTTTCGGGTGTTAACGAGGAGATTGTTGCAACGGGTAATGTTGCAGGCTCTGTGACGATAAACACCTTTGAGGAGCTTATGGATTCTATCCGCTAAACAGATAAACAACAAAAATTAAAGGCAGCACCGCTTAATTGAGGTGTTGCCTTGATTCTTATATGGATTCAAATTGTGTATCGCCTTAAAATGTTTCCGTCAAAATCCTTCCATAGGAATTTACCGTTTTCGAGCGTCATATATCCGTGGTGGCTGTTTTCCTTGGGTATCGAGACCGAGCCGGGGTTCATGTAAATATAGCTCTCGTGCTCAACGCACTTCGGCACATGGGTGTGTCCGTGAAGAAGTATATCTCCGTTTTTGAGCGGCGGAACATTACTTTCGTTGTAAACATGACCGTGGGTGAGGAATATCATTCTTTTATCAAGAGCAAGCAGGGCGTAATCCGCAAGAACGGGGAAATCCAAAACCATTTGGTCGACCTCCGCCTCGCAATTTCCCCTGACGCAAAGAATCTCGTCTTTCATAGCGTTGAGCATTGAAATAACCTGCTTCGGCGCATATTCGTCGGGTAAATCGTTTCTCGGTCCGTGGTAAAGCAGGTCGCCGAGCAGAATGAGCCTGTCCGCCTGCTCCTCCTTGTATTTTTCAATGAGCTTACGGCACCAGTATGCGCTGCCGTGAATGTCGGAAGCAATCATCCATTTCATGCTTCATATCTCCTCTCCGAAGGTTTCTCTTTTGGATTTCACAAGCTCCTCGATGAACATATTGTCGATTTCGGAAAGCGAGTAATCCTTTCGGTGAATAAGAACATCCTTATATACACGCTTGTTATCGGGACAATAACGCTGAACCAAGCCGTAACGCTCAAGAAGCTGCTGTGGGATCGTCGATGACCACATGAAGGTCTCGTGATTTTCGGCAAGAAGCTCAAACTGGCTCGCACGCTCGAAAATTAAAATCTTACGGTCGGAATTGTCCGGAAGCTCCTCCTTTTTTACCTCGGAGAACGGAAGCGACGGCACATACGGGTCGGCGTGGGCAATCATAACAAGGTCACGCAGATCGTCGTAGGTCACCTCGTCCTTTTTTGCAAGAGGACTGTCCTTGTGGAAAAGCAGCATATATCTGAATTTGGTTATCAGCTCGTATTCAAGCCCTTTTTCGTCCATCATATTTTTATAGTATTTGTCAAAGCTCTCGGCGTAGCGGACTATTCCCAGCTTGAACTCGTCATTTAGAATATTTTTGATCGCACGCAGCGCATTTGTTTCCTTGTAGAAAAGCTCCGCTTCCGAGCCTTTTTCGATAAGCCTTGAAAATCTTGCGAATGCGTCGGCAATATAGCTTGCCCTCGGAACGGAAATCGAAAACTGAGTTTTGGCGCTGTGATCCTCGCTGAACATATTTTCAATCGCATCAACCTGCTTGAGCACAGTTTTGGCATAGCGAACAAAGACCTCGCCGTCGGGAGTCGGGAACATTCCTTTTGCGCTTCTTTCAAAAAGCGTAACTCCGAGGTTCGCTTCCAAATCCTTTACGGCACGGCTGAGCGCCGACTGACCGACAAAGAGCTTTTCCGCAGCCTTGTTGATGGATTTAGTTTCCGCAATTTCCACGGCATATTTCATGTGTAACAGGTTCATACCCCAACCTCCGTTTACATTTCAATATTCTATAGTATACCATAAAAAGCATTTTTTTCAATAGAAACAGCGTTATTTTACCGTTCGACGAGGCTGTAATCGAGCGGCAAAATCGACAATTTTTTAAGAAACAACAAATTTTCTCTGATTTTTTTCTAAAATTATTCAAAAGTAGTTGCAATTTTTATTGTTTTATAGTATAATGTATTCATCGAACATTTGTACGGATACGGAGTGTGATTATAAATGGCTGATAAACAAAAGGCTCTTGAAACAGCTATAGCTCAGCTTGAAAAGCAATACGGAAAAGGAACGGTCATGCGTTTGGGTCAGAATGTTGCCATGAATGTTGAGGCTATTTCAACCGGTTCAATGGCTCTCGACGCCGCAACAGGCATCGGCGGACTTCCCAAGGGCAGAATTGTTGAAATATACGGTCCGGAGTCATCGGGTAAGACAACGCTTGCGCTGCACGCAGTTGCCGAGGCACAGAAGGCCGGCGGAGAAGCCGCTTTTATTGATGCGGAGCACGCTCTTGATCCGGTTTATGCCGCCAATCTCGGCGTAGATGTTGACTCGTTGCTGGTTTCGCAGCCAGATAACGGCGAGCAGGCTCTTGAAATTGCCGAAGCTCTCGTTCGCTCCGGTGCAATTGACATTGTTGTTGTTGACTCGGTTGCCGCTCTTGTTCCCCGTTCGGAGATTGAGGGAGAGATGGGCGATTCCCATGTCGGTCAGCACGCAAGGCTTATGTCGCAGGCACTCAGAAAGCTTGCCGGCGCAATCAACAAGTCGAATACTATTATTATTTTCATAAATCAGCTCCGTGAAAAAATCGGCGTGATGTATGGCAATCCCGAAACGACCACCGGCGGTCGTGCGCTTAAATTCTATGCCTCAATGCGCATGGATGTCAGAAAAGCTGAGACTATCAAGGGCACGAACGGCGAATTTATCGGTTCGAGAACGAGGGTCAAAATTGTCAAGAACAAGGTCGCTCCCCCGTTCAAGGAGGCGGAGTTTGACATAATTTACGGCGAAGGCATTTCCAAGGTCGGCGAGCTTCTTGATATTGCCGTTGCAATGGATGTTATCCATAAGAGCGGCGCATGGTTCTCTTACGGTGATTCCCGTCTTGGTCAGGGTCGTGAAAATGTTAAGGAGCTTTTGAAGAACGATCAGGCGCTTTATGACGAAGTCAAGGCAAAGGTCTATGCCGATAAGGATAAAATGCTTCAGGCTTGCAAGTCGGGTGTTTCCAAAAAGGGCGCAAAGGGCAAGGCCTCGGCGAAGCCTACTTCCGAGGAAGCTCCGGCTGAAAATATTTCCGCCAAGGCGAAGCTTGACATTGCGGTTGATGACGAATAATGAAGATCACGGCTAAGGACGGACGCAAGGACAAAATACACATATACATCGACGGGGAATATTTGCTGACGGTTGACGATAATTTTTGGTTTTCCTGCGGCTATATCTCCGGAGATGAAATAAATGAGGAGGAGCTTACTGCCTTTGAGGAGGCGGCAGGCTCTCGCCGTGCTTTTAACAGTGCGCTGAACAGCCTTGATTACCGTGACCATTCCGAGAGGGAGATCCGCACAAAGCTTCTGCGCAAGCATGATGCGGAATATGTTGACGAAGCGGTTGAAAAGCTGCTTGAGCTTAATTTAATCAACGATGAGCGATATGCCGAAAACTATGCCCGTGAGCTTTTTGAACACAAAAAATTCGGGAAAATGCGTATCAGAGCCGAGCTAAGGGCAAAGGGAATATCCGCAGATATCGCAAATGAGGCGGTTGAAGCACTTTTTGACGAAGAAGAACCTGATAATATTCAAAGAATAGTTGATATTATCGGCAAAAGATATTATAATAGAATGAATGATGAAGTCGGACGAAAAAAAGTTTTTTCCGCTTTGCAGCGAATGGGATATTCGTTTTCCGATATCCGTGAAGCGATGAGCGAATTCTCCGATGATGAATATTACGAGGATTACTAAGGTGATTTTATGAATTACAAGGTTGGAATGATTTCTCTCGGCTGTCCGAAAAATCAGGTTGACGCCGAGCATATGCTGGCACTCATGGACGCCGAGGGCTGGGAAATTGTCGATTATGTTGATGGCTGCGACGCCGTTATCGTTAACACCTGCGGCTTTATTGACGACGCCAAGAAGGAAGCTATAGAAAACATTCTTGATATGGTCGAGCTGAAAAAGGAAGGCGTCATCGGCAAGGTTATCGTTACCGGCTGTCTTGCGCAAAGATATAAGGAAGAAATCGTTAAGGAAATTCCCGAGGTGGACGCCGTTGTAGGTATCGGCGCAAACGGAGATATAATCAAGACCGTCGAGGAGGTCATGACCGGCGTTGATACGGTTGAAAAATATCCGTCCCGATGTGATCTTCCGCTTGAGGGTCAGAGAATTCTCACCACGCCGCAGTATTGGGCATATCTCAAAATCGGCGAGGGCTGCTCAAATCGCTGCACCTATTGCACGATTCCGTCTATCAGAGGAAAAATGCGCAGCCGCAGCATGGAAAATGTTATCGACGAAGCAAAGCAGCTTGCCGAGTCAGGCGTAAAGGAGCTTATACTCATTGCTCAGGATACCACGAGCTACGGACTTGACCTTTACGGTGAGCTTAAGCTGCCGGAGCTTCTCAACGAGCTTTGCAAAATTGATTCCCTCGAATGGATAAGATTGCTTTATTGCTATCCCGACAGAATCACGGATGAGCTTATCGAAACAATGAAAAATCAGGAAAAGGTCGTCAATTATATTGACCTTCCGCTCCAACACGCCGACGACAAAATTCTCAAGGCGATGAATCGCAGAGGGGATCAGGCGCTTATTCGCAGCGTTATTTCCAAGCTCAGAACCGAAATTCCCGATGTCGTTATCAGAACCACATTTATTGTCGGTTTCCCCGGCGAGGGCGATGAAGAATTCGAAACGCTTGCCGAGTTTGTCAATGAGATAGAGTTTGACCGCTTGGGTGTGTTCACCTTCTCGCCGCAGGAGGGCACTCCGGCATATGACATGGAAAATCAAGTTGAAGATGATGTTAAAGCCCGCCGAGGCGAGGTCATAATGCAGGATCAATACAGCATTATGGAAGAAAAGAATAACGAAAAAATCGGTAAGAACTATAAGGTCGTCGTTGAGGAGTATGACGGATATTCCGACAGCTACACGGGCAGAACCTATATGGACGCTCCCGAAATTGACGGACTTGTGATGTTCACTTCGCATAAGGATCTTGAAATCGGCGATTTTGTCGAGGTCGAGATTTTTGATGTTGAGGATTACGACCTCATCGGCGAAGCTAAGGCTTAACCGAGATTTTCCACAGCAAATTACTAAGGCATGGTATTAAAATGAATTTACCGAATAAAATAACAGTCGGCAGAATGTTTGTCGCTCCGATTTTTCTTGCGATATATCTCGCCGGCATCGAACATAAATTTTTGATTTCCGCCGTTATTTTTGCTCTCGGTGCAATAACCGATGCGATTGACGGACGGATCGCACGAAAAAATAACATCGTAACGAACTTCGGCAAGCTGCTTGACCCGATTGCCGACAAAATGCTTGTCACGGCAGGTCTGCTCGCATTTATGCAGGACGGGCTGTGCAGCATATGGATAGTTATGATAATACTTACCCGTGACTTTGCGGTAACCTCGCTGAGAATGATAGCCGCATCGCAAAATGTGGTTATCCCTGCCAATATTGGCGGAAAAATCAAAACCGTAACGCAAATGGTTTCGTTCATCGTCGTTATGCTTCTTTGCGAAATTTCCGCAGCGTTTTCGCTCGGCTTGAATATGAGCCTCATATCGAATATTCTGATGGGAATAACCGCAATAATTTCCGTCGTTTCGGGCATCGTATATATTGTTGACGGTTGGAAAATAATCAATTTTAAAGAATAAATCATTCAGAACGAAGGTGTTTTTATGGTTGTTTCTTCGGCACGACTCATGAAAAGAGCCGAAAAAGAGAATTACGCAATCCCTGCATTCAATATTGATAATCTCGAATCGGCAATGGCTGTTTCGGAGATTATGCACGAGATGCGCACTCCGGTCATTGTACAAATGATTCCGAGAACATTGAACTACGGTGGAATTGCAATTTATCCTGCTATGATGCGTGAGCTTATGGCGGATTGCCCGGTGGATTATGCGCTGCATCTTGACCACGGCAGCAGCCTGAGCCTTGCAAAGAAATGCGTTGCCGGCGGCTTTTCATCCGTTATGTTTGACGGAAGTCTTATGCCGTTTGAGGATAACATAAAATTCACAAAGGAAGTTACGGATTTTGCGCTTCCGATGGACGTTTCCGTTGAGGGTGAGCTTGGAACCATCGGCGGCAAGGAAGAGGGCGATACCGACCTGGAAGCGAGCTATACTAAGGTCAGCGAAGCCGAAGAATTTGTCAGAAGAACAAATGTAAGCACGCTGGCAATCGGTGTCGGCACGGCTCACGGCGTTTACAAGGGAACGCCGCACATCAATGTTGAACGCATAAAGGAGATCCATGCCGCAATTGACACTCCGCTGGTTCTTCATGGCGCTTCCGGCCTTTCGGACGAGGTTCTCAAGGACTGCATCGCCGCAGGAATTACAAAGATAAACTTTGCAACCGAGCTTCGCCAGGCTTACACCAACGGAATAAAAGCGGAATTTGCCAAAGATCCCGATGTTTTTGACCCGAAGATTTATATGAGAGGCGCGATCGACAGCATTAAAGAGGTCTTGAGGCATAAGATAAATATTTGCTACAACATTTAAGAGAGGTGAAAATGTTGATCTATTCAGAATGGATGTCTTACATCAAGGACGATGTGAAGCTTTGCAATGTCGTAATTCCCAGCGCACACAATGCCGGCAGCTTCAAGATGAAGCCCATTGCCTGCTGCCAGGACGGCGACCTTGCTCAGCAGTTTGAATACGGTATTCGCCATTTCTGTGTTCGTATTGATACCGACAAAAACGGTCAGATTGTTTTTTGCCACGGAATAAAAAAAGGCTTGCCTTTTGAACCGGAAATGATGAAGCTTCGCAAGGTTATGGACGAGCATCCGAGCGAGTTCTTTGTCCTTGATATCAGAGAATATCAGCCGCAAAAGCTCGGCCCGTTTAATGTCAGCTTTTATGCTGATCCCAAAAGGGTTGATGAAATTCTTGAAAGAACGATTGAACCGTCGAAGTACGCTTTTACCGATTTTGAAAATGTCGGCGATGTTACAATGAGCGATATGAGAAAGTCCGGCAAGCGATACATAATGATCAACTACTGTGAGGAATACAAGTACAGTGTCAATTGTCCGCATATTCTTCCGTGGGAAAAGAAGCGTCACGGTAAGCATGCCCATGAATTTGTAACGGAGGCTACCGAGTTTTTTGACACAAATGACACAAGCGGATTTTACTGGTTTCAGACTCAGCAGACGCCGAACCTCGGAACAGATATCGGAGTAGTTTTCCC
This sequence comes from Bacteroides faecis, assembly GCA_963625295.1. GTDB lineage: Bacteria > Bacillota > Clostridia > Oscillospirales > Acutalibacteraceae > CAG-488. The sequence goes on from CAVFTC010000006.1 coordinate 38,442, forward strand.
GAGAAAGCTTGACAAGGCCTTGCGCTGGCACTTTAAGGCGCTAATCAACACAATAGCCAACACGCCGAAGTATCTTGCCCGGGCAAACATAATTGCAGGCGATTTTATGACGGAGGACTTTTTTAAGGTCAGAGAAATTCTCAACCTAAACCTCAACAAAAACAATGTCATAGAAAGCAAGCGTGACGAATATAAAAGCAGACTTAAATCATGCACATGATTTTGCAGAAAATTTACAAGCAAATTAAAAAGGCGTTTCGGGTTATTTCCGAAACGCCTGATTATTTTCAGCTTTGATCTATTTCAAAAATTATTTTGCAACGTCTGTTACGCGGTTTTCGCGAATAACGTTGACCTTGATCTGTCCGGGATACTCCATTTCATCCTCGATTTTCTTGACGATATCTCTGGCAACAAGCACCATCTGATCGTCCGAAACCGCATCCGGTTTAACCATGATACGAACCTCACGGCCTGCCTGAATGGCATACGATTTTTCAACGCATGGGAATGAGTTTGTGATCTCTTCAAGTTTTTCAAGTCTCTTGATATAGTTCTGAAGATTTTCTCTTCTTGCTCCCGGTCTTGCAGCGGATATTGCATCGGCCGCCTGAACGAGACAAGCAACAATTGTTCTTGCTTCAACATCGCCGTGGTGAGCTTCGATCGCATGAACAACATTTTCGTTTTCCCTGTATTTTTTGGCGTATTCAACGCCAAGCTCAATGTGTGAGCCTTCCATCTCGTGGTCGAGAGCCTTTCCGATATCATGGAGAAGACCAGCACGCTTCGCCGTCTTAACATCTGCGCCGAGCTCGGCTGCCATAAGACCGGCGAGGTAGGAAACCTCAAGTGAATGATTGAGCACATTCTGACCGTAGCTGGTACGGTATTTCAGCTTGCCGAGCTGTTTAATAAGTTCGGGATGAATTCCGTTGACGCCTGCGTCAATAGCGGCTCTTTCACCCGTCTGCTTGATGGTATGTTCAACCTCACGCTTTGATTTTTCATAAAGCTCTTCAATTCTGGTGGGGTGAATTCTGCCGTCAGCAATGAGCTTTTCAAGGGTAAGTCTTGCAATTTCACGTCGAACCGGGTCGAAGCATGAAACCGTAATTGCTTCCGGCGTATCGTCGATTATAAGATCGACGCCGGTAATTGTTTCAAGCGTTCTGATGTTTCGTCCCTCACGGCCGATTATGCGTCCCTTCATCTCGTCGTTTGGCAGAGCAACGACGGAAACGGTAGCGTCCGCACTGTGATCTGCGGCGCAGCGCTGAATTGCCGTTGCAATAATTTCACGAGCTTTTTCGTCTGCTTCATCCTTTGTTTTCTGTTCATATTCCATAACCTTGACCGCTTTTTCATGAATAAGGTCGGATTCAAGGGTTTTGAGCAGATAATCCTTAGCCTGTTCCTTGTTGAAGCCCGATATCTTTTCGAGCATCTCGATCTGACTGCGCTTAACAAGCTCGATTTCTTCCGATTTCTTCTCGGCTGCCTTGAGCTTGTTGTTGAGCTGTTCTTCCTTTTTCTCGATGTTCTCCGTCTTTTTGTCAATGCTTTCTTCCTTTTGAGAAAGTCTGCGTTCCTGACGCTGAACCTCGCTTCTTCTTTCTCGAAGCTCTTTTTCAAGATCGTTGCGCTGGCGATGGATTTCGTCCTTAGCTTCAAGGATTGCCTCCTTCTTCTTGGACTCGGCCTTGGAAACGGCTTCGTTCACGATTCTGGTGGCTTCCTGCTGAGCGGAGCCTATCGTGGCTTCGGCTACCTTCTTGCGATACATGATGCCGATTACCGCTCCCGCTGCCGCCGCAACAACAACACAGGCGACTATGATCACTATAAAAAGTGATGTTTTGATTGTCAACAAAGTATAAATGCACCTCCTGTCTTAAAGTGTTATAAAATAATAAATCAGTAATTATCTCCGGCGCACGGCTGTTCGTTACCGCTTGCCTGAGGATGATATTACAATCCGGCAAATCATAATAACATCTGTATTATTTTAATACATTTTAACGCATATGTCAAGGTGCATTATACATTTTCAATAAACTGTACTAATACTATCTATTTCATTTGTTTTAATTTGAAATAAATTCTGTAATTTTGTTTGACAAATGTGCTTTTTTATTGTATAGTAAATGTACTTGCCGGATATTCGCCCGATCTCAAGGCGTTAGATACATGGTTTGAGGCAATAAGGCAGGGTCATAAAAAGTTTTTTCATTAAAATGTCATAAAGATGAAAGGAGAAAACAATAATGAAAAAAATTTCAGAAAGAGTTCTGGCCGTAATAATGTCGATGACAATTATTTTCGGCATGGGAACGGCTTTCGCTTATGCGAAAACAGATGCGGATGTTCCTTCGGGTGAGGTTATATTTGACGAAACCGATCCCGGCTACAACGCAGGTCAGGATCATCTGACAACGCAACAATTTTTTGACATCATTTCGTCAATCAATGCTGTTTTCAAAAAGACCTTCGGCTTCAATCTTTTCAATGAGAACAAAATTAAGTTTGAGGTTAACGGCGTGATGAATGATATCTTCACCGAGTGGACGCGTAAAAGCGGCGGTACGCTCGATGTTATAAAGATAGTCAATTCATTGCCGGATTTCACATACGGTTCGGATAAGGTTTGTGAGCTTTTCAGAATTGATGTTGAAACTCTTGCGCCGATAATGAAGGATAAGGCCAACGAGCTTTACGATCAAGATAAGGATATTTCGGGTCTTATTATTGAATTTTCGAGGATGTATCTTCTCGGAATTGACCACATGTCGGTCAATGCGAAGCAGAACGCTTCAAATCATACAATCTATAACATTTATATAGAGGTTGCCTATAAAAACGGCACGGTGGACACTTTCTATTCCGATTTTGTATATGATGAAACCACTCACGAGCTTAAAAGACAGAACGAAAAGGGCGTTTTCGGATTCAATCTTGACACTGACGATTATGTTCTCTATGCCATTAAGAATACATGGCAAAGGAATTTCGGATTCTGCCTGACATATGACTTCCTTGCCAATCTCACGATTTATGACTACGATACAAAGCGTATCTACCTTAACTATGGCGGCAAGGATTGGCTTTTCCAAATTTGGAAGGGAATTTACTGGATCTCCAACGGCGCTGAAGTCGGCATTTACAACCGTCCGGAGCAGAAGATTTGGACAACGGTGTTTAACTGTGCTCCCGATGAGGACATGATGGTTATGAGCCTTGAGCTTTACCAGGGCAACAGAAAAATCTTCTCCCGTGAGGCTCAGCTTCATTGGTGGGTCATCGGCTTCTCAATCGAGGAGAAGGTATACGACAGTAAATATCTCACTGCCAAGGGCACGATAGAGTTCCCCAACGAGGAGTTTGCCGAGCTGTTTGTCAATGCGGCAAAGAAAAAGGGCATTGAAGCAGGCCGTGAGGGCGCAAATGTATCGTGGTGCTGGGCACAGAGCGCATAAAATACAATAATATAAAAAAGGCTGTCTCGTTGCTGAGGCAGCCTTTTTATCGGAACCAAGCCGCCGAGAAAAGAACAAGGCGAGCTGAAATGCCGCAAATTGCGTCGGAAGCAGCGTTTCGTAACTACACATCATTATAATTCAAACACGAACAGATGGCGTATGTACGATTTGTTCAACAAGAAAACGGAGATCGTAATGACCTCCGTTTTTGATATAATAGTATGATTTGTTTTGACTTATTTTGCAAGAGTGACGCCGGCAACGGGAACGGTTGCGCTGACTGTCTGAGAAAGTGTGCCGTTGAGGATCATTGCCTCTGCGCTGTCAACAGCCTGCTGTGTGCCTGCCGCTGCGGCAGTGCCAAGCTTTGAAAGATATGTTGCGCCGGTCTTGTAATCTCCGTTGTATGCGGGAATTTCGGGAAGTCTGTCGGACTTGTCAATTTCCTTTCCATTTTCGTCGTACTCGGTGTCGTCGTAATCAATCACTTCGTCGATTGTGTTGAGATAATACTGAGCAAAGTCGTAACGGGGAGCGCAAAGATAACCTTCGTTACCGGAAAGCTTATCCGAACCGAAGCCGCAGAAGAAAGCGTCCTCACGGTTGTCGGCAATTTCCTGACTGTAGAAGTCGGAGGCGATGACGACATTGCCGTTTGCAACGAGAGTATGGCAATCGCTCTTTACATCCTTGCAAACTCTTGCGTCAATCTTAACCTCGGAGTAAACGGACTGCGCACCGAGAGCAAACGCATTGAGAAGCGCAAGATCATCGGCCGATTCAAGAAGATAACCGATCTTCGGAACTTTAAGCTCCTTCGCTTTAAGACCTGCGGCGATACCCGAGAGGTAAACCGCACCGGAAATATTGGCGGTATAGGAATGGATATTCTTTCCGTCATCCTCGCCGTTAAATACGATGTACTGAGTCTTTGAAGTTTGACCCGAAAAATCATCGTCGGAGGAAGAGCTTGAAAGATACTTGTTTATAGCCGTCATATAGCCGGGATCGGCAAAGAAGATTATCGAGCATTCACGATTGATAAGCGTGTTAATGGCGTCATATGAAGCCTGCTCATCGGAGGGGTCTACCTTTTCGAGATATTCAAACTTGTCGCTGTAAATGCCTGCGCCGAAGGAAGTAACATCGTTAATGGCGGAGATACATTGAAGCGTTGAAAGATCGGGAACATAGTCGTCCGCATCATCACGCTGTCCGGGCAGGACAACGCCGATTTTGATGTTATCCTTTGTGATATCGGCATCCTCACCCATGCTGCAGGAAGCGAGCGAGAAGCAAAGCACAGCAACAAGGACAAGAGCCAAGACTTTTTTGAATTTTTTCATTAAGAGTCCTCCTTAGAGAATTATACTTATAAAATATAGATATATTATAATTTATTTACACAGGAAAATCAAGGAAAATTTTTAAGGCAATACCGTACAAATTGATGCGCACGTCTTGCTTGAAGCTGTTTCCGTCATGTTGCACAAAAATTCT